>JANYHL010000050.1 GCA_025359085.1 Gammaproteobacteria bacterium
TCAGCGCTACAACCGCGAAACGCTGGAGGTGCTGTACAAGGGCAAGAACATCGCGCAAATTCTGGAGCTCACGGTCGAAGCGGCGCATGAGTATTTCAAAGCCGTGCCGACCATTGCGCGCAAGCTGCACACGCTGCTGGATGTGGGCCTGTCTTACGTCCGGCTGGGGCAATCGGCCACCACGCTGTCGGGCGGCGAGGCGCAGCGCGTCAAGCTGGCCTTGGAGCTGAGCAAGCGCGACACCGGGCGCACGCTCTACATCCTGGACGAACCCACCACCGGCCTGCACTTTGCCGACATCGACCTGCTGCTCAAGGTCTTGCACCAGTTGCGCGATGCCGGCAACACCATCGTGGTGATTGAGCACAACCTGGACGTCATCAAGACCGCCGACTGGCTGATCGACATGGGGCCCGAAGGCGGCGCTGGTGGCGGCCAGGTGGTGGGCATCGGCACACCCGAAGACCTGGCCGCCAACCCGGCCAGCTACACCGGGCATTATTTGAAGCGGCTGTTGTGAGCAGAGAGCAACCTCATTCGCCGCAAGACGCTGAATGGGGCCCGCCGACCGGCTGTTGCCGCAGGAACGCCGCCAACGCATCGAGCGGCAAATGCTGACTGTAAAAATAGCCCGGCACTTCATCGCAGCCCTGCTCGCGCAGAAAGCCCAGCTGGCCCGGTGTTTCCACCCCTTCGGCGATGGCCTGAAAACCGAGGTAGCGCGCCCGGCCCGCAGCCGACGCGTTGCCGTGGGAGCCTAGCGCAAGCCGTTTTGCAGCGCCAATTGGCGACTCGATTCAAGCTGCATGTCGGCGGTGAAAAGCGATAAGCGTTGCGGCCTGCCTGCTTGGCCCGGTACATCGCGATGTCCGCACTCATGGACAACTTCGCGAAGCTGTCCCCATCGTCCGGGTACAGCGCAATCCCGATGGAGAACGTGATGGCCAGCTCCTGCTGTACGACCAGGTAGCGCTGCGCCGTAATTTCAAGCAATTTATTGGCCACATGGGCGGCGCCGGTGGCGTCAGTGCTGGTGCACAACAGCACAAACTCGTCGCCACCGACCCGGCATACCGTGTCCTGCTCGCGCAGTACCGATTTAAGGCGCTGCGCCACCTGCATCAGCAGCTCATCACCCGCATGATGGCCGAGCGAGTCATTCACATTTTTAAAGCGATCGAGGTCCAGGAACATCAGCGCCAGCGCTTCCCCCTGGCGCTGCGCCTGACTCAGCGCGGTATCGATGCGGTCTTGCAACAAGCGCCGGTTGGGCAAACCGGTCAGCGCGTCAAAATCGGCCAGCAGCCGGATATTGGCCTCGTCCGCCTTGCGCTGGCTGATGTCGGTGGCCACCGCCACATAGTTGATAACCGCGCCGCTCCGGTCGCACAGCACACTGAGGGACAGCCACTCCGGGTAGAGCGAGCCGTCCTTGCGCCGGTTCCACAACTCACCCTGCCACTGCCCCTGCGCCTGCAGCGTGGCCCACATGGCCTGGTAGAAGTCAGGACTCTGTCGGCCCGATGAGAGCATGCTGGGGTTGCGCCCCAGAGCTTCGGCCTCGCTGTAACCGGTAATCAGGCTAAAAGCGCGGTTGACCCGCACGATACGATTCTGGTTGTCGGTGATCACAATCGCTTAATTGCCCTGCTCAAACACGCGCGCCTTGAGCTCCAGTTGCACCTCGGCGTGCTTGCGCTCAATGGCGATGGCGGTCAGCTCCGCCGCCATGGCAATACACGCCCGCTCATGGGCTTGCGGTTTGCCGCTGCTGCGCTTGTAGATGGCAAAAGTGCCCAACACCTGCTGGCTGGCGGATCGGATCGGCTCAGACCAGCAGGCCGCAAGCCCGGCCCGTTGCGCCAACGCCTGGTAGGGAGCCCAATCGGGATGGCTCGCGATGTCGGCCACAACGACCACCTCGCCGGTGAAGGCCGCGGCTCCACACGAGCCCGCCTGCGGCCCGATCTGCGCGCCGTCGAGGGCGGCTGTGAAAAAATCGGGCAGATGAGGCGCCGCGCCCAAAAGCAGATGCTGCCCCTCGCTATCCAACAACAAAATGGAACCCAGCGCGTCGGGCAGGGTGTCTTCAATCTTGAGCACGAACTCGTTCAGCAGGTCAGGCAGCGGCAAGTCACTGGTCAGGCGCTCCAGCATGAAGCTGCGCAGGGCGTCCATTTGCTGGCTGCGCAAACGCGCCGCTTCACGATCAACGTTGCCCAGCGCGTAGTCAATATCGGCGGTCATTTCGATCAACATCTTTTGAGTCTGCGCGTCAAAGGCGTTGACCTCACCTGCATAGACATTGAAGGCACCAATGACCCGGCCGTTGCGATGCAGCGGCAGCGCCGCCGAGGCGGCCCAACCCAGGCGCGCACCCAGCGCGTGCCACGGCGCGGTGATCGGGTCATGCTGGTAGTTCTGACACCAGAAGGGCTGGTTCCTGCGCACCGTGATACCGGTCGGACCGCGCTCGACCGGCTCGTCGGCATCGGCCGTGATAGGGATGTCTTTCAGGTATTCCACGCCGACACCATAGGAGAAGGTCGGCCTGAGCAGCCGGTCGGATGACTGCAGCAGGCCGATCCAGGCCGTTTTCATGCCCCCATGCTCCACCACGGTGCGGCAGATTTGCGCAAACAATGTCGACTCATCGGTGCAGCGCACGATCGTCTGGTTGCAGTCGCTGAGAGCGGCATAGAGCCGCGTCAGGCGCAGCAGTTGGGTCTGCGAAACTTCGCGCGCGCGCGCCATTTCATTGAGCTGGCGCTGCGTCTGCAACAGCCGCCCCAGCACACTGAAGCCCAGGCCGGGCGCAACGGCAATCGCGCGGCTAAAGTCACCGCGGCCGAGCCGGCTGATGTGGGCGTGAATTTCATCCACCGGTGCGCCCAGCATGCCTCGCAAGACCTTGATGCTGTGCCACAAGGCCAGTAGCAGTGCCAGCGCCAACGCCACAAACAGGCCGCGCAACCAGGTCGCCGTCTGTTCGGCTTGTTGCACCGCCTGCCCAGTCCGACGCGCCATCAACTCGTGCAATTCGGCCAATGGCCGCACGATGTCAGCCTTGGCCTGGTGGTAGGCCCGGTCATGCAGCATCTCGTTGGCCTGGTTGCGACGTTCTGGCAAACCTTCGCCTGGATCATCCAGCAGCGCCATGGCTGTGAATTCAAGACGTGTGAGTTGCTCCGCCCGGGCTTGGGCCTGCGCCAATTTCAGCAACTCGTCCTCGGCAAATCCGGCCTGCTGCAGCAGCGCCTGCAGCGCCACCGGGGCACCGCGGTCAGGTTGCGGCGGCGCGCCATCCGCCGTCACAAGGTCCCAGTAAATACTGTCGTAATTAAGCGGCCGCGGTATCCTGCCGTCCCGAATCGCCAGAATATCGCGGTAATACTGCCGGTAAACCGGGTTGCCGGTAAGCACGAAAGTGCGGGCCATGCGCGTCAGGACATCGGACGACTGGCGCAATTCACTGGCCAGCTGCTGTGATCGGTAGCGCAGCTCATGAGCCCGGTCGATCCGTTTTTCCGCGTAAACATACACAGCGAATACGGCCATCAGGGCGCACGCCAGCGCCACTGCCAGCTGCAGGCTGCGCGAAAACGGGGACGTCATGCGGTGAAGCGACATGCGGGTTTGCGGTGCAAAGCTAGTACGCGCAGATTATGCACAGACTGTGCCAAAAGAACGCGCAACCCCCTCTTTGCAACAAGTCATTAGACTATCATAATAGTAGCTGCATAGGCTTATTCAACGAGGGCTAGCGCCTTGTTTTATCAAAAAAATCGGGACGCCAAGCCCGCTGTCGGCCGCTTGACCGCGCCGGCGGCAAGCCGCGAGCTTGGCGCCACCCCACCCGCGTCTGCGCTATTGTTCTTCAGAGCGCAGGCTGCGCGGGCAGGACGCGCAATTGCCGCCGCAAAATTTTGCCGAGGTTGGTTTTGGGCAGCGGCTCGGTGCGGAACTCGACGATCTTGGGCACCTTGTAGTCGGTCAGGTGCTGGCGGCAATGGGCCAGCAGGTCTTGCTCGGTCAGCGCCGGATCGCTTTTGACGACGATGATCTTGACCACCTCGCCTGACTTCTCGTCGGGCACACCAATGGCCGCCACTTCGGCCACCCCCGGATGCAGCGCCACGGCGTCTTCAATCTGGTTCGGAAACACCTTGAAGCCCGACACGATGATCATGTCCTTTTTGCGGTCGGTGATCTTGAAGTAACCGCGTTCATCCATGAAGCCCATGTCACCGGTGCGCAGCCAGCCGTCTGCCGTGAACACCTTCGCGGTCTCATCGGGCCGGTTCCAATAACCCGTCATCACCTGCGGGCCGCGGATGCCGATTTCGCCGATCTCGCCGATGTCCAGCTCGCGGCCGTCGTCGTCCAGCACGGCGGCCTCGGTTGATGGAAACGGCATGCCAATGGCGTCGGTCCAGTCGACAATGTTGAGCGGATTGCAGATCGCGCCGGGCGCGGTTTCGGTCAGGCCATAGGCCTCGATGATGGGCACGCCGGTCGCCTTCTTCCAGCGCTCGGCCACCACGCGCTGCACCGCCATGCCGCCGGCATTGACCACCTTCAGGCTGTGCAGGTCCACATCGGCAAATTCAGGTGTATCGAGCAGCGCCCGGTAGAGGGTGTTGACGCCGATGATGATCGTCACCGGGTATTTCTTCAGATCATGGATGAAGGCATGCATGTCCCTGGGGTTGGTGATCAGGATGGTATGCGCCCCTTTGTTCATGAACACCAAGTTGGAGTTCAGGGCATAGATGTGATACAGCGGCAACGGGCAGACAAACACTTCCTTGCCGTCGAGCAGGTCATGCGCGATCCATTCGCCCACCTGCTTCAAGTTGGCCACCATGTTGCCGTGTGTCAGCACGGCGCCCTTGGCGACGCCGGTGGTGCCGCCGGTGTACTGTAGAAACGCGATGTCCTGGTGGCCCAGCGGCACATGATGCAGGGTCAGATCACGGCCCGTGCGCAAGGCGGCATTGAATTCGACGGCCCCCTCAATCTGCCACTCGGGCACCATCTTTTTGACATACTTGACCACCACATTGGTGAGCACTTCCTTGAGTACCGGGAACATGTCACCGACTTCGGTGGTCAGGACTTTCAGCTTGAGCGCCGGGTTCCTGGCCAGCACTTCCTGCAAGGTATGGGCAAAGTTCTCCAGCACCACAATGGCAACCGCGCCGGCGTC
>JANYHL010000059.1 GCA_025359085.1 Gammaproteobacteria bacterium
GGTCGCCCACCAAGCCGCGGTCAAGGTACGTGGCGGTGGTCCGGACCCGGCGGTCATCGGTCGTCACAGCCACAATTTCGGTTCCGCCCTGCCCCTCTTGGATAATGGCGCTCTTGATGCGATTGCTGCGCACTTCCTCCAAAAAGTCAGAATAGCCCAGATACCCGGCGCTTGCGGGTCCACGCGCATCAAACTGCTTGAACACGGTGAAGAGCACAAGGGCGATAACAAGCCAAACGGCAATTTTTGAAAACCACTGATTATTCAAGCGAGGCTCCAAAGGGTGAGCAAATTAAAAGATAGAGATAACTTGGGTGGCATTTTAGGCGTTTCAAGATGCACTGGGCATGGTTTTATGCCGTTCAGCCTCAGACCAAGCATGGGATTCAACGGGCCTTCAATCCCAGCCCGATTAAGAACGTTTCCGAAGACTTGTCACGCGAGGCCTTGGGTTTGATGCGCTTGACCAGCACAAAGCTCTCCTTGAATCGTTTCACCAGTGGGTCGTAGGCAGCGCCATGGAATACTTTGGCCACCAGCGCACCGTCTGGCTTCATGTGGTTCTGGGCGAATTCAAGCGCCAGCTCAACCAGATTCTCAATACGGGCCGCGTCTGCCGAGTCAATGCCTGACAGGTTGGGCGCCATATCGGAGACCACCACATCGGCTTGGCGCCCCTTCATTTCAGCCTCCAGCTGCAGCAAGACATCGGATTCCCGAAAATCCCCTCGCAGGAAGACGACGCCTTCGACCGGCTCCATGGGCAGGACATCGAGTGCAATGATGGTGCCATTGAGCGCCCCGACCGCCGCGCCGCCGCCGGTGGCGGTCTTGGGCGACATCTTTCGGCGCACGTACTGGCTCCACGCGCCGGGGGTTGAGCCCAGGTCGACCACCAACTGACCCGGTTTGATCAAACCCAGCGTTTCATCAATTTCCTTGAGCTTGTATGCGGCCCGCGCGCGGTAACCTTCGAGCTTGGCCAATTTGACATAGGTGTCATTAACATGATCGTTTAACCAGGCCCGATTGACCTTGCTGCTTTTAGTTTGGGATTTCATTTTTGCCTTCCTCGCCGATAATATAGCCATGTCTCAAATTCAACTGACCCCCGCCCAACGCAAAGAACACCGCTCGGAAGCGCATCACCTTGACCCTGTGGTCATGATTGGTGGTGACGGGCTCACCGCCGCGGTTAAAAAGGAAGCCAATGCTGCCTTGAACGCGCACGGACTGATCAAGATTCGTGTCTTCTCGGATGATCGGGCCGCACGCGAAGCCATGTTTCAAACCCTGACCGACGAGCTTGGCGCCGCACCAATTCAGCATATCGGCAAGTTGCTGGTGCTCTGGCGCCCGATGCCGGAACGGGAAAAAACGGTCGATGAAGATCGGATGCCCGGCCCCCGCGACTTCAAAGTCCTGAAATACAGCAAACGCGGTGGCCAGCGTCCCGAAGTCAAAACCCTGCGTGTGCTGGGCAACCAGCGCCTCACCCCAGGGGGTCAGGTCAAACGCGCCAAACCGAAGCAAATCAGCATCAAAAAGCGCAGTCAGACCTGATCCGGGCCGCCGCGCAGCAGGCAACGAGCCATTTCCGTCTAGGAACGTGGCGACAACTTCCAGAACGTCGCCGCAGCGCACAGCCATTGCAGCAAGTACATCGCGCTGCCGACGCTGTGCCACAGGCGTAAATTCTCGCGCGCCACAATGCGGGGCGCCACGGCAAACTCGGCCAGCAACGCCAGCAGCATCCCTAGAACTATAAAAATAATAGCTGCTTGGGCAATAGGGACGCGGGCTGGAGCTTGATTTTGTCTTAAACTAATTAGCAACAGCAAAGCACAAATACAAGATACCCAGGTCTGCGCGGCGAACAAGCGCGCCGCCATCTGGCCTGCCAGCGCCGGGCTTGGCAGCGTCGCAAACAGCAGGGGCACAACCAGGAAACCGATCGTGCTCAGGCTGCCCCACCACAGCGCAGCCGCCCAAAACGGCAACCCTGACAGCAGCTTAGACGTAACTCACCGCCACGACTTCATAGTGATTGATACCGCCCGGCGCCTGCACCTCGGCGGTGTCACCTTGTACTTTGCCAATCAACGCCCGGGCAATCGGACTGCCAATGTTGATCAAACCCAGTTTGATATCGGCCTCATCTTCACCCACGATCTGGTAAGTCACGGCTGCGCCAGACGCCTCGTCCTCAAGTTGCACCGTGGCGCCAAACACCACGCGGCCTTCCGCATGCAGGTCAACCGGATCAATGACCTGGCAGACGGAGAGCTTGCCTTCAATCTCCTGAATGCGCCCTTCGATAAAGCCCTGCTTGTCCTTGGCGACCTCGTACTCGGCGTTTTCGCTCAGGTCACCCTGCGCGCGCGCCTCGGCAATGGCATTGATGACCCAGGGGCGATCCACCGTTTTGAGCTTGTGCAACTCGGCTTTGAGCTTTTCAGCACCGCGTTTGGTAATAGGTAGGGTAGCCACGTGCTGCTCCGTTAAAGAATAAGGAATTTGCGGGACAGACCGAAGTTACGCGAAGCGAACCCGCTCTGTCCTCAACTGATTATGAAAAATAAAAACCGCCGAGCGTTACCGTTCGGCGGCATTCACAAAAATCAGATTGGATTATGCCGTGATTGTCCGCTCACATCAGGCCAGGGCCAACTGGGCATGCATTTCCTGGATCGAAATAACACTCAGGTCGTCCATGTAGCGCATCCCCTGCACCGCCGCCTCGGCGCCGGCAATGGTCGTGAAGGTGGTGACCCGCCCGAGCAAGGCCGAGGTGCGGATATGACGCGAGTCCGCAATCGCATTGCGCCGCTCTTCCACCGTGTTGATGACCAGCGCAATTTCCTGGTTTTTGATCATATCGACAATATTGGGCCGTCCTTCGGTCACCTTGTTGACCGTGGCACACGTCACGCCGGCCGCATTGATGGCCAAGGCCGTGCCCTTGGTTGCCAGCAGCGTGAAGCCAAGGCCAACCAGGTCACGCGCGACTTCAATGACGCGAAGTTTGTCGTTGTTTTTGACCGAGATGAAGACCTTGCCGGCGGGCTCGCCCGAGGGCGTGCGCGGCCGGGGCAACTTGGTGCCAGCCCCGATTTGAGACTTGACAAAAGCCTCCCCAAAGGTCTTGCCCACACCCATCACCTCGCCGGTCGACTTCATCTCGGGGCCCAGTATCGTGTCCACACCCGGAAACTTGACAAAGGGGAACACCGCTTCTTTCACGCAGAAATAGGGTGGGGTTACTTCAGCCCCGATGCCTTGCGAGGCGAGCGACTGCCCCACCATGCAGCGGGCCGCCACTTTGGCCAACTGAACGCCGGTGGCTTTGGACACAAAAGGCACGGTGCGGGAGGCACGGGGATTGACTTCGAGCACAAAAATCACATCAACGCCGTCCAGGCTCTGGATGGCGAACTGCACATTCATCAAGCCGACGACATGCAAGGCCTCCGCCATGGCCGCCGTTTGGCGCTTGATCTCTGTCACGGTTTCCGCGCGCAAACTGTAGGGCGGCAGCGAGCAGGCGGAGTCGCCACTGTGGACGCCGGCCTGTTCAATGTGTTCCATGACGCCACCAATGAAGGTTTGGCCCTGCGCATCGCGCACACAGTCCACATCGCACTCAATGGCGTCATTCAAGAAGCGGTCCAGCAGCACCGGCGAATCGTGGCTGACCTTGACCGCCTCGCGCATGTAGCGCTCCAGGTCGCGCTGCTCATGCACGATTTCCATGGCCCGGCCCCCGAGCACATAGCTTGGCCGCACCACCAGCGGGTAGCCCAACGCCGCCGCTTTTTCAAGCGCCTCGGGCTCGGTGCGGGCGGTCGCATTGGCGGGCTGGCGCAGCCCCAGCTGATGCAGCAGCTTTTGAAAGCGTTCACGGTCTTCGGCGGCGTCAATCATGTCAGGCGAGGTGCCGATGATGGGCACGCCATTGGCCTCCAGCGCCAACGCCAGCTTGAGCGGTGTTTGGCCCCCGTACTGCACGATCACGCCGTACGGCTTTTCCTTGGCCACGATTTCCAGCACGTCTTCCAGCGTGACCGGCTCAAAATAGAGTCGGTCCGACGTGTCGTAGTCGGTCGACACGGTCTCGGGGTTGCAGTTGACCATGATGGTCTCATAGCCGTCTTCGCGCAGCGCCAGCGCCGCATGCACGCAGCAGTAGTCAAACTCGATGCCCTGGCCAATGCGGTTGGGACCCCCGCCAAGCACCATGATTTTTTTGCGATCGGTCGGATCGGCCTCACATTCGCTGCCGGTGTCGAACGGACTGGACGACTCATAGGTCGAGTACAGATACGCCGTGTGGGTAGCGAACTCGGCCGCGCAGGTGTCCACGCGTTTGTAGACCGGGCGCACACCCAGAGCATGGCGCTTTTCACGCACAGCGGTGTCGGTGGTCTTGAACTGTTTGGCCAGGCGCCGATCGGAAAATCCTTTTTGCTTCAAGGCACGCAAGGTTACGGCGTCCATCGCGTCCAGGGAGGTGCCTTGTGCTGGCACGGGCAGGTGCTCAATCTCCAGCTCAATCTTGACGATCTGCTCGATCTGCACCAGAAACCAGCGGTCGATCTTGGTCAACGCAAAGACCTCCTCCACACTCCAGCCGGCGGCAAACGCGTCGCCGACGTACCAGATCCGCTCGGGGCCGGGCTCGCCCAGCTCTTTTTCCAGCAGTTCACGGTCCTGCGTCTTTTCATTCATGCCATCGACGCCGACTTCGAGGCCGCGCAAGGCTTTCTGGAACGACTCCTGAAAAGTACGCCCCATCGCCATCACTTCACCGACCGATTTCATCTGCGTCGTCAGACGGCTATCGGCCGTCGGGAACTTCTCGAACGCAAAACGGGGAATCTTCGTCACCACGTAGTCAATGCTCGGCTCAAAGCTGGCGGGTGTGGCCCCGCCCGTGATGTCATTGCGCAATTCGTCGAGCGTGTAGCCGACCGCGAGTTTGGCGGCGATCTTGGCAATCGGAAAACCGGTGGCCTTGGAGGCCAGCGCCGAAGAACGACTGACGCGTGGATTCATCTCGATTACCACCATGCGCCCATCGTCGGGGTTGATGGAAAACTGCACGTTGGAGCCGCCCGTGTCAACGCCGATTTCGCGGAGAACGGCCAGACTGGCATTGCGCAAAATCTGGTACTCCTTGTCGCTCAGCGTCTGTGCTGGCGCGACCGTGATCGAGTCGCCCGTGTGCACCCCCATCGGGTCCAGGTTTTCGATGGAACAAACGATGATGCAGTTGTCCGCCTGGTCGCGCACCACCTCCATCTCGTACTCTTTCCAACCCAACAGCGACTCTTCGATCAGCAGTTCATTGGTGGGTGACGCTTCCAGACCGCGCTTGCAGATGACTTCGAATTCTTCCGGGTTGTAGGCAATGCCGCCACCGGTGCCGCCAAGCGTGAAACTGGGCCGGATCACGGTCGGGAAACCCACCGTCTTCTGCACAGCCCAGGCCTCCTCCATGCTATGGGCAATGCCCGAGCGCGCCGAGCCCAGGCCAATCTTGGTCATCGCGTCCTTGAACTTCAACCGGTCTTCGGCTTTGTCAATCGCCTCGGGTTTGGCGCCAATCAGCTCGACGTTGTACTTCTCTAACACGCCGTGGTGCCAGAGATCGAGCGCGCAGTTCAGCGCCGTCTGGCCGCCCATGGTTGGCAGGATCGCATCGGGACGCTCCTTGGCGATGATTTTCTCGACCGTCTGCCAGTTGATCGGCTCGATGTAGGTCACGTCCGCCGTCGCCGGGTCGGTCATGATGGTGGCCGGGTTGCTG
>JANYHL010000094.1 GCA_025359085.1 Gammaproteobacteria bacterium
GACCTGTTCATGCGTCGCGTCATGGAAAAAGGCCAGTGGACCCTGTTTTCACCCAACAATGTGCCGGATCTGCACGACAAGTTTGGCGCTGACTTTGAAAAAGCCTACGTCGCTTACGAAGAAAAAGCCGCACGCGGCGAGATCAAGCCAGCGCGCACGCTGCCAGCGGCGGACCTGTGGCGAAAAATGCTCACCATGCTGTTTGAAACCGGCCACCCCTGGATCACGTTCAAGGATGCCTGCAATATCCGCTCGCCGCAACAGCATGTCGGCGTGGTCCACTCCAGCAACCTGTGCACCGAAATCACGCTCAATACCAGCGACACGGAGACAGCCGTCTGTAACCTAGGCTCGGTCAACCTGCTGCAACACCTGAAGGACGCCCCCGCAGGGTCAGCCAATGACGCCAAGGTGCTCGATCACACCAAGCTGCAAAAGACCATCACGACCGCGATGCGCATGCTCGACAACGTCATCGACATCAACTATTACGCCGTCAAAAAAGCGCGCAACGCCAATCTGCAGCATCGGCCGGTGGGCCTGGGGCTGATGGCGTTCCAGGACAGCCTGTATGAACTGCGCCTCCCCTACGCGAGCGACGCGGCGGTCGCATTTGCCGATACATCGATGGAAGCCATCTGCTACTACGCCTACTGGGCGTCCACCGAGCTGGCACGGGAACGGGGCCAATACGCCAGCTACAAGGGTTCGCTCTGGGACCAGGGCATTTTGCCGATTGACACGCTCGACATGCTGGCGCGCGAGCGCGGCGGCTATGTGGAGGTGGACCGTTCGTCAACACTGGACTGGGACGCCCTGCGCCAGAAGATTGCCCGGGATGGCATGCGCAACTCCAACTGCACGGCCATCGCGCCCACCGCCACCATCTCCAACATAATCGGGGTCGACGCCTCGATTGAACCCTGCTTTGGGAACCTGTCGGTCAAGTCCAACCTGTCGGGCGAATTCACCATCATCAACAGCTACCTGGTGCAAGACCTCAAGCGCCTGGGGCTGTGGGACGATGTCATGGTGATGGACCTCAAGCACTTTGATGGCTCCTTGACGCCGATCGACCGGGTGCCGGCTGACATCAAGGCCTTGTATGCCACCGCCTTTGAGCTTGAAACGCGCTGGCTGGTGGAAGCCGCTGCGCGTCGTCAGAAGTGGATCGACCAAGCCCAATCACTCAACATCTACATGGCTGGCGCGTCTGGAAAAAAGCTTGATGACACCTACAAACTGGCATGGATTCGCGGCTTGAAGACCACCTACTATCTGCGCACCATGTCGGCGACCCATGCCGAAAAATCAACCGTCAGCGCCGGGCGAATGAATGCAGTGTCTTCCGGCGGTGAATCGCAGCACGGCAGCATCGGCATGGATGCACTGGACGCTGCGGCGGCCACGGCAAGAATGCAGATGGCAACCGGCCCTGCAACCGATATCAAGTTTTGCGGTGTGGACGATCCAACCTGCGAATCATGTCAGTGACATTGACGCCCTCACCGCAGTCAATGCGATGTTGCTGCACCACAGTCAGTCACACAATATCGTGACGATGTGAATGAATACTTTTCATTTCATTTCACTGCTCTCATAATCTGCCGATTGGAATCATCTATGTTGACCTGGGACGAAGAAGTCAAGCCCACACCGCCATTGCCTCATGCTCGCGACTCGTCCAGCAGCCGCTCGACGGAGCCGTCGCTGTCATCGGCTGCGGTTCACACGCTGCACGCTGGCGCAGCCCAATCAATCGCAACAATAAGCCGGCTTGGGACCGCAATTTCCAGCCAGCCCCGCCGCGTCAATGCCGCTGACAAGCGAATCATCAATGGCAAGACTGATGTCAACCAGCTCGTTCCCTTCAAGTACAAGTGGGCCTGGGAGAAATATCTCTCCAGCTGCGCCAACCACTGGATGCCACAAGAAGTCAACATGACGCGTGACATTGCGTTGTGGAAAGATCCCAATGGGCTGACCGAGGACGAGCGTCGCATCATCAAGCGCAATCTGGGGTTTTTCGTCACAGCCGATTCACTGGCGGCGAACAACATTGTGCTGGGCACCTACCGCCATATCACAGCGCCTGAGTGCCGACAGTTTTTGTTGCGTCAGGCTTTTGAAGAAGCCATTCATACCCACGCCTACCAGTACATCGTGGAGTCATTGGGTCTGGATGAAAGCGAAATCTTCAATGCCTACAACGAAGTCAAATCCATTCGCGACAAAGACGAGTTTTTGATTCCCTTCATTGAAGCTATCATGGATCCGGCCTTCAAAACCGGAACTCACGAGACCGACCAGACCTTGTTGAAGTCACTGATCGTGTTTGCCTGCCTGATGGAAGGCCTGTTTTTCTATGTTGGCTTTGCTCAAATCCTGGCCCTGGGGCGCCAAAACAAAATGACAGGCGCCGCCGAGCAGTACCAATACATCCTGCGCGATGAGTCCATGCATTGCAACTTTGGCATTGACTTGATCAATCAGCTCAAACTTGAAAACCCGCAGTTGTGGACACCAGAGTTCAAAGCTGAAATCAAAGCATTGTTCGAGCAAGCTGTCGAACTGGAATACCGCTACGCTGAAGACACCATGCCCCGCGGCGTACTGGGAATGAATGCGTCCATGTTCAAAGGCTACTTGCGCTATATCGCCAACCGCCGCGCCACGCAGATCGGTCTCGAAACACTTTTCCCCAATGAAGAGAATCCGTTCCCGTGGATGAGCGAAATGATTGACCTCAAAAAAGAGCGTAATTTTTTTGAGACTCGCGTCATTGAATATCAATCCGGTGGCGCGCTGTCTTGGGATTAATTTCAAAAAATGACAATAGAAATTTCACATCTTGCGGATTGCCCTCGTGAAGGCAACCGTGATTTGTGCACCCTCGTTCATAGTGCTGGGTTTGAGCCCAACATCATGCATCGCTTCATGCGCTGTGACTTGCATGAAGTGCTCTTAGTAAATTGATCAAGGAGAACAATGATGGCAACTGCAAAAAAACCGGTCGTAAAAAACACCGCTCCCGCTAAGAAGGCTGCACCGGCTAAGAAGGCTGCACCGGCTAAGAAGGCTGCACCGGCTAAGAAGGCTGCACCGGCTAAGAAGGCTGCTCCCGCTAAGAAGGCGGCACCGGCTAAGAAGGCTGCTCCCGCTAAGAAGGCTGCACCGGCTAAGAAGGCTGCACCAGCTAAGAAGGCTGCACCGGCTAAGAAGGCGGCACCGGCTAAGAAGGCGGCACCGGCTAAGAAGGCGGCACCGGCTAAGAAGGCGGCACCGGCTAAGAAGGCGGCACCAGCTAAGAAGGCTGCACCAGCTAAGAAGGCTGCACCAGCTAAGAAGGCTGCACCGGCTAGGAAAGTAAGCACTCCAGCGACGCCTGCGGCTCAGACCACACTGAACCCTCAAGCTGCGTGGCCTTTTCCATCGGGCAACAAGCCCTGAAGAAAAGCCAAGATGGCTTTTCTTCAAGCCCGGCGCCGGAAGGTCCCGGGCCTTTTTTTACATCCCCCACAATGAAGGGGGAACAATCTTAGGGGTAAAAAGTTAGCAAGCGATAGCCGGCAATAGGGTCAGACGCGCCTGCCGCCTTGATCGTCAAGGCCAGAGAAATTGGCCACTCAGCACCCGCTGTCAGCGTCTCCGATTTAACGCCGAGTTCTGAGGGCCGTAGTACCCGCCGCACGACCGGCTGATCGAGTGAGTCCGCCAGCGTCAGCTCAATAGTCGGCACCGCCAATGGAATATCTGCTGTGTTCTTCAGCATGAAATTCAAACGGTATGAATCTCCCTGGAGAAGGGTAAATGACGAGCTTTCAATCACAAGGGATTCAATACGCCGAAGCGGTGACAGAATGCAATTCAAAGGCGCACAGATCGCCAGTAAAAAAGGCCGTAAACCAGGTCCCAGCGTCACGATCCGATCACGCTCATGCAGCACAATTTGCCCCACCAGCCCGAGCGCCAATACCAAACCCAGCAAAGCCAAAGTCACACGCGTGATCGGTTTGTGCCACAAAGCGCCACTCTTGCTGTCCTGCAAAAATGAAATTTCATTTGACCCAGGACGGAAGTTGTCGTTGTCGTTGTCGTCGTGGCCAGTATTTGCCGTTAATCCGGGGGCTGTGACCGTTGAAACCGCTGAGGAGGGGGAGATATCCAAAGGATCAACAGGCTGTACAGCAACATCCAACCCGTCCAGCCCATCGGGTTCCGCCACCGGAATCATTGGGGCGAACGAGCCCTCATCAAACAGCGAGATTTCGGACACAGGCAATTCAGGTACCTCCACCGTCGCCAGGGTATGGGGCGACTCCGGCTGCTGCGTTAGTGGCCATTCCGGCTCAGGCGGCACCAGCAACAGGTGAAGCGCCGCTTCGAATATTTCGTCACATTGGCCGCACCTCACCCAGCCGTCGGCAATACGCAGTTGGTCGGGCACGACCTTGAACAGGGTTTCGCAGGACGGGCAGCGTGTGGTCAGGCTCATAGGATGAAAATTGTAGAGCCTGACCCGGGTAACTCAGTTTGACGCGCTCATCAATATCCAGCCTTCTTGCTGGTCAGAAATCGCCAATTGGCAATAAGGTGCGTAAGCCGTCTTCAGCTCATCAGCCTGGCGCTCAAGAATTCCGGCCAATACCAGCGAGCCACCCGGTGCCACATGCGACCACAACAAGGGGGCCAGCACCTTCAGGGGGGTTGCCAAAATGTTGGCCAGCACGGTCTGATAGACACCTGTGACGGCATCGGGGAAACCTGCCTTCAGAAGAACCTGATTGGCCTGCGCATTCAGCACGGTCGACTCCACCGCCGCCCCGTCAATATCAACCGCATCAATGTCAGCCGCGCCATACTTGGCCGCACCAATGGCGAGAATGCCCGAGCCACAACCGTAATCCAGCACACGCCCCAGCTTATTTCGGACCGCCGAGTGATCGCCGTGACCCCGCTGGGCAATCCAGCGCAAACACATGCGGGTGGTCGGGTGGGTGCCGGTGCCAAATGCCAAACCCGGGTCGAGACGAATGACGATGCGGGCCTGCGTGGGGGGTTCGTGCCAGGTCGGCACAATCCAGAACTCGGGCGTAATTTCGACCGGCGTGAACTGGGACTGGGTCAAGCGCACCCAATCCTGCTCCGGCACGTCCTTTAAACCCAAGACTTGGCAGTCAGTAAAAAAATCTTGTTCTTGCAGCAACAACAAAGTGTCTTTTGCTAACGCCTCTGAGGCATACAGTGCCGTGACCCGCGAACGCTGCCAACCCTTTTTGGGCGGTGGCATGCCAGGCTCGCCAAACAAAGCCTGCTCGGCATCGGTCTGAGCATCGGCATCTTCGATGCTGACGCTCAAAGCGTCCAGCGCTTCAAGTGCGTCACTCAAGGTCTCAACCCGGTTCTCCGGGCACATCAGGCTCAGTTCGAACATGCTTTTCTAATTAGTTGAGGACAGAGCTGGTTCGCTTCATGTAACTGCGGTCTGTCCCGCAAGGTTTCAGGCTAGTTGAGGACAGAGCTGGTTCGCTTCACGTAACTGCGGACTGTCCCGCAAAATTTCAGTTTAGCGTTTGTGCTGGGCAAGCCATCCTTCAAGATAGTGGATGTTGGTGCCACCGGCCATGAACTTCGCGTCAACCATCAATTCACGGTGCAACGCAATGTTGGTGTTGATGCCTTCCACCACCGTTTCACCCAGGGCTGTGCGCATGCGCGCCAAGGCTTGCTCCCGCGTATCGCCGTGCACGATGATCTTGCCAATCATCGAATCGTAATTCGAGGGAACGAAGTAATTGGTGTAAATGTGCGAGTCCACCCGCACCCCCGGCCCCCCCGGGGCGTGCCACATGGTGATACGGCCGGGTGAAGGAATGAATTTAAAGGGGTCTTCAGCATTCACACGACATTCAATCGCATGGCCGCGAATTTCAATCTGGCGTTGCGTGAACGGCAACTTCTCACCGGCCGCCACCATGATCTGGGTCTTCACAATGTCCACCCCGGTGATCATTTCCGTGACCGGATGCTCGACCTGCACGCGCGTATTCATTTCAATGAAATAAAACTCGCCATCTTCATACAAAAATTCAAAAGTACCGGCCCCGCGGTAGCCGATTTTCTTGCACGCTGACACGCAGCGATCCCCCAAACGTTCAATCAACCTGCGCGCAATGCCCGGTGCCGGCGCTTCTTCAAGCACTTTTTGGTGACGTCGCTGCATCGAACAATCACGCTCCCCCAGGTAAACCGCGTTCTTGTATTTATCGGCCAGAATTTGAATTTCAATATGCCGGGGATTCTGGAGAAACTTCTCCAGGTACACCGCCGGATTGCCAAAAGCGGCGCCCGCTTCGGCCTTGGTCATGGTCACGGCGTTGAGCAAGGCCGCTTCTGTATGCACCACGCGCATGCCACGTCCACCCCCACCCCCGGCCGCCTTGATGATGACTGGGTAACCGACCGCCTTGGCAATACGGCGAATTTGCACCGGGTCGTCGGGCAATTCGCCTTCCGAGCCGGGTACGCAGGGAACGCCTGCCTTGATCATTGCCTGTTTGGCAGATACCTTGTCACCCATCATGCGAATCGATTCGGGTGTCGGGCCAATGAACTGGAAACCGCTTTTCTCGACCCGCTCGGCAAAATCAGCGTTTTCGCTCAAAAAGCCGTAACCAGGATGAATCGCCTCGGCATCCGTTACTTCAGCGGCCGAAATGATGGCGGGCATATTCAGATAGCTCAGGGCCGACTGCGCGGGTCCGATGCAGACCGCCTCTTCGGCCAACTTGACATATTTGGCCTCTCGGTCAGCTTCGGAATAGACCATGACAGCCTGGATACCAAGCTCACGACAGGCACGTTGAATTCTGAGGGCAATTTCGCCCCGATTGGCAACCAGGATTTTTTTGAACATGGAATAGGCGCTTTACGTCACTCAATCACAAACAGAGCTTGTCCGTACTCAACGGCCTGCCCGTTCTCACAGAGAATTTGCGTCACTGTTCCCGACTTATCCGCTTCAATTTCATTGAGAATTTTCATCGCTTCAATGATGCAGATGGTTTCGCCGATTTTAATGCTGTCTCCAAGCTCAACAAAAGCCTTGGCACCCGGAGACGCGGACCGATAAAAAGTGCCAACCATCGGCGACTTCACGGCGTGAACAACAACGGCGGGCGCAAGGGCAAGCTCGGGACTCGGGGCCGGGGCGGCAACAGGCGCAAAAGCAGTGGCAGGTGCCGCATACTGCTGAACCATGGCGCCCCCGCCCTTGACGATGCGGACCTTGCCTTCCGCTTCGGTAATTTCCAGCTCTGAGACATTTGATTCTGACACCAGGTCAATCAGCGTCTTAAGTTTTCTAAGGTCCATCATATCTCCAACGATTTTTTAAGTAACAACTGGCGAATTTACCTTAAATTACATCCAAGTACTGTTATCTTCTCTTATTTTTAAGTATTTAGGTTCAGGGAATCTGGTCAATTCAATGACCAATGGCATCGCGGCGTGGCTGAAAAGCTGCTATTTATGGCGCTCCGCCCCTATTTCAAGGAGGCCCAAGCCAGCAAATTTTCTGGCGACACTTTGCCTATTTTACGATGCGCGATCAACCCATCCGATCCCAGCACGACGGTGAACGGCAGACCCCCACTCAAATTACCAAGAGATCTGCCGAGTTCCACGCCGGATACCCCGGCCAACGCCACCGGGAAAGTCACCGGACTCTTGGCCAGGAATTGCTTGACTGGCTCCATTTGATCTACCGCCAAACCAAGCACCTGCCATCCTTTAGTTGAATGTTCCCGATAAAAACGGCTCAACAAAGGCAGTTCTTCTATACAAGGGGGGCACCAGGTGGCCCAAAAATTCAACAAAACCGGTTGTCCCCGTAACGATGCCATGCTGAACGTACCACCCCCCAATCCTGCGAACTCCAGTTGCCAAAGCCCCGACTCAGCAGTTGGTAATATCGATTGCGGCGGGTAGGTCCGCCAGGCCAGTCCGACGCCGCCCAGCGCAGCAACGCCCGCCATCGCACCTATCAACCAGCGCCGACGATTGCGGGCGATATTTTCGGTAAGTGCGGGAGAAGGTGTTAATTCAGTCATGGTTGCCGATCATGCAGCAAACGCTGCACGGCCACGATGTCCCCACGCGGTGGGCGCCCTTTGGCGGTGGGCCTGTGCGCGCGCCGCACGTCATCGCGGTCGTACACCAGCAAGTGAACGCCCACGTCCTCTTTCAACTCCGGGCAAAAAGCATGCACGCTCAAGGCCTCAACTGTTCCACCGTTGAAACCGCCGACCGTGTGCGGCACATAGGCCGTCTGATGATCAATGAGCAATATCTCCGCCGATTTGCTGTCATCACAAAACAACTGTATGTAAATATCGGATAGTCGCGTCGCGGTACCGTGCCACACGGCCCCACTCAAATGAGGCCGAAATACCGCCATCCGCTCCATCCAGACCAAGGCCAGACGGCGCAAGGCCAGCAATTCACCAGGCTGGGTGTCGGCACAAAAGACGGACAGGTACGTCACCACGGCATCCTCAACCTCGTCATTGCCCGGCAAGGCGGTACGCAACGGCAAACCGATCTGTTTGAGCGCGCGCCGCTTGGCTGGCCCGTACTCCAGCCCTTCTTCGACCACCAAGCGGGCAGCCACAGCCGAAAGTTCTGATTTCAAAGAATCCATACCATGTCATTTTGCCCCGATTCTTTCGCACCGTGCAGCAGCCTAAAATTCGCCCCATGCATATTCATATTCTTGGTATTTGTGGCACTTTCATGGGGGGCTTGGCCGCTTTGGCGCGGGAAGCCGGCCACAAAGTCACCGGCTGTGACGCGGGCGTTTACCCGCCCATGAGCGATCAGTTGCGCGGACTTGGCATTGACCTGATCGAAGGCTTTGGCGCCGACCAGTTGGCACTGGCCCCCGACCTGTTTGTGGTGGGCAACGTGGTCAGCCGCATCCACTTGACCGATGGCACACCCAAATTCCCGCTGATGGAAGCCATTCTGGACGCCGGCCTGCCCTATACCAGCGGCCCCCAATGGCTGGCTGAACACCTATTACAAGGGCGGCATGTGATTGCCGTCGCCGGTACCCACGGCGAAACCACCACCACCGCCATGGTCGCCTGGATATTGGAATGCGCCGGCCTGCGCCCCGGTTTTCTGGTCGGCGGCGTGCCGCTGAATTTTGATGTTTCTGCCCGCTTGGGCGCTGGTCAGGCTTTCGTGATCGAAGCCGACGAATACGACACGGCCTTTTTCGACAAGCGCAGCAAGTTCGTGCATTACCGGCCGCGCACCGCAGTACTTAACAACCTCGAATTCGACCATGCTGACATCTTTGATGACCTGGCCGCCATTGAGCGCCAGTTTCACCACCTGCTGCGCACCGTGCCCGGCTCGGGCCGGGTCGTGGTCAACGGACTCGAAGAAAGCCTGGCCCGGGTGATCCATGCCGGCTGCTGGAGCGAAATCCGCAGCTTTGGCGCGGTGGTCAGTGACTTCACGGCAGCCGGTGATCCGCAAGAATTCAAGGTGTTGTACCAGGGCCAGGTCGTCGGCCAAGTGAAGTGGGCGCTAACTGGTGTGCATAACCAACTCAATGCGCTGGCGGCCATTGCCGCCGCTCAGCATGTCGGGGTCTCGCCCGAGGTCGCCGCCCGCGCTCTGGGCAGTTTTGAAAATGTCAAGCGGCGCATGGAAGTGCGTGGCAGAGTGCAGCGCGCGGGCGCCAGCATCACGGTGTATGACGACTTTGCCCACCATCCGACCGCCATTCGCACCACGGTGGCGGGTCTGCGGCGAAAGATTGGCCCCCAGCAGCGCATCCTGGCGGTGTTCGAGCCACGCAGCAACACCATGAAGCTCGGCACCATGAAAGCGCAATTGCCATGGAGCCTGGCCGATGCCGATCTGGCTTTTTGCCACAGCGGGGGCCTGGACTGGGATGCCCGCGAGGCCTTGGCCAGCATGGGCGCCAAAGCCCAGGTCGGCGACACCATCGATGACTTGGTGGCACAGGTGATGGCGCAAGTCCGAGCGGGCGACCATATCCTGTGCATGAGCAATGGAAGCTTTGGCGGCATACATCTCAAGTTGTTGCAGGCGCTACAAAATAAATAGCTATAAACCCAGCAGGAACAAGGGCTGGAGCCCTAAACAATCAAAAATCCTGATCGATGTTGCGACCGCGTCCGAGCGCTGCTTAAAGTTCGTAAGCGGCCAGACGGCGACGCTCGTCCGGGCTGAACTGGGACTGCTGCAACTGGGTGATCGCCAACTCGCGCTGTGTTGGCGGCGCATCGTCCTGGGCTTTGAGCAACTTGCTGCGCTCGCTCAAGTAGTTGGCGATGCGACTCTTCCAGACGATTTCTTCGCGGTCCACCTCGGCCAGGCGAGTGGCGGCCTCGGGGTTGAGTTCTTTGGAACGCATGCGATAAATGTCATCCTCGCTGGCGCCTTGCGCGCGCAGGGTCTGCGCCATTTGCTCGATTTTGAGCACCACCCGGGGCGCTTCGCGTGCTGCGCGCAGCACCGCTGACTGGCTGGCATCGAGTGCTGCCAGTTGTTCCTTTTTCTGCGCTGGGCTCAAATCGGGGTTCTGGCTGACCTCCAGCCGCGCCACGGCATCCAGGTCGTAGTCATCCTCAAAGCCAAACATACCCTGGGTTTCTTCTGCGCTGAAGAACTGCGACCGCAGGTCCTGCATCGCCAGCAAACGCCGGCGGATCGCCTTGACATCGCCGCCCGCCAATTCAGGCTTTTTCTCCAGCTCGACCAAGCCCAGCTTGAACTGCAAATACAGGGCCAACAGCCGCTTGGCGGCTGGCACCTGAGGAGGAGACAAACGCCGCTCCAGATCGTGAGCAATTGCCAGCGTGATGGCGTCAATACTCTGCTCGCCGACGGCACTCAGGTAATAGTCGAACAGGCGTTTGAGTTCAGCATAAGGCAAGGGGTCCGACGCCAGCGCGGGCCGAGCCCCGGGGGCCGTCCGCAAATCACCATCGGGCACGGTGTCCTGCATGGAGTGCACAAACGCCGCACCTTCGCCTGCGGGCGCCGTGCCCGGTGACACCTTGGTGGAGGCAGCGTCCGGCCACCCCCACCAGCCTGCGCCCCCCACCAGGGCCAGCCCGAGCAAGCCCCAGACAACGCGCTTGGCCGCCAGCTTCATCAGCGCGCTACAGGCCCAGGTTGCGCAAGCGGTTGGCTTGCTGGCGGTACAAGGTGACCGGGTTGGTCTCGAACAGATTGACCAGGCCGACGGTTTGATTGACTTCGTCCAGGTGGTTCATCGCGTAGTTGTCGCGGATCACACGACCCAGACGGGTCGTGCAACTCGCCACCAGTCCATCGTTGTTGGCCCCGTTGAAGGCGAGCGCGGTCAAGGCCAAGGCCGGGTCCAGGATGTCAAACACGTTGGTGTAAGGCTGGGCCCCGCTCCAGGAAAAATAAGACACGCCGCGCACCGCATAGGCGCCCTCGCCACAGGCCGTGGTCGGCAGCCCTTCAGGATAGGCCAAATTGAACTTGAGTGAACCCGCGGTGCTGAGCGACTGGGCCGCCGCCAGTGCGTTTTGCGGCAGACCCGAACCACCCGACAGGAAACTGATGATGGAGCTCAAGCCGTTGCTGATCGAGATCAACACGGTATTGGAGAGCGACCCAGGAGGCGCCACGCCCAGCAACACATCGGCCACGGCCGAGCCCTTGTTCACGCCACCGACGGAGGTGACCGAGGCCACCAGATCGGGGCGCACCGAGGCGACGTAGCGGATGGTCGGGCCGCCATGGCTGTGCCCGATCAGGTTCACCTTCGTCGCGCCGGTGGCGGCCAGAATCTGCTTGACCTGGATCAGCAACTGCTCACCGCGTACTTCAGTGCTGTTGGCCGCAGAGACCTGCGTGACATACACCACAGCACCGTCCGCGCGCAGGGCAGAAGGAATGCCATACCAGTAGTCGAGCGAGCCAATGTTGTCGAAGCCGAACAAACCATGCACCAGGACGATGGGGAACTTGGTTTGGGTATAGCCAGCCGCCAAGGCGCAAGCGGGTAACAGGGTCAGTGCCAGCAAAAAGCCACCGAACCAGGTCATCAATATTTTTTTCAAAATTGTCTCCTGCAGGACCGTGAGGTCAATAGGGTTGAAAGAATTTCACTTGACTAGCCAGTGCGACCTCTGGGGTAGGAGCGGTGTCGCTTGATGACCCTTGCCGGGAGATTGTGTTAACCGATTGGGATCAAATTAGCACGAGTGTGCTAATTTCAAATGTTAAGGTTCATGGCCCTGTTTGTCACGCTGGGAAACCCGCCCGCTGGTAAACCCTGATTTCGGGTCAATTTCAGCAGCTCACCAAGACCCGGCGGGTCGTCTGTCGGCGGGAAGCACCTCATGGCACAATCACCCTTCGCGAGTCAAAAACCCAACCAGCAGGGCCACTTACTGAAACTTGAACCGATGCTGCGTCATGCCTGTTTCGGTTTTGATCCTGACCACTACATTCACACTCCATGGCACGCTACAACACCCCTTTTGAAATCCATGTTCATGGCCAGGTGAGCTTGCGCCCCGATGTTGTTTTTGAGCAGCTGCAAGAAGCGCTCAAGCCGGTCTGGAAATACGCGGGTGCGCGCTCCTTGGCGGATGCCGCCGAAAGCTCCTACGAAGATGAGCCCGGCATCAAATTTGATCCGCAGGAACATCTGCTGCAGATGTGCTGGACGGTGGCCGGCGATGATGATTTTCGCCAGGTGCTCGATGAAATGTGCATGAACCTCAATGACGTGGCGCAAGCCGGTGCCGCCATTGAAGTCACGTTTTATGACGCTGAATTTGATGATGAAGACGAGGACTCGGACGCCGAGTCGCGTGATGACTTCGTGATGCTTTTTGTCGGGCCCGACCCGGCTGCCATCATGCAAGTGCAACGCGACTTGCTGGTGCAAGACGTGGTAAATCTGATGGAACGTCATTTTGACGGCGCCGAACTGGTGGGCGTGGTGGCCGAGGTTGACAAGTTGTTCAGCCAGCGCTTTGACGATCTGGTGAACTCACTGCAACTCGGGCGCCCCCCGCGGGGCTCGGGCGGCGGTGGCCATGGCGGCGGTCATGGGGGCGGGCGCAAGCCGCGGCATTTGCACTGAGCTCGCGCGAGTTAGCCCAATATTTAAACAGGCAAAAAAGTCGGCCGCTTGCTGATCGAGACCGGCATCATCACCGAAGAACTACTGGCCAATGGTCTGGCGCGGCAGTAGGGTTAAAGCGGACAATGCGCTGCAGCAGCTGCGGCTTGAAGATCAGCAACAGCGCCAAGGCCATGCCGACCGACGCGCCGATCAACAAGAAGATGGCGAGTGAGCGCCACAATAAATCCGACACGATGGGGTGCAGCATGGGTTCACTGCTCTGGTTGGACCACGCGTTGGGTCGTGGGTCCTTGGGTGTTTGAACTTGAGTTTACGTCAAGCCCAATCGCTGCTTCATGGCGTCCTCCTCGATCAGACGGGTCGCCATTGAATTGACGCTACAGCGCCAGCACCGCGTCTTGCAGCACCACCTCGCCGCGCAACGTGAAGGTGCGCGTCTCGCTGATGCGCACCTCCACCATCTGCCCGATCAGGCGCGGCTGGCCACAGAAGTTGACGACCCGGTTGCACTCGGTGCGACCCATCAGCTCAGCAGCGTCACGCTTGGACGCGCCTTCCACCAGAATGCGCTGCACCGTCCCCAAGCGGCTTTCGCTGATGCGTTTGATGCTGTCGTTGATGACGGTTTGCAGGTGCTGCAGACGGCGCAGTTTGACCTCGTGCGGCGTGTCGTCATGCAGATTCGCCGCCGGTGTGCCGGGGCGCGGGCTGAAGATGAAGCTGAAGCTGTTGTCAAAGCCAACGTCGTCGATCAACTTCATCATCTTGCCGAAGTCGTCCTCGGTCTCACCGGGGAAGCCAACGATGAAGTCGCTGCTCAGGGCCATGTCGGGCCGAATGGCGCGCAGCTTGCGCACCGTGCTTTTGTATTCCATGGCGGTGTAGCCGCGCTTCATGGCCATCAGAATGCGGTCCGAGCCGTGCTGCACCGGCAGGTGCAGATGGCTCACCAGTTTGGGCAGCTTGTCGTAGGCCGCAATCAGCGACGGCGTGAACTCGTTGGGGTGGCTGGTGACGTAACGGATACGCTCGATGCCAGGAATGTCGGACACGTATTCCAGCAGGGTGGCAAAGTCGGCCATGTCCGCGCTCAGGGCGCGGGCGTCGCCCACCATTCGGGCGCGCCAGGCGTTGACGTTTTGCCCCAGCAAGGTGATTTCCTTCACCCCCTGATCGGCCAGGCCGGCCACTTCGACCAGCACGTCTTCAAACGGGCGGCTCACTTCTTCGCCGCGGGTGTAGGGCACCACGCAGTAACTGCAGTATTTGGAGCAACCTTCCATGATGCTCACAAAGGCGCTGGCGCCTTCGACCCGGGCCGGGGGCAGGTGGTCAAACTTTTCAATCTCGGGAAAGCTGATGTCCACTTGCGAGCGGTTCAGGCGCGCGCGCTCGGCCAGCAGTTGCGGCAGGCGGTGCAGGGTCTGCGGGCCAAACACCACGTCCACATAGGGCGCGCGCTCGATGATGGCGGCCCCTTCCTGGCTGGCGACGCAGCCGCCGACGCCAATCAGCGCGCCGTTTTTCTTCAGATGTTTGACGCGGCCCAGGTCGGAAAACACTTTCTCTTGCGCTTTTTCGCGCACCGAGCAGGTGTTGAACAAAATCAGGTCGGCTTCTTCCACCTTGTCGGTCGGCTCGTAGCCTTGCGCTGCCGCCAGCACGTCGCTCATCTTGTCCGAGTCGTACTCGTTCATCTGGCAGCCATAGGTTTTGATGAAGACTTTTTTACTCATGATAAAACTCACTCAATGACTATAAATTAGATAGCTGCTCACGCCCTATTAACGAGGGCTAGCGCCTGATTTGTTATAAATTATCGGGAAACGCGCAGCAACGCCATTGCGCAGGCGGACCCAGCGCCCAGCGTGGCTATTGCCGGGGAAAGTGGGGCAACTGGTTAAACGGGGTTTTACCGTCGTCAGTTTTCGGCTTGTCAGCGTCCGAACCAAAAATGAAGTTGGTCACCGCCTCCAGGCCGCTGCGCTTCTCGGCCGCTTCTTCGGCGCTCAGAATCCATACCTCGTGAATCAGCCCTTGCCCGTCGCGCCGGTAGTTGACCAGCGCACTGCTGCCCACCAGCGCGGCTGACATTACCAGGGCGTTATTGACCCCCTTGATGCGGGCGCCGGGCGAGAGTCGCGCCGCCACGCCATTGATCAGCACCTCGGGAGGCGCCGTCACTACCAGCGTGCCGCGTTGGGCGGCGGCGGGAAACTGGCGCACGCCGGTTTGCGCGCTGGCCAGGTTGACGCTCAGGGCTGACGCGCTGAGCACCATGAGGCAAAGTCGCCTGAGAAATAAGTGAGTTCTTGGAGTCAGGCAGCGGTTCATGGTGTTTGTCCAGAGGCTGAAATGGCGCGTGCGGGATGCCAGCGACTTGGCGCAAGTGTAAATGACGCACCGGTGCCCTGCCCGCAGTGCGTCCTTAGCGTGCCCGGCGTGCTTTGACTGCCGCCGCCAACATCGCCAGCAATTGGACGGAATCGTCCCACCCCAGACAGGCGTCGGTGATGCTCTTGCCATATTCCAGCTTGGACAGGTCATCCTTGCCCGGCGTGAACTTCTGGGCACCGGCGATCAAGTGGCTTTCCACCATCACGCCGAACACACATCTTGAGCCGTTGGCCAGCTGGGTCGCAATGTCGTGTGCCACGTCAAGTTGCTTCTCGTGCTGCTTGCTGCTGTTGGCGTGGCTAAAGTCGACCATCAAGGTCGCCGGTAGTTTGGCTTTTTCGAGGTCTTTGCACGCCGCCGCCACGCTGGCTGCGTCATAGTTGGGCGCCTTGCCACCGCGCAAGATGACGTGGCAGTCTTTATTGCCTTTGGTTTGCACGATCGCCACCTGACCATTCTTGTGCACCGATAAAAAGTGGTGCGCGCCGGCCGCGGCCTGAATCGCGTCGGTGGCGATCTTGATGTTGCCATCGGTGCCATTTTTGAAGCCAATCGGCGCGGACAGGCCCGAGGCCAGTTCGCGGTGCAGCTGGCTTTCGGTGGTGCGCGCACCAATCGCGCCCCATGAGATCAAATCGCCCAGGTACTGGGGCGAGATCACGTCCAGAAATTCGCTGCCGGCCGGCAAGCCCAGCCGGTTGATCTCGATCAGCAACTGGCGCGCGATGCGCAGGCCTTCGTCGATGCGAAAGGTTTCATCCAGATACGGATCGTTGATCAGCCCTTTCCAGCCCACGGTGGTACGGGGCTTCTCAAAATAGACGCGCATCACAATTTCAAGCGTGTCGGCGTATTTTTCGCGCTGCACCTGGAGCTGGCGGGCATAGTCCAGCGCGGCCGCCGGGTTATGGATGGAACACGGGCCGATCACGACCAGCAAGCGGTCATCCTTGCCCGCCATGATGTTGTGAATACGGTGCCGGGTGCTACTGATCAGCGACTCCACGGCCGTTCCCTGAATCGGGAAAAACCGGATCAAATGCTCGGGAGACGGTAACACGGTGATGTCCTTGATGCGTTCGTTGTCGGTCTGACCGGTGCGGTCAGTGGCATGGGCGACAGTGTTCGCATACCAGGCATCGGTGCTGGCAGCAATGGATTTGGCGGTCATGTGCAGTTCCTCGGTTGATCAAAAAAAGTCATAAAAAAACCGCCGGGGTCGCCGGCGGTTTTTGGAAGATCGGAACGTTTGATTCAGGTACGTTCAGAACTCTCTACCGCCGCAGGCGAAAAGAGAACCAAAAATAGCCAAAGAAAAAACAGAACGATTTCATGGCTTCACTTTAGCATAGTCGGGTAAGCGGCTCATTTTTGAACAAAGCCGTTGAATTGATAGGCCAGCGACAAGCCCGCCACGTTGGCTTTGAAATCGCCACGCATGGCCTGAATGCGCCCGGCTGTGGCCAGCACCGAGAGCTGCTTGCTCCAGCGGTAGCCCATGGAGGCGTTGACTTGACCGACCAGCCCGCCACCCACCGCCAGACCGCCGCCGCCGGCCGCACCCAGCAGCGCTTCACCCTCGGCAAACCAGCGCTGCGACAAGGGCTGCTGCACGCCGGCCCCGAGCTGCCCGGTCATGTAGGCGCCAGCCTGACCGGCATAGGCGGCCAGGCCCTGGCCCGTGACAAACCACTGCGGCGTGACGAAGTAATCAAGCTGCACACCCAGGTTGCTCACTGATTGATCGACGTATTGGTTGCGCCATTGCGGCGCGGCCTTGAAATAGGTCTGATTGGCCACGCGCACGCGCAGGCTTTCGGCGTCAAAGCCCGCCAGCGCAGGCCAGGCCACGGGGTTGGCAGACACGCCCGGCAAACCGAACTGGTAGTTCAATTTGAGGGCCGCACTTTGCGCCCTGAAACTGCGCGCGGGCGCACGCACTTCACCCAGCGAGAATTCCACGGCGGTGCGCGCGCTCAGGTTTTGTTGCAGTGACACGCCGGCGTCCAGCAGCAGCCCGCCGCCGGTGTCGGCCCCGCCCCCGCCCGCCGGGCCGGCGGCGACATGGAGTTTGACGGCACTGTCGCGCCAGAGTGGCTGCCGGTAGCCAGCGCCGGCCAGAATTTGCATATAGCCATTGCTCTGGCCACCGGCGGCGCCTTCCGACTCCAGCTTGATGAACCAGTGGGGGTCGAGGTACGACAGCCATTCAACGCCGACCAGTTGCATGCTGCCGTGTTGCGGCTGGCCATCAGCGCGCAGCACCGAGGCCGGAATCTTGTAACTGCGAGCCACCAGCGCAAATTCATTGTGGTGCGACAACACGCTGGCGCCATCGGCCATGCCGGCACCGGGCGGCGTATCCCAACCCGGACTCAACAAACTGTAGAACGGGTACTCGTAGCGCAGATAAGGCTGCGTGCTGCGAATCTCACCCGACGGAAACTGCACATGGCTGACGCCAAAGGCAAAATTACCGAGGCTTGGCAGCTCGTAAGTCAAACCCAGATCGGTCCGCAGCATCAAGCCGCCACCCGACAAGGCGCTGGCGCCACCACGACCGCCACCGGCGCCGACAAACAAGCCGGTGTGAACCAGCCACGACGGACTGAGCCGCTGGCGCCACTCGCCCGCCAGGCCGAGCGTGATGAAACCGCCGCGTTCACCGCGCACGGCCCCGTAACTACCCACACCGAGTCGCAGCTGGTCACTCACATCAACCATGACGTCGCCGCCGACCATGCCCATTTTTTCGCCGCCCGGCAGGGCCAGCGTTTCAGAGGTCAAACGCCAGGTCGTGGCGGTCGGGTTCAGTCCGGCAGGGAGTTCAATGTTGCCCTGGGCATAGCCTATTGAGGTCCAACACAAGCCACCGGCACACAAACTGGCCACCAACCAGCTCTTCATGCCGTGCCACCCACTGTCAGCCCATCAATGCGCAAGGTCGGCTGCCCCACGCCCACCGGCACACTCTGGCCTTCTTTGCCGCAGGTGCCGACACCGCTGTCGAGCTTCATGTCATTGCCAATCATGCTGACGCGCTTGAGCGCGTCCGGGCCGCTGCCGACAATGGTGGCGCCCTTGACCGGGTACAAAATCTTGCCGTTTTCAACCCAATAGGCTTCACTGGCCGAGAACACAAACTTGCCCGAGGTGATGTCCACCTGGCCGCCGCCAAAATTGGTGGCGTACAGGCCCTTTTTGATGCTGGCCACAATCTCTTCAGGTGACTTGTCCCCGGCCAGCATGTAGGTGTTGGTCATGCGTGGAATCGGCACATGGGCGTAGCTCTCGCGGCGCCCGTTGCCGGTCGGCGCCACGCCCATCAAACGCGCATTCATGGCGTCCTGGATGTAGCCCTTGAGAATGCCGTCTTCAATCAGAACATTGCGCGCGCTGGTGTTGCCTTCATCATCAACATTGAGCGAGCCACGGCGGTCGGCAAGAGTGCCATCATCAAGCACCGTGACGCCTTTGGCGGCCACGCGCTGGCCGATCCGACCACTGAAAGCGCTGGAGCCCTTGCGGTTGAAATCGCCTTCCAGGCCATGGCCAATGGCCTCGTGCAACAAGATGCCAGGCCAGCCGGGGCCAAGCACGACCGTCATCTCACCGGCGGGCGCCGGACGGGCCTCCAGGTTGATCAGCGCAGCCTTGACCGCCTCATCGACGTATTGCGTGATCAGCGCCTCGTCAAAATAAGCCAGTCCAAAGCGCCCACCGCCACCGGCCGAGCCCATTTCACGCCGTTTCTTGCCAGCGACGCCCTGTTCGGCAATGACCGTCACCGACAAACGCACCAACGGCCGCACATCGGCTGCCAGCGTGCCGTCGGCACGCGCCACCAGCACCACGTCGTATTCACTGGCCACCCCCGCCATCACTTGCGCGACGCGCGGGTCTTTGGCGCGGGCCAGCTGCTCCACCCGCTCCAGCAACTTGACCTTGGCCGCGCTGTCCAGTGTGGCAATCGGGTCCAGACCGGGGTACAAAGAACGCCCCTCTGCTATTTTTTTAGTAGCTACTCGTGCCCGCCCCTTCTTGGCTAGAGCCGAAATTGATCTCACAGTGCGGGCGGCATCAAGCAGCGAAGCCTCGGAGATGTCATCCGAATAGGCAAACGCGGTTTTCTCGCCGCTGACCGCGCGCACGCCCACACCCTGGTCAATGCTGAAGGAGCCGGTCTTGACAATGCCCTCCTCCAGGCTCCAGCCCTCGGAGCGGGTGTATTGAAAATACAGGTCGGCCTCGTCCACCTGATGCGCCTTGATTTCTCTTAAAGCGCGGGCCAGGTGGGATTCGTCCAGCCCAAAGGGCGTGAGCAACAGGGACTTGGCAACGGCCAAGCGTTCAAGAGTGGGTTCGCGAGAAATCATGGCGCGATTTTAGGGGTTACGACTGCACCAGCCGCTTGGACTTGGCAATAGACATCAATATCCCCAGTGCCATACCCAGCGTCACCATGGCGGTGCCGCCGTAGCTGATGAAAGGCAGCGGCACCCCCACGACCGGCACAATGCCGCTGACCATGCCCATGTTGACGAAGGCATAGGTAAAAAAGATCAGCGTGATGCTACCCGCCAGCAGCCTTGAAAACAGCGTCGGTGCTTCCAAGGCAATGACCAGGCCGCGCAGGATCAAAAACACAAAACCGGCGATCAGCAGCAGATTTCCCAACAGTCCGAATTCTTCAGAAAATGAAGCAAAGATGAAATCAGTGGTGCGCTCGGGAATGAACTCAAGATGCGTCTGCGTGCCCTGCATAAAGCCTTGGCCCCAGAAGCCTCCCGAGCCAATGGCAATCATGCCCTGAATGATGTGAAAGCCTTTGCCGAGCGGGTCGCGCGACGGGTCCAGCAGGGTGCAGATGCGCTGCTGCTGGTAGTCGTGCAACAGCGGCCAGCGCATGCCGTCAGCACACAACTGGGGCTCAAAACCCACCAACAATCCCACGCCCAGCAGCCCCAACAGCAGCGGCAGCACAATCCACTTCCAGGACAAACCGGCAAAGAAAAGGATCGACATGCCCGCCGACAGCACCAGCAACGCGGTGCCCAGGTCCGGCTGTTTGGCAATCAAGCCCATCGGCAGCGCCAGCAGCGCCCCGCCCACCGCAAAGTCCAGGGTCCGCAACTGCCCTTCGCGCTTCTGGAACCACCAGGCAAGGGTCAATGGCACCGCGATCTTGAGGATTTCGCTGGGTTGGATGATGACGCCCACATTGAGCCAGCGCTGCGCCCCTTTTTTGGTGACCCCAAAGAGCGCCACCGCAATCAGCAGAGTGACCCCCAGCACATACAGCGGCAGCGCCAGCGCCATCAGCCGCTGCGGTGGGATCTGCGCCACCACAAACATGATGAAGCCCGCCAGCAGCATGTTGCGGCCGTGATCCTGAAACCGGCTGCCCTGGTCGTAGCCGACTGAATACATCGTCAGCAAGCCGGCGCAGGCCAGCAAGAAAACAGCAAACGCCAGCGGTCCATCAAAGCCGCGAAACCAGGGCGTGATGCGCCGCCAGGGGTGAGTTTTTCCAAATTGATGCGCCATGCGTCGATTATCCCGCGACTGGGCAATACAGCCGAAACCGTCAAGCCTGCCAAACTCGATTTCACCCTATCATGTCAGCTATGCCCCTCACCCACCTGCTCTACCTGCACGGCTTTCGTTCTTCACC
>JANYHL010000057.1 GCA_025359085.1 Gammaproteobacteria bacterium
TCGACGTCGATCCGCCCGGCATCAACATCGGCATGTCGTTCAGGCACTGGGGGAACGGGCCGTGCAGCTGGGGCTTGAGCTTTGGCGCACAGAAGAAGCTCATGCTGCTGCTGCCCAGCGGGTGGCTGAAGGCCTTGACACTGATGCGGCGCGGCAGCGGCTCATCTGCAATCACCAAGTCCAACCGGTGCAAGGCCAATTGCGCCAACAAATCAGGAAACTTGCCTTCGCTGCAGATGAGCTTGACAGGTTCCTTCACCGACAAGGCGGGTTCCAGCAACCGATACACCACCGACTTGGCCACGGAGTCCGCCACCCCGACGCGGAAGTCCAGCACCCGCCGCCCGCCGCGGGCCTGGCGCACGGCGGCCTCCAATTCAGCGCCCAGTGTGAATATCTGCTCGGCATAGTCCAGCGCCAGCCGACCGTCTTCGGTCAGTTCAAGCTGGCGGCCGCTTTTGCGAAAAAGTTTGCGCCCGAGCCACTCTTCGAGCAGCTTGATCTGGCCGGACAGGGTTTGCGGCGTGGTGTGCAGTTGCTCGCCCGCGCGCATGATGCCCCCAGCCTTGGCCGTGACCCAAAAATAATACAAATGCTTGAAGTTCATGAGGCAGCTCCCGCTTTATCCCTGGGTCTTGCGCTGGCGGGCGCGCGTCACCTGTTCGCCATCCGCCTATATTATTCGTTTTTTTCGAAGTTAAATTGTCATAAATACGACTTTACACGAAGTAATTGGAACTTTATAGTGCCTCTTGTCTCACACCATGTGATTGAAACAGGAGAACAAACTATGCGACTCAGTACCAAAGGCCGATTTGCCGTCACGGCGATGATTGACGTGGCGCTACGCGAAAAATTGGGTCCGGTCCCCCTGTCCGACATTGCGATGCGGCAGCAAATTTCGCTTTCCTACCTGGAGCAAATGTTCAGCAAGCTGCGCCAGCACGGCTTGGTGGCCAGCACGCGCGGACCCGGTGGCGGCTATGCGCTCGGGCAGCAAGCTGACCGCATCACGGTCGCTGACATCATCGGTGCAGTAGAAGACGGTACCGATCCCGGCACCAAAGACATCGTCCGCCACGCCAAGACCGCCGCCACCCGCCCGGCCAAGGACATGGCACAGGACCTGTGGGATAGCCTGAACACCAAAATGATGGACTATATGCAGTCGGTGACTTTGCGCAGCCTGGCACTCGGGCAACTGGCCAAAGGCGTTCGGGTTGAAGAAAAACCGGCACCCAACCGGGGGGTCTTCAAAAAACCCAAACAGGAAACGATGCAGCGCAGTGTGCCCAACTCGGTTTTTGCACTGGGTCAAGCAGTGCTGGCCCGGGGTTAACGCCTTGGGCGTCAGTTCCGCACATCGCTGGAAATAAGTGTGAAGCCCACCGATAAGCCGGATTCTGTGCATTGAAGTTGCCCTCAATGTGACTGCCATTAATCTGGGCCGTTGGTCGCCCAACGGCTCGGTGCTACCTACCCGCACACTCCGGGGGCCCCGTCAACGTGTGCCTACTTGGTATTGCTGCGCGTAGAGATTGCCCGTTTCACCCGAACTTAATCGGCTCGTCTCTGTTGCTCTGATCCTCACCTTATAACGCGCACTTGCGTGCACGCATTTCAGTGGACAGCCGTTAGCTGCTACGCTGCCCTATGCAGTCCGGACGTTCCTCCAGTGCGGTGTTTCCACCCGACGCTTCTCGCGTCGTCCTTGCGGCTTGCACCAGCGGCAGTCTGGCGGGCTTCACGCTCGTATTATCGTGGTTGAGCGTGGCTTACAGCCTTGGCTTCTAAACTTATACCCAAAACAATTGATCAAGTGGTTCAAAATAACTGCTCAATCACTTTTTGAGGAGCCCCCATGAAAGCCGACAACATCCTGCAAACCATCGGCAACACGCCGCACGTGCGCATCAACCGCCTGTTTGGCAACAGCCACCACGTGTGGATCAAGTCCGAGCGCGGCAACCCCGGCGGCTCCATCAAAGACCGGATTGCGCTGTCCATGGTGGAAGCCGCGGAAAAAAGCGGTGAGCTCAAACCAGGCGCCACCATCATCGAACCCACCTCGGGCAACACCGGCGTCGGTCTGGCGCTGGTGGCGGCCGTGAAGGGCTACAAACTTATTCTGGTGATGCCCGACAGCATGAGCATCGAGCGCCGCCGCCTGATGCTGGCCTATGGCGCTTCCTTTGACCTGACGCCGCGTGAAAAGGGCATGAAAGGTGCCATTGCCCGCGCAGAAGAATTGGTCGCGCAAACACCCGGCAGCTGGATGCCGCAACAATTTGAGAACCCCGCCAACATCGACGCACATGTGCGCACCACGGCGCAAGAAATTCTGGCCGACTTCCCCGATGGCATCGACGCGCTGATCACCGGTGTCGGCACCGGCGGCCACCTCACCGGCGTGGCGCAGGTGCTGAAAGCCAAATGGCCCCAACTCAAGGTATATGCGGTGGAGCCGGTGGCGTCTGCGGTGATCTCGGGCGGCGCGCCCGGACCGCACCCGATTCAGGGCATTGGCGCGGGTTTCATTCCCAAAAACCTGCACTTGGAGCTGCTCGACGGTGTGATTCAGGTCGATGCCGAACCGGCGCGCGAATACGCTCGGCGCAGTGCGCGCGAAGAAGGTTTGCTGGTGGGTATTTCCAGTGGCGCCACCTTGGCCGCGATCGCCCAAAAACTGCCAGAACTGCCGCCCGGCGCCACCGTGCTGGGCTTCAACTACGACACTGGCGAGCGCTACCTGTCGGTCGAAGGCTTCTTACCGGGCTGATCTCAGCTGCGCTGCTAGCGTGCACCGATGGTCCCGGGGCGCCCGTAAAATTGGCGACTTCTGCTTGATAAACACAAGCCTACCTGGCCCACAAGATGATCCGACTCTCCGAGCTCAAGCTCGCGCTTGACCACACGCCTGAGGACCTGCAGGCCCTCGTCCTGCAAACCCTGGGTATTGCGTCCCCTCAGCTGGCGCAGTGGCAGATTTTCAAGCGCAGTTTTGATGCCCGCCAGGCCCAGGTGCGGGTGGTGTACATCGTGGATGCAGCGCTGACTGACCCGGCGCAGGAAGGCATTGTGCTGCAGCAGCACGCTGCCAACCAGCACGTTCAAGCCACGCCCGACATGGGCTACCGGCTGGTGGCGCACGCCCCGGCGGATCTGGCCGTGCGCCCGGTCGTGGTGGGCTTCGGTCCGTGTGGCATTTTTGCCGCACTTATCTTGGCGCAAATGGGCTTGCGGCCGATCGTGCTGGAGCGTGGCAAAAAAGTGCGCGAACGCACCCAGGACACCTGGGGCCTGTGGCGCAAGCATGTGCTGAACCCCGAATCCAACGTGCAGTTTGGCGAAGGCGGCGCCGGCACGTTCTCGGACGGCAAGCTCTACAGCCAGATCAAGGACCCGCGTTTTCTTGGCCGCAAAGTGATGCACGAGTTCGTCAAGGCCGGTGCGCCGCCAGAGATTCTGGTGGATGCCCACCCGCATATCGGCACCTTCAAGTTGGTGAAGGTGGTGGAGAACCTGCGCGAGCAGATCATTGCGCTGGGCGGCGACATCCGCTTTCAACAACGGGTGACAGATGTGTTGATCGAGGGTGAAGGGGACGAGCGCCAGGTGCGCGGCCTCACCGTGCTGGATCAGTCCAGCGGCCAATCCTACGAATTGGCGACCGAGCAGGCGGTGCTGGCGCTGGGCCACAGCTCGCGCGACACCTGTACCATGCTGTACCAGCGCGGCGTGGCGATGCAGGCCAAGCCGTTCTCGATCGGATTTCGCATCGAACACCCGCAAAGCGTGATTGACCGCGCCCGCTGGGGCCGCCACGCCGGTCACCCCAGCCTGGGCGCCGCCGACTACAAACTGGTGCACCACGCCCACAATGGCCGCTCGGTCTACAGCTTTTGCATGTGCCCCGGTGGCACCGTGGTGGCGGCCACCTCGGAGCCCGGCCGCGTGGTGACCAACGGCATGAGCCAGTACTCACGCAACGAACGCAACGCCAACGCCGGCATCGTGGTCGGTATTGACCCGAGCGACTACCCCACCGATGCTGAATCTTTCCATGCCACCCTGGGCGAGCAGGTGCAGGCCCAAGCTGCGTCCGGCGCGATGTACCATCCGCTGGCCGGCATCGTGCTGCAACGCCAGCTGGAATCGAATGCCTATGTGATGGGCGGCTGCGACTACAACGCGCCGGCGCAACTGGTGGGCGACTTCCTGGCAGCCAAAGCCTCGACACAAGTGGGTGCCGTAGAGCCGTCCTACCAGCCAGGAGTCACGCTGTGCGATCTGAGCCCGGCCCTGCCCGGCTACGCCATCGACGCGATCCGGGAAGCGCTACCTGCCTTTGCCCGCAAGATCAAGGGCTTTGACATGCCGGACGCGGTACTCACCGGCGTCGAAACGCGCACCTCATCGCCCTTGAAAATGCCACGCGGCGATGATTTTCAGAGCATCAATACGAAGGGCTTGTACCCGGCGGGTGAAGGCGCCAGCTATGCCGGTGGCATTTTGTCGGCCGGGGTCGACGGCATCAAGGTGGCCGAGGCGGTGGCCAGGCGCTTGCTGGCTTGAGTCGGCCCAGGCCCCAGGGGCCTCACTCCAACAACAGGGGTTAATAGCGTGCGCTGCCCGGCGTTCTCGGAAATGGAATCACATCACGCACATTGGACAAGCCGGTGATGTAGGAGACGGTCCGCTCGAATCCCAGGCCGAAGCCCGCATGGGGCACCGTGCCGTAACGCCGGAGATCGCGATACCAGCCGTAATGCGCCGGATCGAGCCCGCACTCCACCATGCGCTTATCGAGCACATCCAAGCGCTCCTCGCGCTGCGAGCCGCCAATGATCTCGCCAATGCCGGGCGCCAGCACGTCCATGGCGGCGACCGTTTTTTCATCGTCGGACAGGCGCATGTAGAACGCCTTGATTTCCTTCGGGTAGTTCATCAGCACGGTCGGACCGTTGACGTGCTTCTCGGCGATAAAGCGTTCATGCTCGGATTGCAGGTCGATGCCCCACTTGACGGGATAGTCGAATTTTTCTTTGCTGCTCTCCAGCACCTTGATGGCCTCGGTGTAATCCATGCGCACGAATTCGGATTTGACGATGTGTTCGAGTTTCGCAATCAGGCCCTTCTCGACCCGATCCTCGAAAAAGGCCATGTCGTCGGCGCGCTCCGTCAGCACCCGCTTGATGATGTACTTCAACAGCGCTTCAGCCAGCGTCGCGTCGTCGGCCAAATCGGCAAAGGCGATTTCAGGCTCGATCATCCAGAATTCGGCCAGGTGGCGCGAGGTGTTGGAATTCTCGGCGCGAAACGTGGGGCCAAAGGTGTAAACCTTGGACAGCGCCATGCAATAGGTCTCCACGTTGAGCTGGCCGGACACGGTCAGGAACGCTTCCTTGCCAAAAAAATCCTGTGAAAAATCGATTTTCCCGTCGGTTTTTTTGGGCAGGTTCATCATGTCCAGCGTGGAAACGCGGAACAACTCTCCCGCGCCCTCGGCGTCCGAGGTGGTGATGATCGGCGTGTTCACCCACAGGAATCCCTGTTCGTCGAAAAAGCGATGAATCGCCGACGCAATGGTGTGGCGCACCCGGGTGGCGGCGCCGATCACGTTGGTGCGCGGCCGCAAATGGGCAACCTCGCGCAGGAACTCCATGGTGTGGGCTTTCGGTGTGATCGGGTAGGTGTCGGGATCGTCCACCCAGCCGACCACCGTGATCTTGCTGGCCTGCATTTCAAACGGCTGGCCCTTGGCCGGGGAGGCAACGATCACGCCGGTGGCTTCGACCGCACAGCCGGCCGTGAGCCGCTGCACCTCATCGGCGTAGTTGGCCAGCGTGCTCGGCGCCACCACCTGCACCGGATGAAAGCAGGAGCCGTCAGACACATTGACGAAGGACAGGCCGGCCTTGGAATCGCGGCGGGTTTTCACCCATCCTTTGATCGTCACCTGGGCCTCGGCGGGCCCGAGGGCGGTTTTGCCGGAGAGGACCTCGTGACAGGTGACGGAAGACGAAGAATGAGACATGTAGAAGCCCTGCAAGAATTCGTGGTTGGTTGGTCGATGGTACCGGGTTCGGAGCAGGCAACCCGCCAGCCGACCACGAAGCCGCCCCTGCTGAAAAACTGGACTGAAATACAGACCTGGCCGGAGTCAGGACCCTGCTGCCAATGCCGTGCCGTCGGCGGGCCGACGCGGCGCCCGGCTTACTTGCCGCTGATGGCCAGTAATTCGACTTCAAACAGCAGCGTGGCGTTGGGCGGGATGGTGCCACCGGCGCCGCGCTCACCGTAAGCAATGGCTGGCGGGCAAGTCAGCTTGGCTTTGCCGCCAACTTTCATGCGCTGCACGCCTTCGGTCCAGCACTTGATCACGTTGCCCAAGGGGAATTCAATCGCCTGGTTGCGCTTGTAAGAGCTGTCAAATTCCTTGCCATCCGGAAAGGTGCCACGGTAGTTGACTTTGACGGTGTCGCTGGCCTTGGGGCTGGCACCGGTGCCGTCTCTGAGCGAGCGGTACACCAGCCCACTGGCGCTGACCTCCGCACCGGGTTCCTTGGCCGAGGCATCCAGGGTGGCATCGCCGGCGCAGGCGGCGCTGAAAAAAGACAAGGCAGTGGCCAGAAGGGTCAGGGGGAGTATGGTTTTCATAAGTTGGAGCAAGGTTGAAGTAAGTGACACACGTCAGATTCTCGCTGAGACTGACGCGGCCCGCAAAAGCCCCTCCAATCTGTTCGACGGTCGAGCCTTTTGAAGTGCCCATGGAGGAGGGAAAACGCCAGCGCACGGGCTTCCGCCAAACACTCCATAATTAGAGGAAAATCAGGCTCTAGCCCGCGTGAAATAAGCGTTAGTAGCTATTATTATAGTAGCAAACGAAAGCTGGGCTGAAATCCAGATCCGGCCAGGGTCAAGAGGCGGGGCCAGCGCCGTGCCCTTCACTTGCAGCCCTCAGCCGGCGCGCTTGAACAGGGCCAGCAGTGAACCGGCCAGCACGAACAGGCTGCCAAAGGTGCGGTTCATGGCGCGGATATGGGCGGGTGACTTCAACGCCCCGAGCACGCGCGCGGCCAGCGCGGTGTAGCCCGCCATCACCACCAGGTCGGTAAAACCCAGCGTGCCGGCAATGATCAGGTACTGCGGCAGCAGCGGTTGCGCCAGGTTCATGAACTGCGGCACCACCGCCAACAAGAACACCGTGCCCTTGGGATTGACCGCGTTGATCATCAGCGCGCGCAGCACCATCGAGCGGCGACTCACGAGCACGCCCTCCTCGACCTGGGTCACCATCGGCGTCGCGGGCGCGCGCCACTGCGCAATGCCGAGCCACACCAGATAAGCCACCCCCAGCCACTTCACCACCAGAAAAGCCGTGCTGGAGGTCGCCACCAGCGCTCCCAGCCCCAGGCTGACCACCACCACCTGCAGCCAGATACCCAGCACCAAGCCAAAGGTGGTGAAGTAACCGCGGCGAAAGCCATGGTTCAGTCCGGCACTCATGGCCGCCACCGCCCCGGCCCCGGGCGAAATGCTGATCGCCCAGGAAGCCGCAAAAAAGGCGAGCCAGGTGGAAAGTACCATGCTGCCCGGCTCAGAGTGGCGCGTTTTGCAAGGCGGCGATGCGCTCTTCAATCGGCGGGTGGGTCGAGAACAGCTTGCCAATGCCGCCGGCAATGCCCATGGCCGCCATGCTCTTGGGCAGTTCAGCGGGCACCATGCCGCCCAGACGTGCCAGCGCGTTGATCATCGGCTGCTTGCGGTTCATGAGCTGGGCGGCACCGGCATCGGCCCGGAATTCACGGTGACGCGAGAACCAGGCCACGACGATGGCGGCGGCAAAACCCAGCACGATGTCAAGCACGATGGTGGTGACCATGTAGCCGATGCCGGGACCGGAATCGCGGCTATCGCCCTTGCGCAGGAAACCGTCAATGGCATAGGCGATGACGCGGCTCAGGAACACCACAAAAGTATTCATGACCCCTTGAATCAGGGCCATGGTCACCATGTCGCCATTGGCCACGTGGGCGATTTCATGGCCAATCACGGCCTCGATCTCTTCCCGCGTCATGCCCTGCAGCAAGCCCGTCGACACTGCCACCAGCGCCGAGTTTTTGAAGGCACCGGTGGCAAAGGCGTTGGGTGCACCGTCAAAAATACCCACTTCCGGCATCCCGATGCCAGCGGTGTCCGCCAGTTTGCGCACGGTCTCCACGATCCAGGCTTCGTCCACGTTTTGCGGCTGGCTGATGAGGCGCACACCGGTGGTCCATTTGGCCATCGGCTTGCTGATCAACAGTGAAATGATGGCACCGCCAAAACCCATCACCAGGGCGAAACCGAGCAAGGAGCCCAGGTTCAGCCCGCTGGCTGTCAGGTAACGGTTGACCCCGAGCAAGCTGGCCACGATGCCCAGCACCACCACCACGGCAACATTGGTCAAAACAAACAAAAGAATGCGTTTCATGATTTCTTTCAAAGAGGACTCCCATCAAGGAGTCAGAGGCACGGATGTTAGGGGCGCGCCGCCCGATTTCAAGACTTTGCGCTGCAATTGCCCATGAAGTTTACGGGCATTGGCCTGCGCTTCAAAGCAGCGCACCGGTGCTGACTTTGGGCAGACGAAACACGCTGGCATCGATTAAAAAAACATTCATAGCAGGTGCCGGTGGGCGCGGCCCGCTTCAGGCCGACAGCGCAGTCGCGTTTAGCTGATCAATTTCCACGGCAAGGTTTCACCCGCGCGCAAGGGCTTGAGTTCGGCCTCACCCAAGACAAAGCTGTCGGGCACAGTCCAGGCCTCGCGTTTCAACGTGATGGTGCCGGTGTTGCGCGGCAGGCCATAAAAATCGGCCCCATGAAAGCTGGCAAAAGCCTCCAACTTGTCCAGCGCCCCCACGGAATCAAACGCCTCGGCATACATCTCCAGGGCGGCGTGGGCCGTGTAGCAGCCAGCGCAACCGCTGGCGTGCTCTTTCAGGTGGGCCGGATGCGGCGCACTGTCGGTGCCCAGAAAAAACTTGCTGGAGCCGCTGGCGGCCGCTTGCAGCAAGGCCTGGCGGTGAACCTCCCGCTTCAACACCGGCAAACAGTAGTAATGCGGCCGGATGCCGCCGCTAAAAATGGCATTGCGGTTGTAAAGCAAATGATGCGCGGTGAGGGTCGCGGAGGTGAAACGATCCGCCTCGGCAACGTACTGCGCAGCCTCTTGGGTGGTGATGTGCTCAAACACAATTTTGAGTTCCGGAAAATCGCGGCGCAGGGGAATCAGCTGCGTATCAATGAACACCGCCTCGCGGTCAAAAATATCAATCTCGGGCGCGGTGACTTCACCATGCACCAGCAGCAGCATCCCCGCGCGTTGCATCGCTTCCAGCGTTTTGTAGGTTTGGCGCAGGTCGGTCACGCCGGCATCGCTGTTGGTGGTGGCACCCGCCGGGTAGAGCTTGAGCGCGACCACGCCCGCGTCGCGCGCGCGCTGGATTTCATCGGCAGGCAGGTTGTCGGTGAGGTAAAGCGTCATCAAGGGTTCAAACTGAACCCCGGCTGGCACCGCGGCCTGGATGCGCGCCCGGTAGGCCAGCGCTTGCGCCGTCGTCGTTACCGGGGGCCGCAGGTTGGGCATGATGATGGCACGGCCAAACTGGGCGGCGGTGTGCGGCACCACGGTGCGCAGGGCCTCGCCATCACGCACATGCAGATGCCAGTCGTCGGGTCGGGCCAGGGTGAGGGTGAGAGCTTGCGCTTGGGTCATGGTCGGCATGGTCCCCAATCACCCGACCGAACCAAGCTCGGGCGGCACCCCATCGGTCGCTTTCTTGTGCCCCTGCGCCAGTAGATAGTGCCACAAGGATTGCGCCGCACTCTTGGCCGCGCGCTCAGCGGAGGGGGCGGCCCTGTGCCCGCCCAGCTTGCTGCTTTCCTTGACCGAAGGCCGTTCCCGGTAGACCCGCACCTCCATGGTGATCTGCAGACCTTTCAGGTCCGGGGGCGCGGCACTCACCAGCCTTCGGGCGTACAAATCTTTCTTGACCGCACTGAAAGGCAAAAAGGCGATGCCATGGCCTTCCAGCGCCATCGCCTTCAGGCCTTCTGCCATGTCGGTCTCATAAACGCGGTCAAAATGAATGGCGGTACCGGACTGTTTGAGGATCAGCTCCACCATCTGCCCCAGGTAGGCGCCCGGCGCGTAGCCCAGGTAGGGCAAGGGGTGACCGGCGCGCCCCGGCAACTGAAACATCGGCGCGCCGTCTGCATCCGGTTTGACATAAGGCGCCACCACCTCTTCGCCCAGACTGACCATCTCATAGCGATCGGCATCGAGCTGAAAGGGCTGCGACGGATGATGATAGGCAATCAGCAGGTCGCAACTCCCCTCTACCAGCCGCATGACGGCGTCATGCACATTGAGCGCAATCAGGCGGCTCTTGATCGGGCCGAATTGCTGCCGCAAGGCCGTCACCCAGGCCGGAAAAAACGTGAACGCCAGCGTGTGTGGCACGGCAAATTCGATCACATCCTGCCCCACCGAGGTATGCCCGCGCAGCATGGCGCGCGTGCTTTGCAAGGCCTGCAACACCTCCAGTGACTGGGCATAGAGCGTTTCACCGGCCGGGGTGAGACGCGTCGGGTAATTGCTACGGTCGACCAGATCGGTGCCAGCCCAGGTTTCAAGCGACTGTATGCGCCGCGAAAACGCCGGCTGCGTCACGTGGCGCAGCAGTGCGGAGCGACTGAAACTGCGGGTCTCAGCCAAACTGACAAAATCTTCCAGCCATTTGGTGTCCATAGGCGTGAATTATGCGCGAATTGCAGGGGCTCAATCCCGCTGTGTCAGCCAGCGGCAATGAAGGCAGGTCGCCTCGTTGCGCCGCTAATTTGCTATTATTTAAATAGCTGCTTGCGTAGGACAGCAAAGGGCTAGCGTCGAATTTAATAAAATTTATCCGTTAAGGGGCAAGCCGGCGTCCAGGCCGCAAAGGCGCGGGCGCGGGCCGAGCGGTAAGCGACCCGTGAGCGGATACGCGGGATCGGTATAGCCCGGCGTGGACGGGTGGCCTGGCCTGACCAGGCTATCCACCAGCGCTTCATCTTCCTGGGTCACCGCATAGTCCAGCGCGGGCAGGTAGGCTTGCCACTGCGCCAGCGTACGAGGCCCCGCAATGACCGAGCTGACCACCGGGTTGGCCAGCACCCAGGCCGTGGCGAACTGGGCCAGGCTGATGCCTTGGGTCTCTGCATGCACTTTAAGCTGCTGCGCAATCAGCAATGACTCTTGCCGAAACTCGGTCTCTGCCATGCGCTTGTCGGCGCGGCCGGCGCGGCTGTCCGGCGCCGGGGTCTGGCCCGGTGGGTACTTGCCGGTGAGCACGCCGCGCGCCACCGGGCTGTAAGGCGTGACGCCAATGCCATAGTGGGCGCAAGCCGGCAGCACCTCGACTTCCGGCATGCGGTTGAGCAGGTTGTAATAGGGTTGGCACACCACCGGTCCGGGCATCCCGAGCTGACCGGCCAGACGCATCATCTCGGCCATGCGCCAGCCGCGAAAATTAGAGACGCCCCAGTAGCGGATCTGGCCCGCTCGCAGCATCGCGTCCAAGGCACGCAGGGGCTCTTCCAGGTTCATGCCGTTGAAGTCACGGTGCAGGTAAAGGATGTCCACGTAGTCCGTTTGCAGGCGAGCCAGCGAAGAGGCGACTTCGCGCAGCATCCAGCTGCATGAGTAATGACCTTCGTTCACCCGCTCTGACATGCTGTTGCCCAGCTTGGTGGCCACCACCCAGTCATGACGCCGACCCTTGAGCAGCGCGCCCACCAGGGTCTCCGACCCCCCCTTGCTGTACACGTCTGCCGTGTCGATGTAATTGACGCCGTGCTCGTGGGCAGCGGCCACGATGGCCCCGGCCTCGACTTGATCGGTCTGGTCGCCAAACATCATGGTGCCCAGACACAGGGCGGAGACTTGCAGATTGCTTTTGCCGAGGTTGCGGTATTGCATGGGGGCCTTTGGGATGGAAGGGGGAAAGTGAAATCAGCGTCGAACCAAAGCGCCATAAGCCTGACGTGTCTCGGGCGACACGCACGCAAGCAACTGCGCGTAAGGTGTTTGGTGGCGCATCAGCATCCGCGCCGAGGCCACTGTTTTGGAGCGGCAGAACCAGTGGCAGGTGTGCTGCATCAAGAACAGCTCCGCCGATACGGTGAAGGCTTTGTTCTTTTGCGTCAGATGGCGGCTGTTCTGGGCCACCTGTTCAATACCCCTGGCATGAATGCTCAGCGCCTGGCGCAGATCAAACGTGCTGTCGGGCAGCAGCTTGTCAATCCAGGGAAGCGCCAAGGCCAGGCGACTGACCCGCGTTTGCGCCCCGTCAACGCCCGAAAACTCAATCACGAAACGATTGAACTGCTCGCACAGCGTCACCTCCGCCGCGTCCAGCATGTGCCAGATCTGCGCCTGACGTTCGGGGTCGTCCTCGGACAGCGCGCGCAGGTAACCGTCGGTCAGGCTTTCCATCAGTTTTTCAATCTTGTATTTGCTCAGATAAGTTCCCAGCAAGACAATGCGACGGCCCTGCTCCCGCGATTTGACTCCATAGGCGCCAGCGGCAAGCAAAGCGAAAAGTACGAGTAGTTCCATGGCGGGGTGCGGTGATGGTTGAAGGCGGCTTGAGTGTAGTGGCGCTCTGGAGCCACCAGAAGTCTAAAATTTACCACTCATGTTTGCCAACACCCTACACCCGTCTTTTCTTCAGAGCTGCAAACAGGCTTCCGGGCTGATCGTCTGGTTGATTGGCTTTTTTGCCTTTCTGAATGTCTACTCCATGCAGGCGGTGTTGCCCATGGTGATGAACGATTTTCAGGCTTCTCCCGTGCAAGCCGGCGTGACGGTGGGGGCGACCATCCTGGCGGTGGCGCTAGTTTCCCCCTTCATGGGGATGCTGTCCGACGCGTTCGGACGCAAAATCATTATTTGCGCCTCGATGTTCGTCCTGACGGTGCCGACGGCCCTGATCCCCCTGGCCGACAGCCTGAACGCGCTGATTGCCCTGCGTTTCCTTCAGGGGCTGGCGATTCCTGGCATCGTGGTGGTCCTGATTGCCTATATTTCCGAGGAATTCCATGCTGGCGGGGTCGCCCGTATGACCGCCACTTATGTCGGTGGCACGGTCATGGGTGGTTTTTGCGGCCGTTTTATCACGGGCCATGCGGGTCATTTGTTAGGCTGGCGAGGGGCGTTCCTCACTTTGGCGATCCTGAATTTTATTGGGGCTTTGCTGGTGGTGTGGCTGCTGCCGCCCTCCCGTTGCTTTGTTCCCAACCGCAATGTGAAAGCGGGGTTGAGCACACTGTGGCGCCACATGCATCACAAGCGACTGATGGCGGCTTGTGCCGTAGGTTTCTGCGTGCTGTTCTCGCTGGTGGGCACATTCACCTATGTCAACCTGCACTTGGCCTCTGCCCCCTTCTTTCTCTCTTCGGCTGGCCTGGCCAATGTTTTCAGCGTCTATCTGGTCGGTGTCTTGGTGACCCCATTGGCCGGACCTTCTATTGTCCGGCTCGGTTTCCTGAAGTCGCTGCTGGCGGCCTTATCCCTGTCTGCCGCCGGCCTGCTCATGACGCTCTTGCCTTCCTTGACTGCAGTCATCATCGGTCTGACCGTGTGTTCCAGCGGCGTGTTCATTTGCCAGTCCGCCACCATCAGCGCGATTGCTCAAAACGTCAGCGAGGGACGCTCCTTGGCCACAGGCCTCTACTACATGAGCTATTACGCGGGCGGAGCGGCTGGCACCTTGGTGGCCGGGCTCGCCTACGAAGCCGGGGGTTGGCCCGGCGCGGTGTTCTCCATCGCACTCATGCAGGGGTTGGCTGGCGTCATCGCGGTTGTCGTTTGGCGCGCTCCAGCTGCAGGCAACACTTGAATTCACGCTTCTTCGTTGCCTCGCTCATTCGTTTCTTGACCATGCCTGATATCTCCAAACATCCGTTGAAGATATAACGCATGAGGCGACAAAAGATTGTCATGAGTTATGGAAAGATCAACAGGACTCAATGCAGTTCTTGCAATGGCGCGGGACGCCATTTCGCCAGTCGGTTCTCAACCAGCGTCATGGCGTATTCAGCAGCAAGGGCGACGACCATGATGATCACGATGGCGGCATACATGCCTGCCGCGTCAAACGAACCTTTGGCCACATTGATGAGCAAACCGATGCCATAGCGGGCACCGACAAATTCACCCACGATGGCGCCCACAATGGCGAAACCAAAACTCACGTGCAGGGAGGCAAATATCCAGCTCATGGCGGACGGAATCACCACCGAACGGGTGAGCTGCCAGCCCCTGGCACCCAGAATCTGAGCATTGGCAAGCAGATTGCGGTCAGCCTCCACCACGCCCTGGAAGGCGTTGGAAAACACCACAAAGAACACCATGACAAAGGACAAGGCCACTTTGGAAGTCAAGCCCAAACCAAAGATCATGATGAAAATCGGTGCCAACACCACCCGCGGCACGGAGTTGATGACCTTGATGTAGATCGAGAACACATCGGCCAGCATCCGGTTGCGTCCCAAGGCAATGCCAGCCACGATACCGGCGATGGAACCGGAAAAGAAACCAAGTAGGGATTCTTCCATGGTGACCCAGAGGTGGAACCACAATGGTCCTTCCGACGTGCCGTCCACGATCCATTCAACCAGGCGCATGACGATGGCCGACGGGCTTGAGAAAAAGAAGGGATCCAATAGCTTGAACTTGACAGCCAATTCCCAGCCCCCCAAAAAGAAGACGAGGATAAAGTAACGCCAAAAATAGACAGCAAATTTGCGCTGGCGCGTCGCTTTGGCAGCCTTGGCTTCAATTTCTGCGTCAGAGGTGCCAGGCTGAAAAATGGCGCCTGCGGTAATAGTTGCATTAGTCATGTTGACTCCTTAGGCCACCAAGGCTTCTTCACGGGCCACCCCACGCTGCACCTCGTCGCGCAGATCTTCCCAAATGGTGCGAGAAATGTCGATAAAGCGTTTGTCGTAGCGGATATCGCTCACGATGCGGGGACGAGGGAGATCGACGGGGTACACCGACTTGACCGTGGCGGGTCCCGCAGTGAGCACATAAACCTTGTCAGCCAGGGCGACGGCCTCTTCAAGGTCATGTGTGACAAAAACCACGGAGGCCTTGGCCTGCGACCACAGGCGCAGAAGCTCCTCATGCATCAAGGCGCGGGTCTGCACATCCAGCGCTGAAAATGGCTCATCCATCAACAAAATTTGCGGTTCATTGATGAAGGTCTGTGCCAACGAGACGCGTTTTCGCATACCGCCGGAGAGTTGATGGGGATACTTTGATTCGTGACCAGAAAGATTCACACGCGCCAGCCACTCACGCGCTTTGACGTAGGCCTGTTCTTGGGGCATACCGCGAAACAGCGGTCCCGCAACCACATTGTCAATCACACTTCGCCATGGGAAAAGTGCATCCGTCTGGAAAGCAAAGCCGATGCGTGGATGGATGCCTGTGACCGGGGCGCCCATCACCCGAACCTCCCCTGCCGAGGGCTTGGCCAGACCAGTGACCAGGTTCAAGGTGGTGGATTTTCCGCAACCGGTCGGGCCGACCACCGCGACAAACTCACCACGCGTAACGGACATGTTGAAGTCCCGCAAGGCGGTCATGGATTTTCCGTCCGGGGTAAGAAAACGGCGACTGACGTTGATTAACTCAATCGCCGGGCTATCGTTGTGATCGGTCATTGCTTGCTCCAGCTTACTTCGCGTTCTTCACGAACTCCGTGGTGTAGGTCTTCGACAAATCTACGGTCTTGCCTTTGACATTCTTCGAGAACGCAGACAACACGGAGAGAACAGTTTCTGGACCTCCCGCGGGCATCACGCCATCGGCGGTGAACATCGCCTTGCCGTCAGCCAGGGCCTTGACGTAGCCTTCTTTATCACCCGCGTAGAAATCCTTGGGCATCTTGTCGGCAATCTCGGCTGCACTGTGCGTGCTGATGTACTTCAGCGTTTTCACGAAAGCATTCGCCAATTTTTGTACCGTCGGCTTGTTTTTCTCGACCCAATCGGTGGGCATGTACAGCGACGCTGCAGGATAGGTACCGCCCAGCGCCTGTTTGGTCTTCTCCACAGTTCGCATATCCACCAGAATGCGGGCCTCGCCCGTCTTGAGCATGCGCGAGATGGTGGGCTCAGTGGTCATGCCGGCCTGAATCTTGTCCTGGGTCATTGCGGCGATAAAGGTCGTCCCCGCGCCCACCGGTATGGTCGAGAATTCGCCCAGCGGAACGCCCGCCTTGACCATCAGGTACTGCGAGAGAAAATTGGTGGAAGAGCCCAAGCCGGTGACGCCCAGGCTTTTGCCACGCAGGTCAGCCATGGATTTAATTTCAGGGTGTTTGGTGGACACCAGTTCAACTTCACCGGGGGCTTGGCTGAACTGCACCACGGATTCAACGTATTTGCCTTTGGTCTGCAAATCAACACAGTGGTCGTAGAAGCCCACCACACCTTGCACCGCGCCTGCCAGCATTTCATTTTCGGCATCCACGCCAGAGCCTTCGTTCAGCAACTCAACGTCCAGCCCTTCAGCCTTGAAATATCCCAAGCCTTCCGCCAGTTTGGCCGGCAAATAAATGTGCTTTTCATAGCCGCCAACCATAATGATCACTTTGTCGGCGGCCACGGCAGCGCAGGACGCGAGAACAACAGTGGCAAGGGCCAAGGCCTTGAAGAGCCGGGTCGGGTTTGAATTGAGTTTCATGGGTGCTCCTGAGTTGATGGGGTAGCGGACGATAGATGCGGCCTGCTTTCAGTCCGCTTTCAATTATCGAAACCTAGGGAAAGTACTGAGTCGTTTCTACAGGTCTATGATTTGCCATCATTTTTTTGCCATCTCCCTGCAACTGCACACCATGCGAATCCTGGTAGTCGAAGACAACACTGAATTGGCGCAATGGCTGGGGCGCACCTTGCGCAAAGAGCAATACACCGTAGACTGCATCGACAACGGCGCGGATGCTGACTTCGCCCTGAAGTCTGAAAACTACAACTTGGTCATCCTCGATCTCGCCTTACCCAGGCTGGATGGAAAAGAAGTGTTGCGACGCCTGCGGGCACGCCATGACCAGACGCCGGTGCTGATCCTGACCGCCAACAACACGATCCAGAGCCGGGTCAGTGAACTTGACCAGGGCGCAGACGACTACATGGCCAAGCCCTTTGAGATCGAAGAACTCGAAGCGCGTATCCGCATGCTCTTGCGGCGATCTTCAGGCCACACCACCCCCCTGATTGCCTGCGGCAATCTGAGCTACAACACCAACACGCGCGAATTCCAGATTTCCCAGCAGCCCATGGCGCTGACGCCCCGAGAGCGCGCGGTGCTGGAGATGCTGCTACGCAAATCGGGCACCAGCGTCACCAAACAAGCGTTGGCCCAAAGCCTGTTTTCCTTAAGCGAGGATGCGTCCACCGATGCCATCGAGATCTACGTACACCGCTTGCGCAAAAAACTGGAACACAGCTCCGCGCAGATCATGACATTGCGTGGATTGGGCTACCTGCTGCGCCAAGCGGATAATGACTAGCAGCCTTCGAAGGCAGTTGCTGGCCTGGGTTTTATTGCCCTTGATGTGCGCCGTCGCAGTGGATACCTGGCTCGCATACAAAAGTTCCGTGGCTACGGCGTCGGTCGTGCAGGACCGCTTGCTGCTGGGCTCGGCACGAATGATTGCAGAGCAGATCAGCTTTGAAGACGGTTCATTTCAGCACCAGATACCGCCAGCCGCGCTGGATCTCTTCCAGTCAAAGGAGTCTGATCGAATTTTCTATCGCGTGACCACGGGTTCGGGCCAGCTTCTAGCCGGCTATACAGATTTGCCGGTGCCCAGGCTGACATTTTCAGCCGATTCATCCTACTTTTTTGGTGCCACCATGCGAGGTGAAGCCGTGAGAGTAGTTGCTTTCTTTCAGCCTGTCATTGGCAATCCATCGGCCCTGCCGGTGGTCGTGGAAGTGGCGCAAACAACCCATGGTCACGCGCAACTGACGTCTAAACTGTGGCTGCATGCGGTGGGGCAGCAGTTGCTGATATTGGCCCTGGCCACCATCTTCATTCTGTATGGCCTGCATCGCGGCCTGCAACCCTTGACTCGTTTGCACCAGGATGTCCGCTCACGCAAAGAGGGTTCCTTACAGCTTCTGCAGACCGACCGAATTCCGACTGAATTAGCGCCCTTGGTGGATTCATTCAATGACTACATCCAGCGACTGGAGAGCTATACCAACCTTCGCAGCACCTTCATCCAGAATGCGGCACATCAACTGCGTACCCCACTTGCCGTATTGAACACCCAAATCAGCGATGCTCTGCGCGCTGAAAACAAGGAAAGCGGCGAAAGGTCGATGGTTGCGGCACGCAGGACGCTCCAGCAAACCGGGCGCCTGGTCAACCAGTTTTTGAGTCTGTCTTCTGCGGAAGCCTATGTCGCCACCAAGACGCGGATGTCAACTCAGGAGTGCTGCGACATCGTCCAGAGGGTTTTGGAAGATCTTGCCGTTCAGGCCCACAGCAAGAATATCGATTTGGGCTTTGAGCGCATCGGCGCCGACGCTGTCATAGCAACTGATCCGGCTGCATTGCGCGAAATCGCAGTCAACATCATCGACAACGCCATTCGGTACACGCAAGCTCACGGCGTGGTTACCGTGCGGGTGCAGTCAGCCGAGGGGAAAATTTCTCTGGCTGTTGAAGACAATGGACCGGGTGTACCTTTCGAGAGCCAGGAAAAAATATTTCAGCGCTTCTACCGCATGGGCGGTGCAGACTCAACGGGTAGTGGCCTCGGTCTTGCCATCGTCAAAGAGCTCGCGTCCCAATGCGGGTGCACGGTACGTGTGGACACACCGCCCCATGGGCGCAGAGGTCTTTTAATAATGATTGATTTCTTCTGAGAATGCCCCTCGCTGGGTTCCAGCAGCGCATCTGGGCTGATTGCCCAGGACGCAGAAAAACAGTGCTCGGTATCTCCACCCAAGCGGCTAACGCCTGCGTTTAGATGTTTCTTCCACGCCACGTTCCCTGCTGCGACCAAGACAACTTTCAGTGCCCGCAAGGGCAAGACTCCTGTGTCAGGTGCAATGCGCCTGACTATTTGAAACAAGGGTAAACCCTACTGTTGAACGCCACAGTTGGCGCTGAAGCGATGGGTACATATCATCGGCAGCGTTTCCGCGTTGGGTTCGCTGATTGGCTATGCCCCACGTGAATCGGAACGCCCAACCTTCTTTATCACCCCGTTCAAGGCCCTAGCCATCATGTCAAAGACGTCCACGCGCAAGCCACTCTACAAATCACTTTATGTTCAGGTCCTGTTCGCCGTCACCATTGGCGTGTTGCTGGGCCACTTCTCCCCGGATCTGGGTACACAGATGAAACCTTTGGGTGACGGTTTCATCAAGTTGATCAAGATGATCATCGCGCCTATCATCTTCTGTACCGTGGTGGTCGGCATTGCCGGCATGGAAGACATGAAGAAGGTGGGCAAGACAGGGGGTTTGGCGCTTCTCTATTTCGAAGTGATGTCTACCTTGGCCCTGCTCGTAGGTTTACTCGTCGTCAATGTAGTGCAGCCTGGCACCGGAATGCATGTGGATCCTTTGTCACTGGACACCAAGGGAATTACCGCTTACACGGCACCCGGCAAGATGCAAGGCTCTGTGGATTTTCTGCTCAATGTCATTCCGTCCTCGGTGGTAGACGCATTTGCCAAGGGTGAGATCCTGCAGGTTCTGTTGTTCTCCGTATTGTTTGGCTTTGCACTGCATAAATTCGGCGGACGCGGCACGATGGTGTTTGACTTCATTGAGAAGTTTTCCCACGTTTTATTCGACATTGTCGGCATCATCATGAAGGTCGCTCCGATTGGTGCCTTCGGTGCCATGGCGTTCACGATCGGGAAATACGGTCTGGGATCGCTGTTTTCTCTGGGCAAGCTCATGGGCGCGTTTTACCTGACCTGCCTGATCTTTGTTTTCGGGATATTGGGCATCGTCAGCCGTCTGAATGGTTTCAGCGTGTTCAAGTTTGTGCGCTATATCAAGGAAGAATTACTGATCGTTCTGGGCACCTCGTCTTCAGAATCGGTGTTGCCCCGCATGATGGAAAAGATGGAAAACCTGGGTGCGCGCAAGTCGGTGGTCGGGTTGGTGATTCCAACTGGTTACTCCTTCAACCTCGACGGCACGTCAATTTACCTGACCATGGCCGCGGTATTCATCGCTCAAGCCACGGATACTCCGATGACGCTGGTGCAGCAAGCGACGCTGTTGGCCGTGCTGCTGCTGACGTCCAAGGGCGCCGCAGGTGTCACGGGCAGCGGGTTTATCGTGCTGGCAGCGACCTTGTCCGCTGTGGGCGGCGTACCAGTGGCGGGCTTGGCGCTTATTCTTGGGATTGACCGCTTTATGTCAGAGGCGCGCGCGTTGACCAACTTGGTGGGCAACGGTGTGGCAACGCTGGTGGTGGCGAAATGGACTGGGGATCTGGACATGAATCGCTTGCACCAGGGATTGGACAACCCCACCATGCTGGAGTCGCAGGAGCCGGAGGCGATTTTGGACTTGCAGGTCTCGCACATGAATGTGATGAAGGCCAAGACCTGAAACGGTTCAATTTATGGCTGAATAAAGGCGGTTTCCTCTGCAGGAGATCGCCCTTATTGGTTCATACGAACCATAATTTACGACTGAGATGTACCGCCAACACAGGCAAAAAATCACTCCGAACTCTGCTGGAGCGCCCACATCTGCGCATAACGGCCATTCAATACCAACAACGCTGCATACGAGCCACGCATCAATGATGCGCCCAGCGTCCATCACCTTGGCGATACGCGCCGCCCACGCGATGGCCTCGTCGCGCGAAGACAGTTCCAACACGGTGAAGCCGCCATCGAGCGTGGGCGCTCAAGGATAGAGGTCACGTTTGCCAAGACTGCCACCTAGCAACGTATTCGTTGAGAACCTCCAATTGCTTGGAGGGAAACTCGTGTTGGACCCATTTCTCTTTGTAGGTAACAAGACCATGCTCGGCGAGCACACTCGCGGCGGCTGACTGCACGGCCAGACCAAACTCAAGCGGATGGCAGGAGAACTCGACCAGCAACTGACCTTCGGAGTCAGGGAGATTGCTCCAGAGTTCGGAAAACTTTAAGAGGCGAATCTTGATCTCGGTTGGCGTGACTCGGTTGACGCTCCAACGGTACTCGCCTGGTTCTTCATCAAACCCGAAGGAAACGCTTGCGAAGCCAGCCAAGACCGAACATGCACCGAGGACTAGAGTGGCCAGGGCATCAGAGAGATACGACGCCGAGAGTTCGCACTCGAGTTCTTCGGACGTGACTTTGCACCGAGACCACCCGGCGCCAACGAGCTGATAGTCGATGGAGAGCTTCATGACCGCTAACGTTGCCGCTAACCGGCCCGAAACGGCGGCGCAACGCGCCGCTGTTGGGGGTCCGTGTTCATCGGCGGGTTAGACCTGTGCTTGCGTAAGACGAATATCGACTTCTCGGTCGACGTATTTCCATTCCTCTGACGCACGCAGTTCGGAAAGCAGCATGTTGAACTCAACCTCATGAATTGGCGCGTATTCGAACCAATTCAGAAAATCGAACGGTTCACTTTCTGAGAGGTCGCGGCAGTGGTGGAGCTTGCGCGCTACTGCAGGCAAGTATTGAAGCCCGATTTGGACGTGCTTCGACTGTTCGAAAACGCTCCGGCGTTCGTCTTGCGTGAGCTCCCACCAAGCTGCGTTCTTCCGGATCGGTATTAGCGCAGCGAACGTTGCTTCTGGGCGCGCCAGACCTTGCTGCTTCGCTACAATTTCATTCTTCTCTGCGCGCATGACATATCGTTCATTGCTGGTTATTCCACGAAGTATCCAGGGTGCATTGGTTTCAGATTGCACCTCTGAAGCGGATACGACGTTGAGCCTTTTGGCTTCAGGCAGTGGCTCGCCAACTCTGGTTTCGGCCCTGACAATCCGCCAAGGGCCAATGTCTGCGCCGACGAATGCAAATAATCGTGTATTCATTTCAACCTTTCGTGTTGAGGTCTAACGTTTGAAATCAGGGGACGCCAGCTTGCTGGCGGTCCCCTGGATTGAATTGTTAGACGGCAGCATTTGAACGGACCCCATATTTTTGGAAGTGTTGTTCCATCATTTCGTCTCCGCCAAAGTCCCGCTGTAGTAGCCGAAGTCTTTGAAGGTTTTTGTCGTCCCCTTCATAGGGGATGTCCGTCCAACCTCTCGGAAGTCCGACGGACTCTTCAATGTCTTCAATTGTCCAGCCAAGTGCGGCAAGACCTTTCTCTGTGAAGATTGCTCGCGGATCAACGTACGCCCAGAAGTCTCGATAGCAACGTTCAATTACCTTTAGTACCTCTACGAAATATTCCTCAGCAAGTCTTGTGACCTCTCCAGCCGGAGCCTTTTCTAGCCCGCCGATGTCCACAAAATACGACAGGTGCTTTACTTCGCCGTTACGCATTGTTCCTGTGTGTCCTACCGGTATTTCTCCAACTTTTTGCAAGTAATTTCTAAGGTTTACGAAATATTTGGCGAGATCATTTGACCTCAATCCTTCTTGCTCTCGTGCGTACCAAGAATCGAAATCTGGATACTTTGACATTACGGCCTGAAGAGAAAATGTGATGCTTCTCGCTGCGGATGTGAATGCGCTTAGGACGTATGAGAATTCGTGATAGCGCCCTTGAACCGATTTCAGCATTTCAAGAAAGTAATCGGCCTCTCCAACTTTTTGCGCGACGATGTAGAAGCCTTTGGACGGGAATTGAAACTTTTCAGTCACCTCAAATTTCCTTTGGCCGTTCTAACGAATGAAAGGGATTTCCCCGTCCCGAGCAAGCCGCGCCCCGTGGGGGTTGCGGTTTACGGCAACTGAGTGCCAAGATGGAGAGGCAAATCTTTTCATCAACTCACTTGAGAGGGGAAATCATGGCTATCGTAACCGTTGGAATCGATCTCGCCAAGAACGTCTTTGCAGTGCACGGCGTCGATGAGTTCGGCAAACCTGTGTTGGTGCGCCCGGAGGTGCCCCGCGCCAAACTTCTGGAGCTCATCGCCAATCTGCCACCCTGCCTGATCGGCATGGAAGCGTGCTCCGGCGCCCACCACTGGGCCCGAGAGTTCGCCAGGTTCGGGCACACCGTGCGTATGATGGCGCCGAAGTTCGTTGTGCCCTATCGCATGAGCGGCAAGCGCGGAAAGAACGATGCGGCCGACGCGGCAGCAATCTGCGAAGCCGTTACACGGCCCAACATGCGCTTTGTGCCTGCCAAAAGCATCGAGCAGCAGTCGCGCCTGTTTGTGCACCGTGCGCGCCAGGGCTATGTGGAGCAGCGCACCGCGCTTATCAACCGCATTCGAGGCTTGTTGTCCGAACTTGGCATCGTGCTGCCGCTCAAAGCCGCCACCGTGCGCCGTGAAGCACACCAGCATCTGGAGGACCTGCCAGGATGGTGCAACACCGTGGTGGGCGATGCTCTGAGTGAACTCACTCGCCTGGACGAACGCATTACCCAGTACGATAAATACATCGCCCAGTCAGCTAAGGACGATGCACAGGCCAGACGGCTCATGCAGCTCGGTGGCATTGGTCCGGTCACTGCCAGCGCCATTGTCGCCACCGTGGGGAAAGGCCACGACTTCAGTTGCGGACGTCAGTTCTGTGCTTGGCTGGGCTTGGTTCCAGGTCAATACAGCTCGGGTGGCAAGCAGCGCCTGGGCCGCATTACCAAGGCCGGTGACCCGTACTTGCGCACCCTGTTGATCTTGGGTGGCAAAGCCGTGCTGGCGGCAGCCAAAAATAAGACCGATCCAGTGAGCCGCTGGGCGATTTCAGTACAGGAGAGACGCGGCTATTGGAAAGCCGTGGTGGCTATCGCGGCAAAGAATGCGCGCATGTGTTGGGCCATGCTGCAGCGCGGCGAGGCGTTCAAGATGCCTGCGTAATCAGGTCAATGTGGCAGTATTTGAAATCGAAGTTGTTGATGTCACCGTGTGATGACTTGTCGTTGATGAGTGAAAGGTTTAGACCTGCGCCGGGGAATGCTCGTTTAGCTCAAGGAGGTCAACTGGGTTGGGCAACCAATTCTGAGCCTCGACTAACGAATGGAGCCCTCGGCGCGCGTCTTTCATCAGGGTCCGCTGCAAGCAAAGCAGCCTCGAATGACCGTTTGTAGTTTCGCCGTCCACATGCCTTGCGCTCTATAGGCAACGACCGATAGCACGGGAGATACAGAGGGAGAAAGGGATTCAGGTTTCGTGGTCAATCGCTGCGCGATTCAACCACGATGGAATTCTGTTTGACAAAGGTAGGGAAGCCCTTGTAGTTTGAGGTAACCGGCCTCGCGCGCTTTATGCGCGAGGTCGGTGTTGACCGAGAGGTTAGCCATCACCGTCTTTCCTTTGCACTCGTGATGGCAACTTTGTGGTACACGACTGAAGTGATTCGGCTGCTTGTTCGATGAGAGCTGATAGCTCGGAAACCGCTTGTGCCTCTTTATCTGCACTAACAGGTACCTTGAAATACCTAAGTCCTGCAACCTCAATGCGGTCACGTTCGTGAACGAACAGCCTATGCACTGAGAGAGACATGAGCGGCGCATCTGCACGAGTGTCGACTGGCCGAACGAAGGGGAATACCTGCCCTTTTTCACCTTCTTTTGCATTACGCACCGTCAGAACTAGCGACGGTCCAAGCACGCCGTTGGCTTGGCTTTGGCTAAAGTTACGCGGATACGCCTCCACACCCTTCTGGTTTTGGGCTGAGAGATTTCCGATCTCCACTTCCACCGATCTTCCCGCAGGAACAGTCGATGCCACAACAAATATTGCCGTCATGTCGTTAAAGGCGGCACGGCTGAAGTAAAGCGTGTTGTTGTTATACATCGCCTCAGCAAGTGCGTCCGCATCATTGGCGCGAGGGAATGTTAGACAGAATACATTTCCGAAGCGGTGCTGCCCGTTCCACAGTTGTTGTTTTCCGGAAAACCTCGCCTCCAGAAACTTAGAAGATAGTTGAAAGGATTGCTGCGCCGACACCGTACTTGTTTCAACTAAGGCCATGGCGGCTGAAAAGACGAGTAGGAACGAGTGGGGAATTTTCATGGCGGCGGTCGCGTGGTGGTTGTGATGGCTAACGTAATGTAGATGGCAAAAGCCGGTCGATACATCCAGCCGTTGACGATACATCTTCTATACAAAAACCCTGCAAACCGCTTGCAGCATGGTTACTTGACTCATATACTGTATTTATATACAGGTATAAATTTTTCATGAAACCCGGCACTCCTCCGTTGAAATCGGCCCGCTTGCTCGATCAGGTGCAAGAGCGGGTTCGTTACCTGCACTATAGCCTCAAGACCGAAAAGGCTTATCTTTATTGGATACGTTTTTTTATTCGCTGGAATGCTGCCCAAGGGTCAGGTATGCGACACCCGCGCGACATGGGCGTGACGGAAGTTGAGGCCTTCCTCACCATGATGGCCACCGAACGCAAGGCATCTGCTTCCACCCATAACCAGGCACTGAGTGCGTTGTTGTTTCTTTATCGCGAAGTGCTCAATATCGATTTGCCGTGGTTAAACAACATTGGGCGGCCGCAACAAACCAAACGCATTCCATCCGTGTTGACGAAAGACGAAGTTGCTGGTCTTCTGGCCCAAATGGATGGCATTGCCGCGCTGCTGGCAAAGCTGCTGTACGGCACGGGCATGCGCTTGATGGAGGGAATCCGCCTTCGGATCAAGGATGTGGATTTTGACCGCCACGTCATCATCGTTCGCGAGGCCAAAGGTGGCAAGGATAGCGTGGTCATGCTGCCGCATTCGCTGGCACCGACCTTGCGTTTGCAAATGCTGGCGGCGCGGGCGCAGTGGGAGGCAGACCGCCAAGCGCAGCGCGGCGGTGTAGAAACCCCGCACGCGCCGGAGCAGAAATACCCCCAGGTGGGCAATACGTGGGGGTGGTTCTGGATGTTTCCATCGCCAACGCTTTCAATTGACCCACGCAGTGGTGTCGAACGGCGGCACCATTTGTTTGAAGAGCGGCTACAACGGGCGCTCAAGAAGGCCGTGCCACTGGCTGGCATTCACAAACCAGTTTCAGTCCACATCCTTCGCCATTCATTTGCCACCCACCTTCTGCAAGCTGGCACCGACATCCGCACGGTGCAAGATAGCCTGGTGTGATGAATGACCGCTCCCGCCGCCCTTCGCAGCAGCCCCAAACTTGTTACGTGATCCCAGAACGCGACCCGCAGAGATTGGGGCATGGGTCCCCGCCGATTTCTGGGCATTTGACAGCATGAGGCGGGGGGCCATGCCCCAATCTCTGCCACCAAAGCCATGACTTGCGTCACTCAGCCGACTGCTGCAACGCCCACATCTCCGCATACCTCCCACCCGCTGCCAACAATTCCGCATGCGAACCCCGCTCAATAATCCGCCCCGCCTCCATCACCAGAATCTCATGCGCGTCCACCACCGTGGACAAGCGGTGCGCAATCACCAGCGTGGTCTTGTTCTGCGCCACACTTTGCAGCTCGGCCTGGATGGCGCGCTCGTTGGCGGAGTCCAGCGCTGACGTGGCTTCGTCGAAGATCAATATCGGCGGGTTTTTCAGCAGGGTGCGGGCAATCGCCACGCGCTGTTTTTCGCCGCCCGAGAGTTTGAGCCCGCGCTCGCCCACCATGGTGTCGTAGCCCTTGGGCGTGGCGTTGATGAAATTGTGAATGTGGGCGCTGCGGGCCGCATCGATCACTTGCGCGCGCGTGGCGCCGGGTTTGCCGTAAGCGATGTTGTATTCCACCGTGTCGTTGAACAGCACGGTGTCCTGCGGCACGATGCCGATCGCTTGCCGCACCGACGCTTGGGTGACTTGCTTGATGTCCTGCCCGGCAATCAATATTTGGCCTTGCTGTACATCATAAAAACGGAACAAGAGCCGCGCCAACGTGGACTTACCGGAGCCCGAGGGGCCGACCACCGCCACGGTTTTGCCGCTTGGTATCTCGAAGCTGATGTCATGCAGGATCGGCCGCGCCGCCTCATAGGCGAAGTTGACGTGGCTAAACGTCACGTTAGCGCCATCCACCCTGAGCGGCTGCGCACCCGGCAGGTCGGCAATTTCGCGCTCGCGCTCCATCAGGGTGAACATCTTGTCCAGGTCGGTCAGGCTTTGCTTGATCTCGCGGTACAGCACGCCCAAAAACCCGAGCGGAATGTAGAGCTGGATCATGAACGCGTTGACCATCACCAGGTCACCCAGCGTCATGTGGCCGTCGACCACGCCTTGCGTCGCGCGCCACAGCATGGCGACCAGGCCGGTGGCGATGATGAGCTGCTGGCCGGTGTTGAGCAAGCTCAACGTGCGCTGGCTCTTGAGGGCTGCCAGGCGGTAATTCTTCAGGTTTTCGTCGTAACGGTGGGCCTCGAACTCTTCGTTGTTGAAGTACTTGACGGTCTCGAAGTTCAACAGCGAGTCGATGGCCCGACTGTGCGCTTTGGAGTCGAGTTCGTTCATGACCTTGCGAAACTGGGTGCGCCACTCGGTCACGGTCACGGTGAAGCTGATGTAGAACACCAGCGCAATGATGGTGATCAGGGCAAACCAGATGTCAAACTTGACCGCCAGGTAGGTCAGCACCATGGTCACTTCGATCAGCGTCGGGATGATGCTGTAGAGCGAATACGAAATCAGCGAATTGACCGCGCGCGTGCCGCGCTCGATGTCGCGCGTCAGGCCGCCGGTCTGGCGTTCCAGGTGAAAGCGCAAGCTCAGGGCGTGCAAATGGCGAAACACTTGCAGCGAGATCGTGCGCGACGCGCCCTCGGTGGCTTTGGCAAACACCAGCTCGCGCAACTCGGCGAACAAGGTGGTGGACAGGCGCAGCAAGCCATAGGCCAGCAGCAAGGCCGCTGGCACCACCAGCAAGGCGGTGGCGTCGATGCCGCCCTTGGGGTTCATGGTGTCGATCAGTTGCTTGAGCAGCAAGGGCACGCTCACGTTGGCTGTTTTGGCCGCCACCATGAACGCCAATGCGGCCATCACGCGCCATTTGTACTCCCACAGATAAGGGAACAGGCGCCTGAGCGTCGCCCAGTCAGAACGGGTGGGGGCAGGAACGGGCGCTGCAGGGGCGCCGTGGTCGGCGGAGGAATGGTGGCGCATGGGGGACAATCTGAAAAACTACCTCGATTGTGCCCATGTCTTCCTCCTTAAGCCGAAACACCGCCCACAGCCGCACACCCAGCGTCCAGTTACCGACCGACCAGGAGCTGGTGCTCAAGGTCATCCCCATGCCGGGTGACTGCAACGCCAATGGCGACATTTTTGGCGGCTGGGTCATGGCGCACGTCGATCTGGCCGGCTCGGTGGTGCCGGCGCGTTACGCCGGCGGGCGCATGGCGACGGTGGCCGTGAATGAGTTTGTGTTCAAGCACCCGGTGCGGGTAGGCGATATTCTGTCGTTCTTCGCCAAGCTGACCCGCATCGGCCGCACCTCGATCACAGTCAAGGTTGAGGTCTTTGCCGAACGGTTTGGCTCGCAGGGTGAATACACCAAGGTGACCGAAGCGTCACTCACTTATGTGGCGATTGACGAGACGGGCCAGCCGCGAGAAGTGCCAAAAAGACCAGTTTGAATTTGCTATATTTATTATAGCTATAAACACATATATGACGCGGGCTAGCGGCTTATTTTCCTTAAATTTTCCGTGAACGCCCGATCCGGCTCATCGCCAAGCCCGCGCCTGTAGACGGGTTTCTGCAATTATCCGCAGTCGCCTGTCGTTTGCCCGACAGCGTGTCAGCCAAAAACCATGTCGATTTTCCAGCCTATGACCGATCTAACCGGAAGGCCAGGAAAGCTCTGAGTCATCCGCCACCCATTGGAATAGAGGGAAAGCAGGTCACTAGGAGACGATATAGGCGCCGGAGCCAGTCGACAGCAATTTGCCGTCGGCGCCCAAAAACTCCATCCGGGTCGACGCCACCCGCGAGCCCAGCCGCATGACTTCAGCCCGCAATTCAAAGTACTCACCAATGCCGGGACGCAGGTAGTCGATGCGAAGGTCGATGGTGCCGAGCTTGCCAAACCGGTGCAGCCGTTGGAGGGGCGTCTCGTCCATATGGCGTGCGCCCAGGGCGGCCATCACGGCCAGGCCGCCCATGGCGTCGAGGCCAGCGCTGATAACGCCGCCGTGAAGCCGGTTGAAACTGAAGTGGCCAACCAAGTCAGGTTTCATGTCGATGCGGGCCCGCACCTGGTTCGGCTTGAGCGACGTGATCTTCAAACCGAGTACCTGGTTGAAAACAATCATTTCCTCAAAGATTTTTTTCAGTCCGGTGACGAATTCGTCTTCGAACTCAACCTCGGGTTCAACTTGAATGTGTTTGGTCATACCCTGATTTTCACAGACCGAGCTGACGCGAGGCCAACTCTTTCATGATTTCCTCGGTACCGCCGCCAATCATCATGACCTTGACCTCGCGGTAGATGCGCTCGCAAGCGGTGCCGCGCATGAAGCCCATGCCACCCAGAATCTGCACGCCCTGGTCGGCGCAGAACTGCATCGTCTGCGTCGCGTGGTTCTTCAGCAGGCAGACCTGCGCGACCCACTCCGCGCCCTTCGCGCTTTTGTCACCCGAGTCCGCCCGGCTTGAGACGGTATCCAACCAGGCGCGGGTGGATTCGATGCGCATCTTCATGTCCATCAGCTTGTGGCGAATTACCTGATGGTCCACCAACGCGGTGCCAAAGGTCTTGCGCTGGCGCGCCCAGGCCAGTGCCTCATCAAAACAGCACTCTGAAAAACCCAGCGCCATCGCCGCCATGGACAGACGCTCGCCATTGAAATTGCTCAGGATCATCTTGAAGCCGGCACCTTCCTCGCCGACCAGATAGCGGGCGGGCACACGCACGCCGTCAAGGCGCAGCTGCGCCGTGTCGGAGCACAGCCAGCCCATTTTTTTCAAGGGGCTGCGCGACAAGCCTGCTGCATCGCCCGGCACCATCAGCATCGAGATGCCGCCCGGGCCTTGGTCTTTCAGGCCGGTACGCACCGCCACGGTGAACCAGTCGGCGCGCATGCCCGACGTAATGAAGGTCTTGTCGCCATCCACCACATACTCGTCGCCGTCCAGCCGCGCCGTGGTGCGCAGCGCCGACACATCAGTGCCGCCGCCCGGCTCGGTGATGGCCAGCGCTGCAATTTTTTCTCCGCGCAACACCGATGGCACCACCTCCTGCTGCAACGCGGCGCTGCCGTGCCGGATCAACGGCGGCAAACCAATGTTGTGGCTGAACAGACCGGCCATCAGCCCGCCGCTGCCGCCAAACCGCGCCAGCGCGACCGTCATGGCATTGCGCAAGCGCCACGGACTGGGCGCGCCGCCCAGGGCCTCCGGGTAGCCCAGCGCCAGCCAGCCCAGCTCGGCGGCCTGGCGGTACAAGTGGCGCGGGAACTCACCCGCCTCTTCCCAATCGTTGATATGCGGGGCGATCTCGGTCAAAGCAAAACGGCGCGCGGCGTCTTCGAGCAGACGGACATCTTCATCCAGAATTTCGGGCATCGACATGGCTTTCCTTAAAGCTATATTTTTAGAATGAAACAACAACTAGCGGCCTGCGTTGGGTGTCTGACGTAGCGAAGTTAAGGAGGAGGCACGGGCGAAGCCCGAAGCCGGGGGACATTCGCGGAGTCAGACAACCAGCGCGCGCTGCGGGTTAAAGTAAAGCAACAGCCCTTCACGGCGATCGGCTCAGCTTGATAGCACCTTGGGCAGCTGGACGCGGTGAAAACCATTGAACGGCTTGATGGCCGCGCGCTGCAATACTTCTTTGGCAGCCACCCGCATCGGCCAGCCCATGCGCACCTGCGGGCGCGCGCCGTCGATGCGCAGCGTGCTGCCGCTGATAAAAGCCGCCGCCGGGCTGAGCAGAAAAACAATAGCGGCTGACACTTCGGCTTCGGTGCCAAAGCGACCCAGGGGAATGGTTTGGGTCATCTCGCGCAACATCGGCCCCATCTCGGGCGGGTAATGGTCCAGGCCACTGGAAGCGATGTAACCCGGCGCCACCGCATTGACCCGCACCCCGCGCCCGGCCCATTCCAGGGCTGCGGTTTCCGTGAAGCTGACCATGCCGGCGCGCGCCGCGCCGCTGTGGCCCATGCCGGGCATGGCGCCCCACATGTCCGCCACCATATTGACAACACTGCCGCCGTGCTTGGCCATCGACTGCACAAAACATTCGCGCGCCATCAAGAAGCCCCCGGTCAGATTGGTGCTGAGCACCGCCTCCCAGCCCTTGGCACTGATGGCTTCCAGCGGCATCATGTACTGGCCCCCGGCGTTGTTGACCAAGCCGTCAATGCGGCCCTGCGCGGCCACCACGGCCGCCACCGTCTGCTTGACCGCGGGCTCCTGCCGGATGTCGCAGACATGAAAGCTGGCAACGCCGCCATCCTGGTAAATCTCATCGACCACGCTTTGCAACTTGTCCGCCTTGCGCCCGATCAGCACCGCATGCGCGCCCAGCGCCGCCACCTCATGCGCCACGCAGCGGCCAATACCGGAGCCCCCGCCAGTGACGAGTATCACCTGGCCCGCAAACAGACCGGGCGCGTAAACAGATTGATAGTTCATCGGGATTCCTTTAAAAACAAAGCCATGGCGGCGTCGGTCAATTCATCCAGCGACGCACCTTTTTTTTCATCAAACCACTGCACGGACCAGTTCAACGCCCCCAGAATCAGCAACCGGGACAACTTGACCGGGGCACACAAATGGCCGCTCGCTTGCAGCGCTTCGAGCACCGGCGTCCACGCTGATTCATAGGCTACTTGCAGCTGGGCCAGCGCCGCACGCTGGCGCACATTCAAAGACCGGTGCTCATACAGCATGACCGGCACAAAGTCATTGCCCGGCCCCAGCAGCGTGTCAAAGTGAGCGCGAATCAGGCGCCGGAGTTGCAGCAGGGATGCACTGGCCGCAGGCACTGCACCCGCCGCCGCACGGGAACCCGCCTCTGCGCCCTGCAGTGCCTCGGCCTGGCGCGCCAGGGCCGAGCGCATGCCCTCCTCCATCACCGCCAACAGCAGCGCGTCCTTGCTTTTAAAGTGATAAAACGGCGAGCCGCTGTGCATGCCAACCGCGGCCGCAATGTCACGCGTGCTGGTGGCGTCAAAGCCTTTTTCGCGAAACAGCCGGGCGGCGGCAGTGAGCAACTGATGACGCCGATTGCCGTCGTCGCGCTCATCCTCGGTCTTGCGCGGGCGCCCGCGGGCGCGCTTGGGGAGCAGGTCGGTCAGCGGACCCAAAACAGGCTTGAAGGGAAGAGCATGTGCAGTCATTGCCGCGCAGCATAGCCAACTTGGTTATTTTTAGCAAGCGCTTGCTTTGTAAAAATAAAAGAATTAATTCGCCCTGGTCCAGCGGATGGGTGCCGTCCCGGCGGCAGCACGCCTGCGCTGATGCAGGATAAAGTGCTCGCCAGCTGTCATTTTTTGGGCGGCATTGTTTAACAAATTGATAGCAATAGGCGCTTGTTTGACGCGGGCTAGAGCCTGATTCTATCTAAATTTTTGAGAAATCCGGCTTGCCCCTTTCCAGGAACGCGCGACTCGATGCAGCCTCGGGGCACAGGCCCAGATTGACGCAGGGCATGGAAAACGCAGCGTTGTCCCCGGCCTCAACCAAATCACCATGAAACAGCCGGAGAGTGCCGCTGCTGCGCATTATTCTTTGTAATAAACCAGCTGATGCGTGGTGACCAGCAAGCTGCCAGCGGCATTCCAGAGTTGCCCGGCATGATCAAAAAAACCGTTGCAATAACCCTGCCCGCGCGCCTGCGCCAGCAGGAAACCGGTGCCGGTCTCGGCCAGTTGTTCCGGCCCGGCATGAAAATAAACGGTGAGCGACACCGTGCCGGCCGGCACCAGCAGCGCCCGGCGCAACCAGACGCGCGGAAAAAATCCGTCCGCCATGGCCACCAGGGACGTGAAGTCCAGCGGGCGCGCCGGCTCGTCGCGAATCCAGAGCTGCGTCAGGCTGGCCTGCTGCGGGTCGGCACTGGCGGCCCCCCCATCCCAGTGAGAGGGGAGCGGACCGGTAATTGACCGCATGTCGTAGCGCGAAAGCCAGGCCAGCGCGCCCGGCGGTGGGGCCAGACGGGCCAGCGCCTCGGCCCGGGGCAGCTCGGGACAGGGAAGGTCACTGGCGCTCCAGGTGTCGCGCCGCAAAGCGGTGATGGCGGTGCCCGTCAACGCCACAATGTCCACCCCATTGGCATCGGTTTGGCGCAAGCTCAGGATCCAATGCTGGGTCGACCGATTGGTCCGCACCGGCGTGGCCACGACTTTGAATCCACCTGGCGACAGGCCATTGCTGTAGTTGACCGTCAAGGCCACCGGGTCGCCCAAACGGGCAGGATGCGTCATGACGGCGTTCAGGGCAATCGCCGCTGTCACGCCGCCGAAGGGCCCCACCATGTTCCACCAGGCGGGGCTGGTTTGGCCCAAAAATTGGTCGGGTGCCGCGTCAAAGTCCGGCCTCAAAACCAGCGCCGTGTCAAAAGGGTGTGAGCTCATGGGCCGCAGTATGGCAGCCCCCGCGGTGGCCGAGCGTCATCTGGGTGACGACGGGTTTTGCTAGGCGGTTGGCCCCTGCGGCCATGGGTCGGGCAATGCGCGTAGACGAGACTTTTGGGTTTGGTGCCTGTTGAACTTCGTTACATCTGAAACGCCTTCTGCGTCACCTTCCCCCTAGAGTCGCACGTTGTAAATCTACCAGCCGTCAATCAGGCTTATCAACCGGAGTATCCAATGGAAATGAATCAACCCACGAACCGCATTCACCCCTTGATGGCGGGCGCAGCCGTGTCCGTCATGCTTGTGAGCCTACTGGGCATTGCAGCCATCACTGGCGTGTTACCGAATTCGCGTGCCACTGTTGCGCAAACTACGCCGATGACCGCACAGGCTCCCACCGTCGCACCGATAGCTGCACCCGCGCAGCAAGTCGTGCCTCCAGTCGCTGTTGCTCCGGCAATTCGCGATAAAGGCGCCATGCGCAAAACTGTCGTGCATCATCATGCGGTCCAGCACGCACAGGCCCAGTCCAGCCCACCGTACTCCCAGGCACCTGTGTACCAGCAACCCGCACCTGTTGCACAAAATAGCCCGATTGGCATCGGCATCGGCGCGGTGGTCGGTGGATTGCTGGGCAACCAGGTCGGTGGCGGCAATGGCAAGACCTTGGCCACCGTGGCCGGGGCTGTGGGTGGCGGATATCTTGGCAATGAAATTGCCAAGCGAAATCCATAAGGTTTGGGGTGCACAGTAATTGGTCAATGGCCAAAATTGGTTTTGACGAAAAAAAGGCCACTGTTATGTGGCCTTTTTCAACTGACTTAGCGATTAAACGCGCTCGAAAATACCCGCTGCGCCCTGCCCCATGCCTATGCACATGGAGAGCATGCCGTACTTGCCCTGCGTGCGCTGCAGCGCATGGATCAGCGTGGCCGCACGGATGGCGCCGGTCGCCCCGAGCGGGTGGCCCAAGGAAATGGCGCCGCCCATCGGGTTGACGCGGGCCTGATCGAGGCCCAAGGTGTTGATCACCGCCAGCGACTGCGCAGCGAAGGCTTCGTTGAGTTCAATCCAGTCGATGTCGTTGAGCGTCAAGCCGGCGTAGCGCAGCGCCGCTGGAATGGCCTCGATCGGGCCAATGCCCATGATCTCGGGCGGCACGCCTTTGACCGCACAGCTGACAAACCGCGCCAACGGCTTCAAGCCAAATTGCTTGACCGCTTTCTCGCTGGCCAAAATCAGGGCACCGGCGCCGTCCGAGGTTTGCGAGCTGTTGCCCGCGGTGACCGAACCACGCGCGGCAAACGGCGTCTTGAGCTTGGCCAGGCCTTCGAGCGAGGTGTCGGCGCGCGCACCTTCGTCCACGCTCACCGTGCGCTTCTTCTCGATCACGCCGCCGGTCGCCAGATTGGGCGCGCGGTCGGTCACTTCAATCGGTGTCGTCTCGGCGGCAAAAAAACCGGCTGCTTGCGCCGCCAGCGCGCGCTGGTGCGATTGCAGCGCAAACGCGTCCTGCGCCTCACGGCTGATCTTCCATTGGGTTGCCACTTTCTCGGCGGTCAGGCCCATGCCGTAGGCAATGCCGACGTTCTCGTCATTGGCAAACATCAGCGGCGAGAAAGACGGCGCATTGCCGCCCATCGGCACCATGCTCATGCTTTCGACGCCCGCGGCAATCATCACCTCGGCTTCACCGACGCGAATGCGGTCCGCCGCCATCTGGATCGCGGACAGGCCGGAGGCGCAAAAGCGGTTGATGGTGACCCCCCCGACGCTGGTGGGCAGGCCCGCCAGCACAGCAGCGGTTCGCGCAATGTTCAGGCCCTGCTGGCCTTCGGGCATGGCACAGCCGCAGATCAGATCTTCAATCATGTCGGGGTCGAGCGAGGGCACCTGCGCCAGCGCCGACTGCAAGACCTTGACCAGCAGATCATCCGGGCGGGTGTTGCGGAAAAACCCGCGATGCGAACGCCCGATGGGCGAACGCGTGGCGGCAACGATATAGGCTTCTTGCATTTGTTTCATATAAATCTTTCGGGTCAATTCATTAATTGAGCTTTGTTCGTGACTGGGAGAGCGTAGCGAGCGGTCATCAGGCTAGGCGGACGGAGCGCAGGAACCGCAACGTACTGCCTGTACGTGAGGATTCCGAGCACCGCCCAACGACGCATGGTGACCGCACAGTAGCTCTATCAGTTACGAACCGGCTTGCCGGTGGACATCATGCCCATGATGCGTTCTTGCGTCTTGGGGTGGGTCAGCAGCGAGCAGAAGGCCTGACGCTCCAGCGTCATCAGGTACTCCTCGCTCACCAGGCTACCCGCATCCACATCGCCGCCGCACACCACGTTGGCGATCAGGCTGGCGATATGAAAATCGTGCGCACTGATGAATCCGCCGTCGCGCATATTGACCAGCGATCCCTTCATCGTGGCGACGCCACTGCGTCCCGCCACGGCGAACAAACGCTTGTGCGGCGCCCGGTAGCCCGAGTTGAACATTGCTTTGGCCTCGTTGATGGCCACATACAGCAACTCGTCCTTGTGCGGCACGACCACGTCGCTCTCGAGCACATAACCGAGCTTGCGAGACTCCAGCGCGCTGGTTCCCACCTTGGCCATGGCCGCGGCGATGAAGCCTTCGGTCAGGAAGGGCAACAAGTCCTTGCCGGTCGATGCCGCCGCATTCTCGGCGGCGCGCCGGGCGATGTAGGTCAGGCCGCCGCCACCGGGCACCAGGCCGACGCCGACTTCAACCAGGCCGATATAACTCTCCATCGCCACCACGCGCTTGGCCGAATAGGCTGCCAGTTCGCAGCCACCACCAAGCGCCAGTCCACGCACCGCCGATACCACGGGCACGTTGGCATAGCGCAACTTGAGCATGGCCTCCTGCATTTCAAGCTCAGCACCATCAATCGCCTTGGCGCCACCCATCATGAAGGCGGGCAGCATGGCTTGCAGGTCGGCGCCGGCTGAGAACAGTTCGTCATCAGACCAGATCACCAGACCCTGGTAGCTGGCTTCGGCCAGTTCCAAGCCCTTGAGCAGGCCCTCGATGACGGCGGGGCCAATGGCGTGCATCTTGGTCTTGATGCTGGCAATCACCACGTCGTCTTTGATCGTCCACAGGCGAATCGCCTCGTCTTCAAACAGGGTCTTGCCCGCAGTTTTGGCATTGGGCGCATCAGCACCCAGCACGCTCTCGGGGAAATGCTGGCGCGTGTACACCGGCAGGTTGCGCGGCAGCACGAACTGAGCCGTCGTCGGGTTCCACGAACCGCGCAAAGTGTGCACCCCACCGGCTTCTGCCACCGGGCCTTTAAAGACCCAATCGGGCAGCGGTGCCTTGCACAAGGCTTTGCCGGCGTCGATGTCCTCTTTGATCATGTTGGCCACGTTGAGCCAACCGGCTTCTTGCCACAACTCGAACGGACCCTGCTTCATGCCAAAGCCCCAGCGCATGCAGAAGTCGACGTCGCGCGCGTTGTCGGCAATGGCTTCCAAGTGCACCGCAGCGTAATGAAAGGCGTTGCGCAAAATGGCCCACAGGAATTGGCCTTGCGCGCCTTCGCTGTCACGTAGCAGTTTCAGCCGTTCGGCAGCCGGTTTTTTCAGCATGCGCGCATACACTTCATCGGCCTTCTGGCCACCAGGCACGTACTCTTTGGACGCCCCATCAAAGCGCAATACATCGCGACCGACTTTCTTGAAAAAACCGGCTTTGGTTTTTTGGCCCAGGTTGCCCATTTCCAGCAAGGTCTGGAGCACCGCTGGCGTGGCAAAACTCTCATAGAACGGGTCTGTTTCGAGCGTCAAGGTGTCCTGCAGGGTCTTGATCACGTGCGTCATCGTGTCGAGCCCCACCACGTCGGCGGTGCGGAAGGTGCCGGAGCTGGCGCGGCCCAGCTTCTTGCCGGTCAGGTCGTCGACCACGTCATAGCTCAGACCAAAATTCTCGACTTCTTTCATGGTCAGCAACATGCCGGCGACGCCGACGCGGTTGGCGATGAAGTTGGGGGAATCCTTGGCCCGCACCACACCCTTGCCCAGGTTGCTGGTGACAAAGGCTTCCAGGTCGTCCAGGATCTGCGGCTGCGTCGTGGGCGTGTTGATCAACTCCACCAGCATCATGTAGCGCGGCGGGTTGAAGAAGTGAATGCCGCAAAAGCGCGGCTTGATTTCTTCCGGCAACACTTCACTGAGCTTGGTGATCGACAGGCCCGAGGTGTTGGACGCGACGATGGCGTGCGGCGCCAAAAAGGGGGCTATTTTTTTGTACAGATCGAGCTTCCAGTCCATGCGCTCGGCAATCGCTTCAATCACCAGGTCGCAGTCTTTCAGCAGCTCCAGGTGTTCTTCGTAGTTGGCCTGCTGAATCAGGTCGGCATCGCCGACCACGCCGAGCGGCGCCGGTTTGAGCTTCTTCAGGCCGTCAATGGCGCGCGTGACGATGCCATTTTTCGGGCCTTCTTTGGCGGGCAGGTCAAACAGCACCACCGGTACTTTGCAATTGACCAAATGGGCGGCAATTTGCGCACCCATCACGCCGGCACCGAGCACAGCGACTTTTTTGACTTGGAATCTTGACATTTATTTAATCTCCGTTCGGGCTGAGCTTGTCGAAGCCCTTGAATGTGTTCATAAATGCCCTTCGACAAGCTCAGGGCGAACGGTTAATTGATTACGGGACGCGCGTCCAGGTTTGGGTTCGATAGAAGAACGCGATGTAGCCGCGCACCTGGAGCTGCTTGCCACCGTCCATCGGCGTCAGACGCAAGGTGTAGTCCTTGCCGTTGTCCGGGTCCAGTATCTTGCCCCCTTCCCAAACATCCTTGCCATCGGTTTTTTTGCCGCCCCGGATGATCTCCAGCCCGAGCACCGGCTTGTTTTTGCGCTCATCGGTGCATTTGTCGCAGACATCGTCCTGCTTGGTATCCTTGCGCAGGAGCTTCTCAATCCGGCCGGAGAGCACGCCAGCGTTATCGCTGATACGCACCTCGGATGACACCTCACCGGTTTTGTCATCCACCGTGCGCCAGACGCCCACGGGCGTCATCTGGGCCAGAACGGGCAGTGTCAGGGCACTGATAAGAATGGCGGCTATCGATTTATGCAAAATGATCTCTCCTCAACGGTGGGACTTAGAGACCCCGCTCGCGCGGGGTCCACGCTACTGTCAGGCCAGGGCAGCATCCGTATCCATCAACACCTTGCTGCCGGCGCGTGCCGTGCGCATCAGTGTTGCGGTTTCGGGGAACAGTTTGGCAAAGTAGAAGCGCGCTGTCTGCACCTTGGCCAAGTAGAAGGGGTCGGCGTTGCCCGCGGCAATTTCACGCAGCGCTACTTGCGCCATGCGAGCCCAGAGGTAACCAAACACCAGGTGCCCGGTCACGCGCAGGTAGTCCACCGCTGCCGCACCCACTTCGTCGGCATTCTGGAAACCCTTGAAACCAATTTCGGTGGTGAACTTGGTCATCTGGTCGCCCAGAATGGCAATCGGGGTGATGAATTCGGCCATCTTTTCGTTGACGCCTTCTTCGGCCACCAGCTGACCGATGAGCTTGCCAAACTTGCGCAAGGTGGCGCCGTTGTTGCCCAGGATCTTGCGCCCCAGCAAATCGAGCGACTGGATGGTGTTGGTGCCTTCGTAAATCATGTTGATGCGGTTGTCGCGCGCATACTGCTCCATGCCCCATTCTTTGATATAGCCGTGGCCACCAAACACCTGCAGGCAGGCGTTGGTGGAGATATGGCCGTTATCCGTGATGAAGGCTTTAACAATCGGGGTCAGCATGGCCAGCATTTCGCCGGCGTCCTTGCGGATCTTTTCATCGGGGTGGCTGTGTTCTTTTTCCAGCAACATGGCGCTGTAGCACAACAAGGCGCGACCGCCCTCGGCGTAGGCCTTGGCCGTGAGCAGCATCTTGCGCACGTCCGGATGCACGATGATCGGATCGGCCGGCTTGTCCTTGGCCTTGATGCCGGTAAGTGAGCGCATCTGGATGCGATCCTTGGCGTAGGCCAGGGCGTTTTGGTAGGCGACTTCGGTCTGACCGAGCGACTGGTTGCCGACCCCGAGGCGGGCCGCGTTCATCATCACAAACATGGCCTGCATGCCCTTGTTGGGTTGCCCCACCAAGGTGCCGACCGCATTGTCAAGCACCAGCTGCGCCGTGGCGTTGCCACGGATGCCCATTTTGTGCTCCAGGCCGCCACAATAAATGCCGTTGCGCGCGCCCACCGAGCCGTCCTGATTGACCAGGAATTTTGGCACGATGAACAGACTCACGCCCTTGATGCCGACCGGCGCATCGGGCAGCCGGGCCAACACCAGATGGATGATGTTGCTGGCCATGTCATTTTCACCGGCGCTGATAAATATCTTTTCACCACTGATTTTGTAGGTGCCGTCGGCCTGCGGCTCAGCCTTGCTGCGCATCAGGCCCAGGTCAGTGCCGCAATGCGCTTCGGTCAGGCACATGGTGCCCAGCCACTCGCCACTGGTCATTTTGTGCAGATAAGTCTGCTTTTGCGCTTCGGTGCCGTGCGCGTGCAAGGCAGCATAGGCGCCGTGCGTCAGCCCCGGGTACATGGCCCAGGACTGGTTGGCACTGTTGAGCATTTCATAAAAACACTGGTTCAAGATGTGCGGCAAACCCTGACCACCGTATTCCGGTTCGCAGGCCAGCGCAGCCCAACCGCCTTCAACGTACTTCTTGTAAGCCTCCTTGAAACCGGTGGGCGTGGTGACCTCATGCGTCACCGGGTCTAGCTTGCAGCCCTCGGCATCACCACTCTGATTGAGTGGGAAAGCGACCTCAGCGGCAAATTTACCGCCTTCTTCCAGCACGGCGTTGATGGTGTCAACATCGATATCGGCGTGTTTCGGGATAGCCGTCAAATCGTCAACGACATGGAGCAGTTCGTGCATGACAAACTGCATGTCGCGCAGCGGGGGGGTATAGCTAGGCATGGTTACTTATCTTTCAGGTTGCGGTGAGATGCGGGGGTACGCGGTGATGCGCTGGCGCCAGACTTGCCGTAGCGCGAGATAATGTTTTCAAAGCCGATGTTGGCACGCTCAACGGCGCCGGGTAAGCCCAAAAAACGCGCCTCGAAATGCAGGGCCAGAATGAGCCCATGAATCTCAAAAGCCATTTGATGCGCTTCGGTATCGGGCTTGATGTGGCCGACTTCCCGGGCCTGTTCAACGGCGCGATCTACCGCCGCCAACCAGATGTTGACCGAATTCACCAGCGCGTCGCGCACTGGCCCGGGTCGATCATCAAATTCCACGGCACCGCTGATAAAGATGCAACCGGATTGAATCTCCACGGACACACGCTTCATCCAGTTCGCAAAAAGTGCCCGTACGCGCGGCAGACCCCGATCGGCCTGCATGGACGGCTCAAAAACATGGGCATAAAAGCTCTCGAAGTGCGCCCGAATAACAGAGATCTGCAGCTCTTCACGCGATCCGAAATGGGCAAAGACGCCCGATTTACTCATCCGGGTCACCTCGGCCAGGGCACCAATGCTCAGACCTTCCAGCCCGATCTCTGCGGCCAAGCCCAAGGCGGCGTCAACAATGGCTTGCTTGGTTTGCTGGCCTTTTTGCAGGGCCGACCCAGCGCCCGCACCCAAGCGGCGGCTGGAAGATGCAGAGGGGGCAAGTGATTGTTTAGGTGTCATGGCGCAAAAAAGAACGATCGTTCTATTTTGCAGCAATTCGGTTCGCAGCGGATCAGAAAAACCTCAACTAGAGAGATTTTTCTAGTAAGAGCAAGGGTTTACCCGCAAAAACAAGCGCTTATTGGGCGCCACCGGCTGCTGTTGTGCGCCCAAACCCTCAATACCCAAGGTCTCGAGGTCACTTTTTTTCAGTCACTTCGGCGCCGTCTTGCCGACCCGACCCTAAGGGACAAACTTCACGGTAGCGTGGACTGGTTCAGAGCATCAGGGCCAGGCTGGCTTCGAGGTGCTCGCACGGCAATCGCTTGAAATGGGAGCGCGCAAAGCGCTGCAGGCGTCCGACGACAAAAGCAATCAGGACGGACGCGCGCACCTGGGTATCCAGACTGGGCGTGGCCGAACCACTCAACTCGGCACCTGCGCGCAGACTTTGTTTGAGACCGGACTCGATTTTATCGAAAAATTGGTTCATGCGCTGTTGCAGGCGCTCGTTCTCGAACACCAGCGCATCGCCCACCATGACGCGGGTCATGCCAGGGTTTTTTTCGGCAAATTGCAGCAGCATGGTGACCACCTGTGCGGCCTGGCGCACGCCGGACTGGGCGACTGCCTCGACATCCAGCGCTGGACCCGTCCCGGCGGGTGCCAAGGTCGGCAGGACGGGCGAACTTTGGCGTTCGGCAATTTGGTTGACCAGCGAAAACACCGAGTGTTCAATGAACTCAATCAGACCCTCAAACATCTGTGCCTTGCTGGCAAAGTGTCGGTACAGCGCGGCCTCGCTGACTTCGAGACGCGCTGCCAGGGCGGCGGTCGTGATGCGCTCGGCGCCGGGCTGCTCCAGCATCTGCGCCAGGGCCTGCAAGATCTGCTCCCGTCGCTCGCCCGGCCTCAGCCGCTTGCGCGTTGGAACGGCCGGTTCACGCTGGCCCACGCTTGGGAAAGAGAGCAGGGAGGAGGTTAATTCAGCGTCAGACATGGGCACAGGGTGATGGATTGAATCCATTTTCGCATAGCGCTACCAAGGGTTTTTGCGGGGGTGACGTTCAGGCCGGAAAGACCAGGGTGAAACAAGCACCGCGCGCTGCCCACGACACAACCCACGATCCCCGTGATGCACACGGGTGGCGTCGCGCCAACGCCGACTTTTATCGCTTGAAAATGACTCCGCTTAAACTCCTAATGATGCACTTTGTAGTTGAATCCGCGAATAAAACGGGACGCTAGCCCGCGTGGAATAAGCCTATGCAGCTATAAATTCAGGATAAACCGGCGCAAGCAATCCCGCACGGCGAGGTGCAAACTACAGCAGCGCGTCGTGCAAGGCCACATATTCCTGTGTGAGCTTGTGGCTCGGTTCCAGAAAGATCATCGGCCGGGACTGCTCGTGCGACTCTCGAATCTTGACCGAGGAACTCAGGTAGGGCTGCAACACCGGCAGGCCTTCGTCAATCAGCGCCTGCACCAGGCGCTGCGGCAGGTTGGCGCGCGGCTGAAACTGGTTGACGATGATGCCCTCGACCTGCAGGTCGGCATTGTGGTCGGCCTTGATCTCCTGCACGTTCTCCAGCAGCGTGTAAAGCGCCCGGCGCGAAAAATCGTCGCAATCAAATGGAATCAGGCAGCCCTGCGCCGCCGTCAGGGCCGAGCGGGTGTAGAAGTTGAGCGCTGGTGGCGTGTCGATGTAGATCTGGTCGTAATCAGCGGCCAAAGCGACAAGCGCGTCGCGCAACTTGTAAATCTTGTGGCGCGATTCGAGCTTGCCATGCAGTTCATCGAGCAGCGCGTGCGAGGGCATCAGGTCCAGTCCCTCCCAGCGGGTGTTGACGATGAAATCGCCCGGCGGCTTGTCGCGGATGGTGAACTTCAGGCTTTGCTCAAAGAACTCGGCCACGTTGGGTTGCTTGGCGGTGGCCTCATCGCCGAGCAGGTAGCGGGTCGAGTTGCCCTGCGAGTCGAGGTCGATCACCAAAGTGCGCAAGCCCTGCCAGGCACTGATGGCCGCCAGATTGCAGGTGATGGTGGACTTGCCGACGCCCCCTTTTTGGTTGAACACGACATGCTGCATAACAAGCGCCCGTTTGAGTTGTGATGACGCCTAGTTTAAGACCTGCTAAGCCGAACGCAGCGCCCGGCGGTACTGCATCGCCTCGGCTACATGCGTCACCTGGGTGGTGCGGGCAGCGGCCAGGTCGGCGATGGTACGCGCCACTTTCAGGGCCCGGTGCGTACTGCGTGCCGACCAGCCCAGGCGGGCCGCGGCCATGTTGAGAAACTGGGCGGCAGCCTCGTCGAGCAACAAGTGGTGGTCTATTTCCTGGCCCTGCAGCGCCTGATTGGCCTTGCCTTGGCGCGCCATGGCGCGCTCGCGCGCCGCGGTGCAGCGGGCGCGGATGTCGGCGGTGGCCTCGCCCGCGCTCGCCTGCAGCAACTCCGCCGCCGGCAAGGCCGGTACCTCCACATGCAGGTCAATCCGATCCACCAGCGGGCCGCTCAGCTTGCTCTGGTAGCGCGCCACCTGGTCCGGCGTGCAACGGCAGACCTTTTGCGCCGAGCCGAGGTAGCCGCAGGGGCAGGGATTCATGGCGCCAATCAATTGAAAACGGGCCGGAAATTCGGCGCGTCGGGCCGCGCGTGAAATCGTGATGACACCCGACTCCAGCGGCTCGCGCAGCGCCTCCAGCGCCGCGCGCGGGAACTCAGGCAATTCATCCAGAAACAGCACACCATGATGCGCCAGTGAAATCTCGCCGGGCCGCGGTGGCGAGCCGCCCCCCACCAGCGCCACGGCACTGGCGGTGTGGTGCGGGCTGCAGGTGGGCCGCTGCGCCCAGCGCTCCAGCGAGAAGCGCCCGCCCAAACTGGCCACGGCCGCGCTTTGCAGCGCCTCCTCGGTCGTCATGGCCGGCAGCAGGCCGGCAAAGCGTTGCGCCAGCATCGACTTGCCCGAGCCCGGTGGCCCCATCAGCAGCAGACTGTGCCCGCCCGCTGCTGCAATCTCCAGCGCGCGTTTGGCGCCCAGTTGACCCTTGACATCGGCCAGATCCAGGTATCGGACAACCTCGCCCTGGGGTGCGGCCCGGACGCGCGACCAGCCGGGCGCGGGCCCTGCTGGTGGCGTCTGGGCGTCTTGCGGTAAAAAATGCTGCACCACGTCGAGCAGATGGCGTGCGCTATAGACCTGCGCATCCGGCACCAGCGCGGCTTCTTCGGCGCTGCCCGGCGGCAACACCAGTTGCGTCACCACCCCGCTGGCGTGCAAAGCCAGGCTCATGGCCAGGGCGCCGCGCACCGGGCGCAGCTCGCCCGACAGCGACAACTCGCCGGCAAACTCATAGCCGGCCAGCCGCGCCGCGTCGATCTGGCCACTGGCGGCCAGAATGCCCAGTGCAATCGGCAGATCAAAACGACCGGAGTCTTTCGGCAGGTCAGCGGGCGCCAGATTGACCGTGATGCGCTTGTTGTTCGGAAACTCCAGCCCCGAGTTTTGAATCGCCGAACGCACCCGCTCGCGCGCCTCTTTCACCTCGACATCGGCCAGACCGACCAGCGTGAAGCTGGGCAGGCCATTGGCCAGATGCACTTCCACGGTCACCGCCGCGGCCTCCAGGCCAAGCAGGGTACGGCTTTGCACCAAAGATAAACTCATCCGGATTCCTTCCCAAAAGGGTGCGCCAAAGTTTGTTGAGCGCTCACCCATGCGCACCAAGGCAGTGCCACCTGTTTTTTTATACAGATATCTTAACGCAGCCGCGACGAACCGGTTTACGGGGGCAGCACCGCAGACAAGCGGAAGTTGGCACGGACCGTGCATAGAGATCTCATCCCTTAACTCTCTGGAGCACTTTATGAAGCTGAAAAGAAACAATGCCCTCATCCTGAGCACACTGCTTGTCAGCGCCGCCGCGATAGCGCAAACCGCCACACCTGCGCCGGCCGCCGCAGCCGCGCCTGCGTCACCTTTGACGGAAAACCTCGGACTGGTAAGTCAATACGTGTTTCGTGGTTTGACCCAAACCAACGGCCAACCTGCGTTTCAGGGCGGCCTGGATTATGCCCATCCGTCAGGCTTTTATGTCGGTACTTGGCTCTCAAATATTAGTTGGTTCACCGACCAGAATGCCGGCGTCAAGAGCGCGCCGGTGGCGCTTTCTTCCCCGGCCAGCGTCGGCGCTCCCTACACGCCCGGGGCAAGCAACGCGGCCAGTTTGGAATGGGATATGTACGGTGGCTACAAAAATACATTCGCCACTGACTGGAACTACGATGTCGGCATCATCCAGTACTACTATCCGGGCCGCTATGACAGCGTTGGCGCATACCGGCAGCCCAACACGACGGAGGTTTATGGCGCAATCGGCTACAAGTGGTTAAGTCTGAAATATTCCAAGGCAATCAGCTCCTATACCTTTGGTGTCAATGAAAGCAAAGGGGCGGACTACATCGATTTGTCGGCGGCAGTGCCCTTGGGCGAAAGCGGCGTGAGTTTGCAAGCCCATGTTGGCCACCAGCGCTATCCGGGCAATCCCAATGTCGGCTACTGGGGTGGCTCCGGCGGCAACAACAGCTACTTCGACTACACGGACTACAAACTGGGGCTGACCAAGGAATACCAAGGTTTCAATTTTGGCCTCGCCTGGACCTATGCGGACACCAAAGATACCGCGCCGGACAACGACACGACCACCTACATGAACGCATTTGGCAAGAACATTGGAGGTAATCGAGTGGCCTTGTCAGTGACCAAGACCTTTTGAGCCGAAAAGTAATTCTCGTTTTCACCATCAGCACAACTTTTTAATGAGATCAACATGAAACTCATCACCGCCATCATCAAACCCTTCAAGCTCGACGAGGTGCGCGAAGCACTTTCGGCGATCGGCGTGCAGGGCATCACCGTGACCGAGGTCAAAGGCTTCGGCCGGCAAAAAGGCCACACCGAGCTCTATCGCGGGGCCGAGTACGTGGTCGATTTTTTACCCAAGGTCAAGATTGAAGCCGCGGTGTCGGACGAACTGGTCGAGCGCGTGATCGAAGCCGTGGAGGGCGCTGCCCGCACCGGCAAGATTGGCGACGGCAAGATTTTTGTCTATGACCTTGAACAAGTCATCCGCATCCGCACCGGCGAGACCGGCAAGGAAGCGCTGTAAGCGCTGCCAGCACCTCACACCCCACCTGATGAGAGAACTACCATGAAAAAATTACTTGCCTCCCTCACCCTGGGCTTCTGCCTGTTGGCCGGCAGCACCGCCGCACTGGCACAAACCCCGGCTGCCGAGCCCGCAGCGGCTCCCATCGCCGCCGCCTCGGCGGATGTCAAGCCCGCTGACACGGCGGCACCGGCTGCTGGGGCCGTCGCTGCCGCAGCCACGCCGGCCGCCGCAGCGGCCGTTGCCGCCCCGGCCCCGATGCCCAACAAGGGCGACACCGCCTGGATGATGGTCTCCACCTTGCTGGTGATCCTGATGACGGTGCCGGGTCTGGCGCTGTTTTACGGCGGGCTGGTGCGCTCTAAAAACATGCTGTCGGTGCTGATGCAGGTGCTGGTGACGTTCTCGCTGATCGTCGTGTTGTGGTTCATCTATGGCTACAGCCTGGCGTTCACCGAGGGCAACGCCTTCGTCGGCGGCTTTGACCGGCTGTTCATGAAAGGCATCTGGGACAACGTGGCGGGCACCTTTGCCAACGCGGCTACATTCAGCAAGGGGGTGGTGATTCCCGAGATCGTGTTTGCCGCTTTCCAGGCTACTTTTGCCGGTATCACTTGCACCCTGATCGTCGGCGCCTTTGCCGAACGCATGAAGTTCTCGGCCGTGCTGATGTTCTCGGCGCTTTGGTTCACCTTCAGCTACGCCCCGATCGCCCACATGGTGTGGTTCTGGATGGGTCCTGACGCCTATGGCACCAAGGAGGTGGTGGACGCGATGAACGCCAAAGCCGGCTACGTCTGGCAATCGGGCGCGCTTGACTTTGCGGGTGGCACGGTGGTGCACATCAACGCGGCGGTGGCCGGTTTGGTCGGCGCCTTCATGGTCGGCAAACGCATTGGCTACGGCAAGGAATCCATGGCCCCGCACAGCCTGACCTTGACCATGGTGGGCGCCTCCCTGCTGTGGGTCGGTTGGTTCGGCTTCAATGCCGGCTCGGCCCTGGAAGCCAACGGCTTTGCCGCGCTGGCTTTCATCAACACCTTCGGCGCCACGGCGGCCGCGGTGCTGGCCTGGTCTGTGGGCGAAGCGTTGATGCGCGGCAAGGCCTCCATTCTGGGGGCGGCCTCGGGCGCGGTGGCGGGCCTGGTCGCCATCACACCGGCCGCTGGCAATGTGGGCGTCGGCGGTGCCCTGGTGATTGGCACGGTGGCCGGCTTTGCCTGCCTGTGGGGTGTCAATGGCCTGAAGAAACTGCTCGGTGCCGATGACTCACTCGATGTGTTTGGCGTGCACGGTGTCGGCGGTGTCGTCGGTGCGCTGCTGACCGGCGTCTTCAACTCGCCCGCCCTGGGTGGGCCCGGCTATGTGGCCGACTGGGTCACCGCCACCATGGTGACCAGTGCCGACTACTCGATTGCAGCGCAGGTCTGGATTCAGGCCAAGGCGGTGTTGACCACCATCGTCTGGTCGGGCGTGGTGTCCCTCGTTGCCTACAAGATCGTTGACCTGACCATCGGTCTGCGGGTGAGCGAAGAAGACGAGCGCGAAGGCCTCGACATTACCTCGCACGGCGAGACCGCTTACAGCCGCTGAACCGGATCGCGCAGCAAGCCCCCCGAGCCAGCGGCTCGGGGGGCTTTTTTGCATGGTTGATGGGCGTTTTCTGGCGTTACGACTAAGATTCAGGACCGGCAGCGCTTCTTCATCCAGGGGAACTCTGCAACGCAGGGCACAATCTCCGCTCTGACGACAGCGCTGAAAATGGAGAGCGAGCAGGGTCTTATGGGCTTAATCAAGAGCAACTGGCAAACCATCACCCCCCAACCCTGCCTGCTGGGCGAATCGCCGTTTTGGCATCCGCACGAGCAACGGCTGTACTGGGTCGATACTGCGGGCCGCAAGATCCTGCGCACCCAGCCCGGCCAGGACGTGATTGAGACCTGGGCCATGCCGAGCGAGCCTGGCTGCATCGCCCCGGCCGCCAACGGCGGCTTGGTGCTGGCGCTGCGCCACGGTGTGTTTCGCGCGCGCGAATGGGGTGGGCCGCTGCAATCCATCGCCACGCTCGATTACAACCCGACGCAAATGCGCGCCAATGATGGCAAGTGTGATGCGTTCGGACGTTTCTGGATTGGCACGCTGGACGAAACGCGGGTGGCGCGCAATGCCGCGCTCTATTCGATGGATTGCCGCGCGGGTGCCACGCCGCAGATCGAGCGCCAGCTCGATCAAACCGTGTTGCCCGCCAGCACCGCCAACGGCCTGGCCTGGAGCCCGGATGACCGCACTCTGTACTGGGCCGACACCCCCAGCCACACGATTCACGCTTGGGACTACGACCTGAGCCGCAATCGCCTGACGGGGCAGCGCACTTTCGCTCAGTTCGCGCCCAAGCCACCGGGCTGGCAGTTTGACCGGGCCGACGACAACGCGGGCTACCTGGGCCGCCCGGATGGCGCGGCCGTCGATGTGCAGGGCAACTACTGGGTCGCCATGTACGAGGGGCGGCGCGTCTGCCAGCTGGCGAGCGACGGCACGTTGTTGGCCGAATTTGTCACACCAGCGCAATGCCCGACCATGCCCTGCTTTGGCGGCGAGGACTTGCAGACGCTGTATCTCACCACGGCGCGCCAGGGCCGCAGCGCGGCCGAGCTGGCCCACTTGCCCGAGTCGGGCTGCGTGCTGGCCATGCGCGTCCCGGTGCCGGGCCTGCCGGTCAACTTCTTCGTCGATTAAGCGTTACCCTTAGCGTCATTGCCCACCCCGCCACTCTTCAAGCCCGCACCCCATGGACTCACTACTGCATCAGATCACAGAGCGCGTTCGCGCCGCCGCTGCCGAGCGCACCCCGCTGCGCCTGCGCGCGGGCGGCAGCAAAGACTTCTACGGCCAGGCACTGCACGGCGAGTTGCTCGACCTCAGTGGTTTGGCCGGCATCCTCAGTTACGAGCCCAGCGAACTGGTGGTGACCGTGCGCGCGGGCACGCCGCTGGGCGAACTGGAAACCGCGCTGGCGCAACAAGGCCAGTGCCTGGCTTTTGAGCCGCCGCGCTTTGCCGGGGCCGGGGCCAGCACCGCCGGCGCCACCGTGGGCGGCATGGTGGCGGCCGGCCTGAGCGGCCCGGCCCGGGCCAGCGTCGGTGGCGTGCGCGACTATGTGCTGGGCGTCAAGCTGCTCAACGGACGCGCCGAGTTGCTGACTTTTGGCGGCCAGGTGATCAAAAACGTGGCCGGCTATGACGTCTCGCGCCTGATGGTGGGCGCCCTGGGAACACTGGGTGTGCTGACCGAAATTTCACTCAAGGTGCTGCCGCTGGCGCCGGCCGAGGTGACCTTGATGGCCAGCAACATCACGCAGCCCGCCGCCCTGGCTTTGCTGCAGCGCTGGGGCGGCCAGCCGCTGCCTTTGAATGCCAGCTGCTGGGTGCGAGACGACAGCGTCAGCCCGGCGCGTGACACCTTGTTTGTGCGCCTGCGCGGCGCGGCCGCTGCGGTGGCGGCGGCAGCGCCGCGCCTGCTGGCGGACTTGCAAGCCGCCGGTGGCGATGCCGCGCGTCTGGACAACGCGCAGGCCGGTCCCGACTGGGACGCCTGTCGTGATCAAACCCTGCCGTTCTTCACACCGCGCGCGCCCGACCTGGGCCTGTGGCGCCTGTCGCTTCCCGCCACCGCGCCTGCGCTGGCCTTGCCGTATGCGCCCTTGATCGAGTGGCATGGCGGCCTGCGCTGGTTGTGGGCACCCCTGGCGGCGCAAACGCAATTGCGCCAAGCGGCGACCGAGGCGGGAGGCAATGCTACTCTTTTCAGAGCACCTCAAGAAGGTAACACGGGGGCTAGCGCCCGTTTTCATCCCTTGAGTCCGGTGCTGGTGCAGATTCACCAGCGCTTGCAGGCCGAGTTTGACCCGGCTGGTATCTTCAACCCTGGCCGGATGTACCCCGATGCAAACCCAACTCGCCCCTGAATACCAAGGCACGCCCGACGGCCTGGCCGCCGAAGCGATCCTGCGCAAGTGCGTGCACTGCGGTTTTTGCACCGCGACCTGCCCGACCTACCAGTTGCTCGGCGATGAACTCGACGGCCCGCGCGGGCGCATCTACCTGATCAAGCAGGTGCTCGAAGGCGCCACGCCGACGCGCAAAACCCAGCTCCACCTGGACCGCTGCCTAACCTGCCGTTCGTGCGAAAGCACCTGCCCGAGCGGCGTGCAATACGGCCAGCTGCTCGACATCGGACGCAAGCTGGTCGATGCCCAAGTGCCGCGCCCGGCCGGTGAGCGTGCCCTGCGCTGGGCGCTGAAAGAAGGCCTGCCATCACCGCTGTTCGCCCCCGCCATGGCGCTGGGGCAGCTGGTGCGCCCCTTGTTGCCCGCCGCCCTGCAAGCCAAGGTGCCCGCCAAACAAAACGCGGGTGCCTGGCCGACGCGCGGCCACGCGCGCCAGGTGCTGCTGCTGGCGGGTTGTGTGCAACCGGCCATGGCGCCCAACATCAACAACGCCACCGCCCGCGTGTTCGATGCGGCCGGTGTCCAATGCGTGATCGCGCCAAAAGCCGCTTGCTGTGGGGCGGTCAAATTTCACCTGAACGACCAGGACGGTGGCAAGGCCGAGATGCGCGCCAATATCGACGCCTGGTGGCCGTATCTGGACGGCCACAACGGCCAGGCCGGGGTAGAGGCGATCCTGATGAATGTGTCGGGCTGTGGCGCCACGGTCAAAGAATACGGCCACATCCTGCGCGACGACCCGGCCTATGCGGCGAAGGCCGCCCGCATCAGCGCCCTGACGCAGGACGTGAGCGAATGGCTGCCCGAGCTGAGCGAAAAATTGCGCCGTCAAGTCTCCCCGCAAGCTGCCCAGCAGGCCGGCGCCCTGGCGTTTCATCCGCCCTGCACGCTGCAGCATGGCCAGCAGCTGCGCGGCGGCGTTGAGCGTTACCTCGGTGAGCTGGGCTTCAACATCAAAGTCACCGGCTTCGAGGCGCACCTGTGCTGTGGCTCGGCCGGTACTTATTCGGTGCTGAACCCGGATTTGTCCCATCAGTTGCTTGAGCGCAAGCTCGGCCACCTGAACACCACCTTTGGCGCGGCACCCCCGGATGTGATCGTCTCGGCCAACATCGGCTGCATCACGCACCTGCAAAGCGGCACCGCTCTGCCGGTGCGCCACTGGATCGAAGTGCTGGACCAGGCGCTGCATGACGCACCCTGAACAAGCTATAAAATATATAGCTGCTTACGCAGATACTACGCGGGTTAGAGCCCTATTTCTTTAAATTTTCAGCAAAGACAGCAGGCGTAGCGAGCAGGCCGCAGGCCACCCAGCGCTGGGGTCGGCGCGGGCCCGGCAGGGTCGCCTTGCGACTCGCTTTTGTCAATGCGAGCGAATCATCGTGCCAAAGGCCTGATCGGTCAAAATCTCCAGCAGCAACACATGGGGCACCCGGCCGTCAATAATATGCACCGAATTGACGCCGCTCCTGGCGGCATCGAGCGCACCACTGATCTTGGGCAGCATGCCGCCGCTGATGGTGCCGTCGGCAAACAAGTCATCAATCTGGCGCGCACTCAGGTTGGTCAGCAACTTACCCGCTTTGTCGAGCACGCCGCTGATGTTGGTGAGCATCATCAGTTTCTCTGCCCTGAGCACGGTGGCGAGCTTGGCAGCCACCACGTCGGCATTGATGTTGTAACTCTCGTTGTTTTCACCAAAACCAATCGGGCTGATGACCGGGATGAAGGCGTCGTCCTGCAGCGCCTTGACGACGCTCGGGTCAATGCTGACGATGTCACCGACCTGACCCAGGTCGTGCTCGATGCTGGAGTCGGTGTTGTCCCGCATTTTCAGCTTTTGCGCCCGAATCATGCCGCCATCGCGCCCGGTCAGGCCCACCGCCTTGCCCCCCGCCTGGTTGATCAGGCCCACGATGTCTTGCTGCACTTCGCCTCCCAGCACCCACTCGACAATTTCCATGGTTTCAACATCGGTCACGCGCATGCCCTGGATGAACTCCCCTTTTTTGCCCAAACGCTTCAAGGCAGCTTCAATCTGGGGCCCGCCGCCATGCACCACCACCGGATTGATGCCAACCAGCTTGAGCAGCACCACGTCTTCCGCAAAATCGGCCAGCAAGGCCGGGTCGGTCATGGCGTTGCCCCCATACTTGATAACCATGGTCTTGCCATGGAACTTGCGGATATAAGGCAACGCTTGGGCCAGAATCTCGGCTTTGTCACGCGGGGGGATGTTGCTAACGTCGGTCATGGGGTGGTGTGGCCTGTGGCTAAAAAGTCGGTCTGAAAATTGTGCCGCAGGCCGCGCCTGGCAACCGCTGCGGCCTCAACGCTTGACGGTGAAATCTTCTTTGGTTTTGCCGTCAACCAGCAAGGCCGTCAACCAGCGCGGCGTCAAACCGCGGCCGCTCCAGCCCTCGCCGTTGGGGCCGAAGTACTTGGCCGCCACCGGCCCCGCCACTTTCTTGGCAACACCGGCAGCCTTGTCAGCCGCCCTGCCCTTGGTGGTTTTAATGGTTTTGATGGCTTTGACTTTACCCTTGGCCCCGCGCGCCTTGCCCGGCTGCAAATCCTTCAGGGTGATACCAAAAGCCTGCATCTTGACCAAAATATCCTGCACCGTTTTGCCAAATTCCCGGGCCTTGATCTCAGCGGCCTGTTTTTGCAGTTTCTCTATCTGACTTTGAAGCTCGATTAAATCGCTCATACTGAATCCTTTTTTATTAAAAATATGAACATCCCTGTCAGGGCGGTTTCGACTGGCTATTATTCAAAAATATTTGAATAGCTCACATTATCTATTCAAACATCCTTTCAGCCCAGTACAGTGATGACTTTAATTTCCGACAGTTAATACCAAGCGTCCCGAAATTTAATATCCTGCGCCGAATGAGATATTCCCAGAATATTTGGAAAAAACAATTTAAAACGGCACTTGAAGATTTCAGATCACGGTTTCAAGACGGGTCGGGTTTGCATTGATCAATGGAGCAAGCAACTCAAAAATGAATCCCCCGCATCATCTGCTGCAGGGCGACCGCCTCTGGCGACAAGTGCTGCTTGACCACTTTGTCGCCCGGCTTTGCCCCTTTGGCGGCGCCGGAGTCGGGAAACATCCGGAAGCTGGTGTTCATGGCGATTTGCGCCACCCGCGGCAGCACGGCATGCAAAATCTGGCCGGTAATGCCCAACCGGGTGGCAACGCGCACTGGTTTGAAAATACAGGCTTCGGCAATCATGTCGGCGGCTTCTTCGGGCGCCAGCGTGGGCACGTTGTTGTAGAGACCGGTCGGCGCAATCATGGGGGTGCGCACCAAGGGCATGTTGATGGTGGTAAAGGTCACGCCCTGGTCGGCAAATTCGCTGGAGGCGCAGCGCGCCCAGGCTTCCAGCGCCGCTTTGGAAGCCACATAAGCGCTGAAGCGCGGTGCGTTGGTGAGCACGCCAATGGAGCTGATATTGACGACATGGCCGTGGTGCTTGGCCACCATGCCCGGCAGCAGGCCCATGGTGACGCGCAGACAGCCAAAATAATTGAGCTGCATGGTGCGCTCAAAATCATGGAAGCGGTCGTAGCTTGACTCAATGGCACGGCGGATGGAGCGCCCCGCATTGTTGATCAGGAAATCCACGCCGCCATGGTCCTCGAGAAGCGGTTTGATAAACCGGTCGCAGTCGGTCATGTCGGCAATGTCCACTGCATACGAAACGAAACTGTAGCCTTTGGCCTTGGCCTCCTGGCAGGCTGCTTCCAGTTTGTCGACATCCCGCCCACAGATGATGGTGATGGCTCCGGCCTCGGCGAACTTGTGCGCAGTCGCCAGGCCGATACCCGATGAGCCCCCGGTAATCAATACCACCTTGCCCGCCACCGTGCCGCGCAGGGTATGGTCAATGTGCAGAGCGGGGTCGAGATGACGCTCCCAATAGTCCCACAGGCGCCAGGCGTAGTCATTCAGGTTGGGGCACGCAACGCCTGAACCTTTGAGCGCGGCAAGCGTGTCGCGGCAATCAAACCGCGTCGGGTAATTCACAAACGTGAGCAGGTCTTCGGGCAGGCCCAGGTCTTTCATGATGGCCTGGCGCACCCGGCGCACCGGGGCCAGCGCCATCAGTCCCTTGGTGAGGCTGCGCGGAATAAACCCGAGCAAGGCGGCGTTGACGAACAGATTCATCTTGGGGGCGTGCGCGGCACGGCTGAAAATGTCGAGCACGTCGCCCACTCGGTAGCCCACCGGGTCCACCAAGTGGTAGCATTTTCCGGAGATTCCCTTTTGGTGACTGATCACGTCCAGTGCGTCCACCACAAAGTCCACCGGCACAATATTGACGCGCCCACCTTCCAGGCCCACCGAAGGCAGCCAGGGGGGCAACAACTGACGCATGCGTTGAATCAGCTTGAAAAAATAGTAGGGGCCGTCGATCTTGTCCATCTCCCCGGTGCTGCTGTCGCCCACCACCATGGCCGGCCGGTACACCGACCACGGCACTTTGCACTCCTGGCGCACGATTTTCTCACTCTCATGCTTGGTCCGAAAATAAGGGTGCTCATAGTTCTCGGCCTCCTCAAACATGTCCTCGCGGAACACGCCCTCGTACAAACCAGCGGCCGCAATTGAGCTGACAACATGAAAGTGCGCAGCATGAAGGACGCCGGCCAGTTCCACCGTGTTGCGGGTACCATCAACGTTGACGGCGATCTGGCTGGCTTCAACCGCGCCCAGGTCATAGATGGCGGCCAGATGGTAGAAATGGTCAATCTGACCTTTCAACAGCTTGATGACATCGCCCGACAGACCCAGCTTTTTGGCGGTCAGGTCACCAAACACCGGCACCGTGCGCGCCGCGCTGGCACCCCAGTATTTGCGCAGGCCCGCCACCTTGCCCTCACTCTCCTGACGAATCAGAAAGTGCACCACTGAGCCTTTGCGCTCCAGCAGCTTCTTGACGAGACGTTTGCCAATGAATCCGGTGGCACCGGTAACAAAATACTGCATGAAAGCCTCCAATTAGATCGCCTATTCTGGCTGAACTTGGACCAATATCCATTCAGCATAAACCCGCGCCCGGCTAGAGCCAACGCCTTAGAAAATTAGGATGTCCCATCTACACGCGGCATCAACCAGCCTTTACAGTGCCGCCCATGCACTAAATTTCCCTAGTGCAATCTGATTTAAACGATTCAACCCCCATCTGGAGTATTTCATGGTCAAAAAACTGAAAAAAATAACCCCCCAAAAGAAAACCAGCATACCGCTCAAGGTCTCAGTGAAGGATTCAGCCCAGCAAATCTGGCAGGCGGGTCTGGGCGCTTTCAACAAGGCCCAGGCCGAAGGCTCCAAGGCCTTTGAAGCCCTGGTTAAGGAAGGCGTGAGTTTGCAGCGCAAGACACAGTCCGTTGCCGAAGAAAAAATATCGGAAGCCACCAGCAAGATGTCCACCATGGCCACCGACATTTCGTCCAAGGCCTCCGGCCAGTGGGACAAGCTGGAAAACATTTTTGAAGAACGCGTGGCCAAAGCACTGAACAAGCTGGGCGTGCCATCCGCCAAAGACGTCAATGCCCTGATCGCCCGCATTGAGGAGCTCAACAAGAGCGTGCAAAAACTCTCAACCAAAGGTTCGGCACCCAAAACTGCTGCAAAAACCGCTGTCAAAACTGCGCCTGCCAAGGCCGTCAAGACCGCCGCCAAGCCGGTTGCCAAACCTGCCGTTAAAGCGGCGCCCAAGCCCGTGCTCAAACGCGCGGCACCGGCACGCAAAGCAGCGATGGTCGAAACGGTTCAAGCCGCTGCAGCGCAAGCCTGATCGCAGGGCGTCGTGAAAGCACTGAGGCCGCTGATGCGGCCGGTGCCGACAAAATGACTTCTCGGGAGGGCGCTTAGGCGCCCTTTTTTTCGACTTTTGAAACCGACCGTGCTCCACGAATCGAAGAAGCTCTGCCCCCGGCTGATTAACAACTAAATAGGACTACCGCTCTTGTTGCGTTGCAGCAAATTTTCATATCCATCACCCCTACACTTTGCGCTTATGAAACTGAAAACATCTCGCCCGCCAAGAATCGCGCTGGCATTGGCGGGTGGTGGTCCGCTGGGTGCCATTTACGAAATCGGCGCGCTGTGTGCGCTGCAGGAGTGCCTGAACGGCATCGACTTCACCAAATTGCAGCACTATGTTGGCGTATCCGCTGGCGGCTTCATTGCCGCCGGCCTGGCCAATGGCATCACGCCGCAGGAGCTGTGTGCGTCATTTATCGAGAGCGACAACGAGACGTCCGAGAAATCCGATACATTCGATCCGTCCTGGCTGTTGGAGCCCGCCTATGGCGAGTTTGCCCGTCGCGCCCTCATGTTCCCCGGTTTGTTGCTCTCGGCCCTGTGGCATTTCACAGCCGGGCGAAAATCGTTCATCCGGGCGCTGGAGCGGCTTAGTCCCGGCCTGCCTACCGGGATTTTTTCCAACGAGCAAATCCATGTTGAACTGGCCCGGCTGTACGCGCGCGAGGGGCGCACCAACGACTTCCGCCAGCTCAAAACCCAGCTCACCCTGGTGGCCACCAATCTGGACAGCAGCGTGGCGGTGCCTTTTGGTCGCCCGGGCTGGGACCACGTGCCGATCTCCAAAGCGGTGCAAGCCAGTGCGGCACTGCCGGGCCTGTTTCCACCGGTGGAAATTGATGACAACTACTATGTTGACGGTGCGTTGAAAAAGACCATGCACGCCTCCGTGGCGCTGGCCGGTGGCGTGGACCTGATGCTGTGCCTGAACCCGCTGGTGCCGTTTGATGCCACAGCACCCCAGGTCGCCAAAGTCATGCAACGTGGTCTGTCACCTGAAAAGCACCACATCCCGCGCATCATCGACGGTGGCCTGCCCGCCGTGCTGAGCCAGGCGTTTCGCTCCATGATCCACTCCCGCCTGAGCCTGGGCATGCAGCACTACCAGCACCTCTACCCCAACACCGACATCATCCTGATCGAGCCCGACCACCGCGACCCTGAGATGTATCTGGCCAATACCTTCAGCTACGCCCAACGCCGCAACCTGGCCGAGCACGCGTACCAGCAAACGCGCCAGATGCTGCGCTCCAACAAAACCGGACTCTCTGAAAAATTGTGGCGTCACGGCATCAGCCTGCATCATGAAGCACTGGACGACCCCAAACGGCACCTCAGTGCGCCCCTCAAGCCTGCCAGCCAGGTGGGGCGCGCCATTGCGAATCTGCAGGAAATCATGGACGATCTGGGCCATGTCGTGCGCTCGGTGTCACACCAGTCGAAGCCTTCATGGTGAAAAAAGCGCCACGACGCACCGCTGAGCGGATTCTGGAGGTCACGTTGGAGTTGTTCAACCGCTTTGGCGAACCCAATGTCTCCACCACCCTGATCTCGGCCGAACTGGGGATCAGCCCGGGCAACCTGTACTACCACTACCCGGCCAAAGACGAGCTCATCAACTCGCTGTTTGACCGCTACGAGCGCGCCTTGAACGAGCTGCTCAACGCCAGCGATGGGGTGCGCGACGTGGAAGACGCCTGGTTCTTCATGCACAGTCTGTTTGAATTGATCTGGCAGTACCGGTTTTTATACCGCGACCTCAATGACTTGCTGAGCAAGAACCGGCGACTCGAAACCCATTTCCAAGCGGTCCTGAAAAACAAGACCCGGGCCGTCAAAGCCTTGCTGGATGGCATGAGCCGAACGGGCGCCGTGCGTATTGATTCCCGTGAGGTTGAAGCCACCGCCACCAGCATGGTGGTAGTGCTGACCTACTGGCTGAGTTTTGAATACGTGCGTGACCCGCGCCGCGCCCTCGAGCCGGAAAACGCGCAAGCCGCGTTGCTGCGCGGTGCGCACCACGTTTTGAACCTGCTGGTGCCTTATCTGGAGCCCGGCCAGCGCCTGCATTTGCTGCAATTGGTGGGCGCCTACAATCACGGCGAGAAATAAGAAAAAAGAAAAGCCGGGCACACCGGCCACAGGAGACCCAAATGGCCCAATGGACCGCTTTCCCGTTCGCGGGTGATTATGTTTTTACCGCTGCCAGCGTTAAAAAAAACTGGGAGCGACTGCATCTGGGCGACGCCGAGCCCCTGCCCAAAGATGCCAAAGTGCTGCAAGCCTGGGCGCTGTTTCACAACGGTGAATTCCAGAAGGCCCGGGAGATGGGGCTGAAAATCGGCGGTGCCGGCCTCACCGTTGCCAACAAGGCCGCCTGCATTTATGCCACCTACCTGGAACAACAAGAAAAAGCCCGGCTCGACCTGTACATGGATGTGGCCCGACGCGCCAGTGCCCAAGCCGCAGAAGACCCCGCCAACTTCAACGCCTTGTACTGGCAAGCTTATGCACTGGGTCGCTACAGCCAGGGCATCAGCGTCGCCAAGGCGCTGGCTCAGGGTCTGGGCAGCAAGGTCAAAAAAAAACTGGAACACGTCATCACCATCGAGCCCAAACACGCCGATGCGCGCATCGCCCTGGGCTCGTTTCATGCTGAGGTGATTGACAAGGTGGGCTCACTGATTGGCGGCATGACTTACGGGGCCAAAAAAGACATCGGCCTGCGGCTGTTCCAGGAAGCCCTGAATCTCAACTTTCAATCTGCCATTGGCATGATCGAATACGCCAACGCCATGCTCATGCTCGACGGCGACAAGATGATGAAAGAGGCCACCCGGCTGTACCAGCAAGCCGCCGCGGCCAAGCCGATCGATGCGATGGAGCGACTGGATGTGGAGATGGCCCGAGTAGAACTGGCAGACTGAAAATTTGAAGTTCATTTGCCCCTGAGCGCGCCCCCTGGCGCCCGGCAAACAGCGGCCTTGAAGATTTTCAAGCAGTCGGGTTTTGCGACAATGGGCGGTTTTCTTAGAATACCTATTAATTTAAGCATTTTGAGGCTCCAGCCCCCGTGTTAGCTGCGCAAGCAGCTACTATATCTATAGTAAATAAAAATCCAAATACAAGGCTGATCGCCATGAAAATTCTTCTTTTTGGCCGGGGTGGCCAAGTCGGCTGGGAACTGCAACGCAGTCTGTCGGTGCTGGGCGAGCTGGTCGCGCTGGACTTTGACCCGGCCCACAACCCGGCCGGCTTGTGCGGCGACTTCAGCAATCTGCCCGGGCTGGCTGAAACCATCCGCCGCGTCCAGCCCGACGTGATTGTCAATGCCGCTGCCCACACTGCGGTGGACAAGGCCGAGGCCGAGCCCGAGCTGGCCCGCGCCGTGAACACACTCGCTCCCGGCGTGCTGGCCAGCGAGGCGCAAAAACTGGGTGCCTGGTTGGTGCACTACTCCACCGACTATGTGTTTGACGGTAGCGGCCAGCAGCCCTGGCGCGAGTCGGATCGCACCGGTCCCTTGAGCGTCTATGGGCAAACCAAGCTCGAAGGCGAGCACGCCGTGGCCACCTGCGCCAAACACCTGATTTTCCGCACCAGCTGGGTCTATGGCGCCCGCGGGGGCAACTTCGCCAAGACCATGCTGCGCCTTGCCGGTGAGCGCGAAACATTGACGGTGATTGACGACCAGATCGGCGCGCCGACCTCAGCCGAACTGCTGGCTGACGTCACGGCGCATGCCCTGCGGGCGGCCCTGCACCAGCCCGGGTTGGCGGGCCTGTACCACTGCGTGGCAGGCGGCGAAACCAGTTGGCATGGCTACGCGCGATACGTGCTGGGCCAGGCACAGGCGCTGGGCTGGCAGCTCAAAGCGGGGCCGGATCAAATCACCCCCACGGTGAGCGCCCACTACCCGACGCCGGCGCGTCGACCCTTGAATTCACGCCTGGACACGGCCCGGCTGCAAGCCGCTTTCGGGCTGTTCCTGCCCCCCTGGCAGCAAGGCGTGGCGCGGATGTTGACCGAAACCCTCAGCCCGCCCCTTTAGCGCACCTCATGGCCATGATTTTTGTCACCGGCGGTGCCGGCTATATCGGCTCGCACACCTGCGTCGAACTGCTCGCTGCAGGTCATGACGTCACCGTCTTTGACAACTTCTGCAACAGCCAACCCGAAGCCTTGACGCGGGTGCAGCGCATTACCGACCGAAGCCCACGCCTGGTGCAAGGCGACATTCGTGACCGGGCGGCGCTGGTGGCCGCTTTGGCGCAAAGCGGCGCCACCGCCGTGATCCACTTCGCCGGGCTCAAGGCCGTCGGCGAATCGGTGCAACAGCCGCTGGCCTATTACGACAACAACGTGGTGGGAACGCTGCGATTGCTCGAAGCCATGACGGAATGTGAGGTCAAAACCCTGGTGTTCAGCTCCTCCGCCACCGTCTACGGCGAGCCACAGCGCCTGCCGTTGACCGAAGACCATCCGCTCTCAAGCACCAACCCGTATGGCCAGACCAAACTGGTGATCGAAAACATGCTGCGCGACCTGTACCGCAGCGACCCGGCCTGGCGCATCAGCTTGCTGCGCTATTTCAACCCGGTCGGTGCGCACGCCAGCGGCCTGATCGGTGAAGACCCGCAGGGCACGCCCAATAACCTGCTGCCCTTTGTGGCCCAGGTCGCGGTCGGGCGGCGCGCGTTTCTGAATGTTTGGGGTGACGATTACCCCACGCCTGATGGCACCGGTGTGCGCGACTATATTCATGTGGTTGATCTAGCGCTGGGCCACCTCAAGGCACTGGAGCGACTGCAACAGCACACCGAATGCCAGGCCCTCAACCTGGGCACCGGCGTCGGTTACAGTGTGCTTGACATGGTGCGCGTCTTTGAACAGGCCAGCGGCCAGCCGGTCCCCTACCAGGTGGCGCCGCGCCGCGCCGGTGACATTGCCGCGTGCTACGCTGATCCCGCCTTGGCATTCTCGTTGCTGGGTTGGCGTGCCGAGCGCGGACTCGACGCCATGTGCCGAGACACCTGGCGCTGGCAAAGCAACAACCCCAATGGCTATAAACCAGCCTGAATGGCAATCATCAAGGAAAAAATGAAAAAAAAGAGCAAAACGATGACCAAAGGGATGATTCTGGCCGCCGGACAAGGGACGCGGGTGCGCCCCCTGACCCTGGACCTGCCCAAACCGATGGTGCCGATTCTGGGCAAACCGGTGATGGAATACCTGATTGAGCACCTGGCGCGCCACGGCATCACCGAGATCATGGTCAACGTGGCCTGGCACCACCAGAAAATTGAAGAGTATTTTGGCGACGGCAGTCGTTGGGGCGTGGAGATTGGCTATGCCTATGAGGGCATCCGCGACCATGGTGACATCCTGCCGCGACCGATGGGCTCGGCCGGGGGGATGCGCCGCATCCAGGACTTTGGTGGTTTTTTTGATCAGACCACGCTGGTGCTGTGCGCCGATGCCCTGATCGACCTCGACATCACTGCGGCCATTGCGGAACACAAGGCCAAAGGCGCCATCGCCAGCGTGGTGGCGATGGATGTGCCGCTGGCCGAAGTGCAGGCCTATGGCATTGTGGTGGCGGCGCCGGACGGTCGCATTGAGGCATTTCAGGAAAAACCAGCGCCTGCCGAGGCCCAATCCACGCTGGCCAGCACCGGCATCTATCTTTTTGAACCCGAGGTGCTGAACCTGGTACCTTCGAACACGATTTACGACATCGGCTCGCAGTTGTTCCCGCAACTGGTTGAGCAGAAGCTGGCGTTTTATGTCCAGAACCGGCCCTTCAACTGGATCGACATTGGCCGGGTCAGCGACTACTGGTCGGTGTTGCAGCGCGTGCTGCGCGGTGAAATCGAGCAGATGAAGATGCCCGGGCATGAAGTCAAGCCCGGCATCTGGGTCGGGCTCAACACCAATATTGCCTGGGACCAGGTGACGATCGAAGGGCCGGTTTACATTGGCGCCAGCGTGCGCATTGAACCCGGCGCCTGTATCACCGGGCCGGCCTGGATTGGGCATGGCAGCCACATTCGGACCGGCGCCAAGGTGGTGCGCAGCATCTTGTTTGAGTACACCCGGATTGCCGCCGACATGCGGTTCACCGAAATGATTGTCTCGCCCGACTACTGCGTTGATCGCCACGGCGAGACCTTGTACCGTGGCGACGACACCGCCCAGCTGCGCTGGGGCGATGCCCGCGCCTGAGCGCCACCACCCTTCCCCTCATTCTTGACCTTGACATGACAACTACTGTATTGATCCAGCCGGTTATTCTCTCTGGTGGCTCGGGCACGCGCCTGTGGCCGCTCTCGCGTGAAAAATATCCCAAGCAACTGCTGCCGCTGATGGGCGCCGACTCGCTGCTGCAGGCCACCGTGCGCCGCGTGGACGGCATTGCCAACGCCGAACTGGCGCCACCGATGGTGGTGTGCAACGAGGAATACCGCTTTGTCATCGCCGAGCAACTGCGCCTGCTCGGCAAGCCGGGCACCATCGTTCTCGAACCTTTTGGACGAAATACGGCTCCAGCCCTTACCCTGTCTGCCTTAGCTGCTATTAAAAATAATTCAGACCCGGTCTTGCTGGTGATGCCCGCCGACCACGTCATCACCGACCTTGCCGCGTTTCAACGCGGGGTCAGCCAGGGTGCCCAGCTCGCCGCCGAGGGCGCGGTGGTCACCTTTGGCATCACGCCCGATGCACCCGAAACCGGCTACGGCTACATCCAGTGCGGCGCCGCCTACGCGGGAATACAAGGAGTGCAAGACAGCAACGCCTGCCTGATTGCCCGCTTTGTCGAAAAGCCCGACCTCGCCACCGCGCAAACTTATCTGGCAGCGGGCGCTTATGTGTGGAACAGCGGCCTGTTCATGCTGCGCGCGTCGGTCTGGCTGGCCGCCATGAAGAGCTGCCGCCCTGACATTCTGGCTGCCTGCCAGTCGGCCTGGGAGCAAGGCACCACCGATGGCGAATTTGTACGCGTCGGCAAAGAGGCTTTTGCCCAGTGCCCAAGCGACTCGATCGATTACGCGGTGATGGAGCGCCTGGCGGCTGGCGCAGCAGGCCCGGCCGCGACTGCGCCCGGACTGCCGACCGGGGTGGTGATTCCCTTGACCGCCGGTTGGTCCGACGTTGGCGCCTGGGATGCCCTGTGGCAGGTGTTACCCAAAGATGCCTGCGGCAATGTCAGCCAGGGCGATGTGATGCTGCAAGATTGCGAGAACACGCTGGCATTGTCCGAGGGTCGCTTGATCGCCTGCGTGGGCGTCAGTGATCTGGTGGTGGTGGAAACGGCGGACGCCATTCTGGTGGCGCACAAAGACAAGACGCAGGACGTGAAGAAAATCGTCGACCGCCTCAGACAACAGGGCCGCCCTGAGGGCACCATTCACCGCAAGGTATTCCGGCCCTGGGGCTGGTACGACGGCGTCGACGCTGGCGAGCGCTTTCAGGTCAAGCGCATTGTGGTCAAACCGGGCGGCACGCTGTCACTGCAAATGCACCACCACCGCGCCGAGCACTGGATTGTGGTCAGCGGCACCGCCCGGGTCACCTGCGGCGACAATGCCTTCTTGTTGTCCGAAAACCAGTCCACTTTCATCCCGCTGGGCACCACGCACCGGCTGGAGAACCCGGGCCGGGTGGCGCTGGAGATGATCGAGGTGCAGTCCGGCTCCTACCTGGGTGAAGACGATATCGTGCGTTTTGAGGATGTGTACGGGCGCTAGAAACCCGCTTGGGAGTGGCCGGAAACTCAGTTGTGCTGGCTGCGTTGCAGCAATTGCAGAATATAGGCAGAAGGGATGGCGTAGCTGATGCCCGAGGGATGGGTCAACGCCGACTCCCGGGTGCCCTTGATGAACACCATGTTGATCACGCCCAGCACGTCACCGGTGTCGGGGTCAAATAGAGGGCCGCCGCTGTTGCCGGGATAGGCGGTGGCGTCGAGCTGAAAGATATCGAAGCTGGCGCCATCGCGCAGGCTGAGAATCGTCTTTTCATTGAGACGCTGCGCTGACGGGGTGGGCAAGGCCGCCGCCACAATCGAAGACACCATGCCGCGGTGCGTGACCGGTGAAAAACCTAACGCACCCCCAATGGGGAAGCCCATGAAGGCGATGACCTTCCCCTCGCGTACCGCGCCCGAATCACCCATTCGCAACGCGGGTGCCGCCGGGCCGTCAAACCGCAACAGGGCCAGGTCATGGCGTTTGTCTACTTCAAGCACGGTTGCCTGGTGCATCTGCCATTCTTTGTCACCGACCTTCACATGGACCACCAGCGCCGCATCGACATCTTCTTTCCCCGGCTGCTGCAGCACATGGGCGTTGGTGATGGCCAGGTTGCTGCTACCCAGAGTCCCCTGGGTCACGACAAAACCGGTGCCGCGCAAGGAAAATCGCGGGCTGTCGGTGCTCTTGTAGAGGCCCACCAACAGCACCGACGGCTTGACTTTGGTGATGGCGCTGGGCAGGTCGGCTTTGAGCGGCCCAGCAAAAAAGACGCTCACTAAGACAGCCATGAAAAATAGCTTTGACTTCATTTTGCGGCGCCCCCCTGATTTCAATTCCATAGCTTAAGTTTGCCCGAGCGCAATGTCCTTGCTGGATGTCATGCGCAGGAGACTCTTGCGAATCAGGTGCGGCACCAGAAGATGCATGGGCATTTTCATCCAATGAGAGTAGGTTAGTAAGGCCATGCCGGCCAATTCACTAGCCACCGTGGTGTTGCCACTGGTTTGCCTGGCGGCACGGTCAACACAGGTCTGAAGCCACCCTGAACGCTCCCCTTGAATGAGGTCTTCTGCAAACAGGGCGCGGGCGGCGCCGATAGCAGCTCCGGTCAACGCATCAACATTTAGCTCACAGGCACGATTGCGGAGTTGTTCCATGCCCGCGGCTGAACCATGATGTTGGCGCAGCAGCAAATGGAGGTCGTATAAATCCCGCATCAGTTTCTTCGGCTCTCCCTCTTGCAGCAAATGCAACGCGCAGTGAATGACACGGTCTGTTGCCGAAAGGACGAAGAGACCGGGGCGAATCTCCACCATGCGTTCAAATAGCTTGTCGGGATCGACATAGAAGCGCGAGACCGGGGGGTTGATGGCGTGGTGCAAATCAACCACGGTATGGCGCCGTACGTGTTCCATTGGCGGCACTTCATGCATCCAGTTGCGGTAGTACGCAAGGTCGTAGTCATTCTCCCGGCTGGGCTTCCAACCGACCGACACCAGATCGGCCTCGACGGTCGTCAAGTCCTGCCGACGCACCAGAACATCAATATCCGAAAAAATGCGTCCGGCCGCATTGTCGTCGGCGCAAGCCACATAGGCACAGCCCTTAAGCAACACCAAGGGAATGTTGGGGTCCACGGCGCGGCGCATGGTGCCAGTCTCCCACCCAACCGATTCGTTGCGCCGCGTGACGGTTCTATTGGCCAAGGCCAAATGCGGCCGCACTGCTGTGGGCACTTGGTCCAACAGCCTTGCGCGCTGAAGCAACGCCGCCACTTGCCCCAGCAATTGGGTCTTACGACCTTGCTCAATGATTTCATTCCAGTGTGAATCAGTCACCTGGCTGATGCTCTGGGGCCACCGCAAAAGCGCAATTAATCTGGATGACGACACGTCGAATCAACCCATTGCAGGATGGAGGAAAGATCGCCATATTCCACCGCGTAACATTTCGCGTGGGCGATGGAACGGGCCAGCGCTTCAAAACCTTCAGCGCCCAGCATGCCGACATTAAAGGTGTTTTTCATTAACTCCGTCAGGGCAGCCGCTCGCGAGAGCGGCTCGAACACCAGTTCAGCTTCCGGTCTAAATCGAGGAAAAACCACATACCCGATGGGTGCCGATTTCTCGCCTGCTGCCACAGCAGCGCTTGCAGCGCGAGCGTAGGCAATCGAGCCCTTGTGGGTGTCAGCCACCGGCTCCGTCATGTCGGCGCATGGGAACTGACTCCCGATCAGGCCAATCGACGTTCCTTTGAGACTGATAGGCCGGGGAACGGCCTGAACCAGTCCATCGGACTGGGAGACAATCGTCAGCTCATCAGACAGCAGGCGCCAGCCGCCCAAGGCGAGCGCCGCACACAGTGTGCTCTTGCCCGACCCCGGCTGGCCCGGCAGCACCAACGCTTGACCCGCGCGTTCAACCACAGCCGAGTGGATGACCGTGTGCAAGGCACTGACGCTGGCCACGCACCAGTTCAGGCCCCATTCAAAAAGCGGGTGGGTCTGCGCCAACGGCATGGCCGGGAACGGGCTGCGGCCATCCCAATCGAACTCAACTTCCCAACTTTTCCAAAAATTCGGTCGGGTTTTTGCGAGTCGAATGCGAAAATCATAAAAACCGCCGGGCTCCGTCTCAACGGCATAGTCTTGGTACAGCTGGCGCAACGGACTTGACAATCGCCCCGTATCCGAACGAACAAGACAGCGAAATGACGCCACCTGCAAACCCAAACCCTCACCACGCAAGCAGTGCTCAATGTCGAGTTCGGAAAGCTCGCCCATCCGGATGGAACTCATGGTCTCATGACCAAGGCGAAACCGTCCGGACTGACAGGGCTTAATGCAAGGCAGGCTCCGAGGCTGAGAAGCGTTGACTCTAGATCGGTGCCTGAAGCATAACTTTCAAGGTTCGCGCTTGCCACTGGTTCGGTCAACAAGCCGGTCAGTGTGGCAACCGGCCTCTCCTTCAGACAACACCACTGGCTCGCGGTACACAGCAGCACGTCACCCGCACTCGGGATAAAAAGAGCAACCGCATCTTCACCCGAAAATTGGACGCCCACCACGTCTCCAACATGATCTACCAAGAGCAACGCGTCAGTCTCGAATTTGGCAACCAAGCTTCAACTCCACGTTTGCGACAGAAAGGCCTTGATCTGCCCGTCTGTCAAATGGTGGCCGCCTGGGACGATGCAGCCTGTAGAAGCGATCTCCAGCACCTCCTGAATCGACAGGACGTAGGTTCCAGGCATGGCCGCAGCATTCAGGTACGCAGCACAAAAGTGCCACTCAAGAGAGCCATTTTCCTCCAGCAAAATGCGGCTGAAACTAAGGCGTCTATATGCGCTCGTGAAGATAGCGTTGTATTTGGTACCCGTATCCCAGCCAGTCGCGTCTTGGGGAATATCTCTGTACTGCAAGTATTCGTTCGGATTCCAACTATAGTTTTGGACTCCAGTTCCACCTGACTTGAGAGTGGTATTTCTTCCTTGGGCCTCGATATTTTTAAACGGGGCAATCGGCCAAGGATACGGGGGTTGAAAAGTCTGTCCTTCGGGGTTCGGTTTCCAGTAGCCTGGTGACAATCCAAGACGACTACTGCTCGCCGTGTGGGCATGAGAGGATGCAATGCAATTAACACCGTCACCGGAAGGATTAAGTGATGTCATCGTCGGTCCGGACAGCCCGGGCGGGCAGGCCGCAGCCATGGCCGAACGTCCACTAACAGTTAGAACGACCGGCGCGGCAACCAACCCAGCACGCAACAGCCGCCTGCGGCCAATCCCGCCATGCTCCGCGCCATGTCGCACAGGCTGCAATTCAGATTGACTATCACTCATAGACGCACCTCACGTAATCTATTCCATTGGTTCAGTCGGACAGTTTCTCAACCGTCCAATCGATCTATTCTGATGTTGACACCAGGTTTCAAACTTTGATAAAACTCAAGCCCCCCCGTTGTGTTAATACATACCATTCACACAGAGCAAATTTTGTGCCATGGATCACAGACCCTTGATTCAAAAGCCAATTCCAAGCCTGCCAGATCATTCAAACAATTTTTGTAAAAAATTTCGACAGCAGGAAGGTCCCCTCTCTGCCCCTGGTAGTGGCTGTCTATAGCGTCTTTAGCAGCCTGACAACCTCATCCTGCGCCGCGAACTTGTCACCCAAATTTGCGAGCTCATCGAGTTCTTTCCGGGCCAACTCCTTATTGCCACTTTGAAGGTGAATTTTGGCCAGATTGAGTTTGAACAAGGGGTTTTGCGGCTGCAGCGCCAACGCCTTGCTTTGCAGCGCTACCGCTTTGGCGTACTCGCCCTTGTCTGACAACAACACCGCCAGCGTGTCCATGAAGGCGGGCTGGTCGGGTGCCAGGGCATTGGCTTTTTCGGCGAAGCCCAGCGCCCCCTCCTTCTTGAGCTTTGCGCTCGCCCAGGCCAGGTTGTTATAGGCCACTGCATTATTGGGTTGCAGCCTGACCACGGCCGCATAATTCTTTTCGGCGCCGACGAAATCCTTGCGCGCCAGCGCCGTATCACCCATATAAAGCAAAAAGACAGCGTCTTTCGGATGTTCTTTCTGCCAGTTACTTACAAACTTGTCAGCCTGGGCGCCTTGACCTGCCACGCCCAAAACAGCATGCAGTCTGACCGCCAGCTCCGGCGCTATGACGCGTTTGAGCCCCCCGCGGTAGACTGCAATGGCAACGTCCCAGTTTTTCTGCGCGACCTGAATGTCGCCCTCCAGGCTATAGCCCACCGCCTCGCCAGGGCGTTGCTGTTGCACTGAACGCGCCAGCGTCAAGGCCTCTTGCGGCTTCTCGCTTTGCAGCGCCAGCGCGATCAGGGCCCGTTGGGCCTCCAGCAAATCGGGCTTGATTTCAAGCGCCCGGCGCAGGCTGACCAGCGCGGCCTCTCGGTTTTTGCTCGCCAGGTGCAGATCTGCCAGACGCATATGGGGCAGCACCGACAAGGGCTGCATCGCAGCGAGCCGCGTGTAACTGGCAACCGCCTGGTTGAGTTCGCCCGCCCCCTGTTGCGTGCGGCCCAAGGCATCGAGCAACTCGGGGCTTTCTGGCAAGGCGGCCACCCCCTCTTGGGCCGCCGCCACCGCTGCCTTGACATCCTGCTGGCGCAGATCAAAGTCAATCAGCAACATCCGTGATTTCACGTCTGTGGGGTTGGCGGCCACCGCGTTGCCAATCAACCTGGTGACTTCCTGTTTGGCCGTACCCGTCCTGGCGGCGAGTTCGGCCAGCGCCAACCATGCCTGGCCATTTTTTGGATTCTGCGCCAGCACCGCCTCAAAGCGCTTTTTGGCCGCCTCGGGCTTTTTTTCGGCCAAGTCGAGCCCGGCCAGGCTGGCCACGGCCGGAAAATAGTTGGGGTCTAGCGCCAGGGCGCGCTCGAAACTTTTTTTGGCACCGCCCACATCATTTTTGGCCAGCAGCGTCCTGCCCCGCAGCTGCGCGGCAAACGGCTTGTCGGGCTGCTTCTTCTCCAGGGCGTCAATGGCTTTCAAGGCCGGGTCAAATTCCTGTCGTTTCAAACGCGCGCTGATCAGGGCCAGGTCGGCGCTGGTGCCGGTGTCGGTGTCGGCAATGGTCTGCAACTCGTCAAAAGCAGCGTCGGTGGCGCCACTCATCAAACGCGCGAGCGCCAACGAGGTGCGCTTTCTGCCGTCCTGAGGCGATTGCTGAGCCGCCTTGGCAAAATATTCCTCCGCTTTTTTCAGGTCCCCATTGAGCAAATAGACTTCGCCCGCCACCGACAGCAAATCGGGATCAACTTTTTCACGGTTCAGACCGGGCAGCAAGGCGTTCAACGCCTTGCCCGCTTCCCCAGCGCGCACATAGCTCACCACCAGTGCCCGACGCGCCAAGGGTGAATCTGGCGCCTCTTGCAGCGCCCGGTTCAAATAGTCCTGCGCCGCTGACCAGGCATTAAGCTGCAATTCGACCAGGCCCGCCAGTTGCAGGCTTTGAACGCTCTTGGGCACTAACTGCAAAACCGGCAACATGATTTGCCGGGCCAATTTGAAATCTTTCTTTTGATAAGCCAGCTGCGCTTGCAGGTATTGGGTTTGCGGATGGCGGGCCGCTGTTTTCTTTAAATGTTCAATTTGCTGGGCCGCGTCGGAGAGCTTGCCCTGCTGCAGCAACAGTGTGATCACCGCTACTTGGCTGGGCATGGAATCAGGCTTGATCTCCAACGCTTTGCGATAGGCCGCCATGGCCTGGTCAGGCTGGTTTTTGGCATACTGCAACAAGTCACCTTTGAACATCCAGGCCTCCGTGCTGAAGGGCGTCTTGACCAGCACCTCCTCGGCCATTGCCAGCGCTTGGTCAAACTCGCGTGCTCCCGCCTTTTTCCGGGCTTGCACCAGCAAGGCCGGCGCAAATCCCGGGTCTGACCGCAGAGCGGCATCCAGGCGCGCCTGCGACTGATCAGTGTTGCCTAGCATCGCATAGGCCGAAGTGAGCGATACCTGAAGGCTGGCTTGGGCGGACGCTTCAGCGAGCTCCGTCTTGGCAAACTCCTCGGTCAGTTTGCGAGCGTTGCCTTGCGCCAACAAGGCCTTGGCCAGTTGCGGCACCACGGCCTCTTGCGGGTGCTTCATGTCCAGCGCCTTGCGCAGCTCCAGTTCGGCGCCCGCCGGGTCATCACTGTCGAGCAGCGCAGTGCCCAACAAATAGCGTCCTTCAGGCAAGTCGGGGTTACTCTGAAGCGCATTTTTGATCTGGATGACCGCCGCTTTGTTGTCGTTTTTGGCCAGATAGTCTTTGGCTGAGTTGAGCAAGACCTCCGGCTTGTCGCTACAAGCCGCCAGCAACAGGGGCACCAGCAGCGCCGAAACAACGATCTGAAGTTGGATTTTTTTGATCTTCATGGGCTTATCCTGATGTGATGCTGAAGGAGTGCAAAAAATCTATTTCAAGGCGAGTCGATGCATCAAGTCGTACAGCGTGGGACGGCTCACTCCCAGCAACTCAGCCGCTCTGACCATGTTGCCGTTAACGCGCCCCAGCGCCGCCACAATAGCCCGCCTCTCGGCCTCGTCACGGATCACGCGCAAATCCAGGGAGGCGCCGGTTTCATCGTGCTGCCCCGGGGTCAGACCGAGGTCGTCGCAGCCGATTTGACTGCCATCCGCCATGATGGTGGCGCGTTTGATGCAATTCTCAAGCTCACGAATATTGCCCGGCCACGCATGGTTTTCAACGGCCTGCACCGCGTCCTCAGCCAGTGTCATGGCGGAGCGGTTCTGCTCTTGGGCAAAGCGCCGCACAAAGGCGTGCGCCAGCAATGCTGCATCGCCCACACGATCGCGCAGGGGCGGAATGTTGATCACGATCTCGGCCAGCCGGTAATACAGGTCTTCCCGAAACCGGCCTTCTTTGCTTAACGCATTCAGATCCTGATGGGTTGCACAAACGATGCGCACATCCACCGCGATTTCTTGCCGCCCGCCGACGCGCTCGATCACTCTTTCCTGCAAAAATCGCAGCAGCTTGGTCTGCAGTGACAGCGGCAAATCCCCTATTTCATCAAGCATCAGGGTGCCTCCGTGGGCCATTTCTATTTTGCCCAGCGTCAACTTGGCCGCACCGGTGAACGCACCTTTTTCATAGCCAAACAATTCGCTTTCCAGCAAGTTCTCGGGAATGGCGGCGCAGTTGATGGCCACAAATTTCTCCGACCGCCGAGGTGACGCCTGATGCAGCCCACGCGCCAGCACCTCTTTGCCCGTCCCGCTTTCGCCCAGCAACATGACGGTGGCATTGCTGCTGGCC
>JANYHL010000138.1 GCA_025359085.1 Gammaproteobacteria bacterium
AGGCCGTCCACCAGCTCGGCGACGGGCGAGCCAAAGCGTTCGATCAGCTCAATCTTGGTGACACCGCAGTCCTCCAGTGCATCATGCAGCAGGGCCGCCATCAGCGCCTGGGCATCGAGCTTCCAGTCGGCGCATTGGGCGGCGACGGCGATCGGGTGGGTGATATAGGGCTCGCCGCTGTTGCGCAGTTGCCCCAAATGGGCCTGGTCGGCGTAGCGGTAGGCCAGACGCACCTGCTCCAGATCAGGCGCGGACAGGTAGTCGAGCTTGGCTGTCAGACCGGCAAAACTGGCCGCCGCCGCATTGACTGCCGCCGGGCTCGGCAAGTCAGTCGCGGCCAGCGGTCCCGCCGCGGCTGGTTTCTTGCTGGAGTTGGGTTTGACGACGGTACTCACCCCGTTAATATAGCGTGCCAGCGGCAGTTTGCCATGCCCCAATGAAAAAGCACCGCAAGCGGTGCTTTTTTGGTGGCAGGAAAAAATGTCAAAGAGGCACTTTTTTCAGCATCTCCAGTCCAATTTTGCCCGCGGCGATCTCGCGCAGGGCGGTGACGGCAGGCTTATTTTTGCAATCCACCTTGGGCGCATGGCCTTGGCTCAGCATGCGCGCACGGTAGGTCGCTGCCAGCACCAGTTGAAAACGATTGGGTATCTGCTCAAGGCAGTCTTCGACAGTAATACGGGCCATGAAATTCTCCGAAAGACCAGGGGTGCACTAGAAAATATGCAGTGCTTTGAACGTTTCAGCCCGAGCGCGACGCTGCGCCGAGAACTTGAGTCGCTGGGAGTGAACGATCGCTTTCAGGTCAAAAAGCGCACGATCAAACAACTCGTTGATTATAACGAAGTCGAACTTGTTGACTTGCGCCACTTCAATTGCTGCGTTTTTGAGCCGCAGCGCAATAACGTCGACCGAATCTTCGCCGCGGCGTTCCAGGCGCGCGCGCAACTCGTCCCAACTCGGTGGCAGTATGAAGATGCTGATGGCATTGGCAAACAGCTTCTTGATTTGCAGTGCCCCCTGGTAATCGATTTCAAGCACCACATCGGCACCTTGGGCCATGCGTTCTTCAATTGCTTTTTTGGAGGTGCCGTAGCGGTGCTCGTGCACTGCGGCCCATTCCACAAATGCATCAGCTTGCACCATGGCATCGAACTCTTGCTCGGAGACGAAAAAATACTCGCGCCCGTGTTTTTCCTGTCCGCGCGGTGCGCGTGTGGTGTGCGAAACCGAAAGTTGAACATGCGAGTCGAGCTCCAGCAGCGCCTTGACCAGGCTCGATTTTCCGGCTCCGCTGGGGGCCGCAACAACAAATAAATTTCCAGGGTAGTCCATAGGGTAGGCTTGGCAAGAAACTGGGATGAAAGAGAGTGGCAAGCCACATCGTTATTCTATGTTTTGAACCTGCTCGCGCATTTGTTCGATCAACACTTTCATGTCCACTGAAATATGGGTCAGTTCCAGCGCTGCCGATTTGGAGCCCAGCGTGTTGGCTTCGCGGTGCAACTCCTGAATCAGGAAGTCGAGTCGTTTGCCCAGTTCGCCGCCGTGTTGAATCAAGCGTTCAATTTCATCCAGGTGCGACTGGATGCGGGTAATTTCTTCGGCCACGTCAATGCGAATGGCAAAAGCGGTGGCTTCGGTCAGAGCCCGGTCTTGCGCGGCCTCGGGTAGCGTGCTGCCATCGGTCAGGGCCATGGCCTCTTGCCAGCGATCAAGAAAGCGTTGGCGTTGTTGCGCGACCAATTGCGGCACCAGCGGCACGGCCAGTGCTGCCAGCGCACGGATCTGGCTCACACGCTCGACCAGCATGCTGGCGAGGCGCGCGCCTTCACGCTGGCGGGCACTGAGCAGTTCTTCCAGCGTCTGGCGACCCAGGGTCAGAATGGTTTCGCTCCAGTCACAGGGGGTGCCGAGTTCGCCGGCGGCCAATCGCATGACGTCCGCCACACTCAGCGGCGCGGCCTGTGGCAGCCAGGCTTTGACGTTGTCCTGCACCGCGTTGAGGCGTTGCAGCAGCCGGGGTGTGGGGTCCACCACGCTCGCCTGAGCGCTGCTTTCAATGGCGGCGCGCACCTCGACCTTGCCGCGCTTGAGTCGGCTGACAAGCAGCTCGCGCAGCGCCGGTTCATAGGACCGGAGTTCTTCGGACAACTTGAATGACAGGTCCAGAAAGCGGCTGTTGACGGAGCGGATTTCGAGTCCCAGATGACTCGGTGGCGGGTTTTTGGACTCGGCCTCGGAACTGGGACGGGCGCTGCTGTGTTGGGCACTGGCATAGCCAGTCATGCTGTAAACTGACATAGAGACTCTTTGATCAATGAATTGGGTCCGAGAATAACCCGGTTCCTACCCGCCCCATCGAAGTTCAATCAACAATTATGTCAAAGGTCAGACCCGCACCCTTAGCGCCCCATACCCAAATTGGAGGTTACCGCGTGGTCCGCAAGGTGGCAGCGGGTGGCTTTGGCGTGGTCTATCTGGCTGAAGATGCTGACGGTCAACAAGTGGCCATCAAGGAGTACCTGCCGTCGGCGCTGGCCAGCCGCGCGGCGGGTGAACTGCTGCCGCAGGTGCAACCTGAAAAATTGTCCTTGTACCGGCTTGGCCTCAAAAGTTTCTTTGAAGAGGGCCGCTCGCTGGCGCAGATATCACACCCCTCCGTGGTGAGTGTGTTGAATTTTTTTCGGGAGAACGAAACCGTTTACATGGTGATGAATTATCTGGAGGGCGCTTCGCTGCAAGATTTCATCATCACCGCGCGAGACCTCAAGCAGGCCAAAGTGTTTCGGGAGTCGACCATTCGCTCGCTGTTTGATGAAATTTTGCGCGGTTTGCGCATTGTTCACCAGCACAAGATGTTGCACCTGGACATCAAACCCGCCAATATATTTATCACGGATGACAACAAGTCGGTACTGATTGACTTTGGTGCCGCGCGTGAAGTGTTGAGCAAGGAAGGTAATTTTATTCGCCCAATGTACACCCCCGGTTTTGCTGCGCCTGAGATGTACCGGCGCGACGCCGCCATGGGGCCGTGGACCGACATCTACGCCATTGGGGCCTGTATTTATGCCTGCATGCTGGGGTACCCGCCCAATGAGGCGCCCCAGCGTCTTGAAAAAGACCGCATTGCGATGGCGCTGACGCGTTTGCGTGGGGTCTATTCTGACAACCTGATCGAGGTGGTGGAGTGGTGCATGTCACTCGATCCCCTGTCGCGACCGCAGTCGGTGTTTGCCCTGCAAAAAGAGCTTAGCCGCGCGGGTGAGCGTCGCTATACCCGGTTGAGTGTGACTGAAAAAGTTCGACTTCAATTCGACACCATCGTGTCAGACACTAAAAAGAGTGTTCAAAATGCGACCCGTTTTGGCGCGAAACTCAAATGAAATTTTCCATTTTTCAGATCAGTCGCAAAGGCTCGCGGAAAAAAAACGAAGATCGGATGGGCTATTGCTACACGCGCGGATCGGGTATTTTTTTCCTGGCGGACGGCATGGGCGGCCACCCGCAAGGCGAGGTCGCGGCGCAGCTGGCCTTGCAGACCATAGCGGCGCTGTACCAGAAAGAGGCACAGCCGAAAATCACGGATGCCGCAGCGTTCTTAACGTCAGCGGTGCTGTCGGCGCACCGCCAGATTTTGCATCACGCCATTCAAAAGGGCATGCTCGATACGCCGCGCACCACGCTGGTCATGGCTTTGGTGCAGGACGGCGCCGTCAGCTGGGTTCATTGTGGTGACTCCCGGCTTTATCTGGTACGCCAGGGTGTCTTGTTGGCGCGCACCCGCGATCACTCGTTTCTGGAACAGCACCGGACCGCTGCAGCTGGGGAAAAATCGGTGGAGCGCATCAACCGCAATGTCCTGTTTACCTGCCTGGGTTCTCCCACCAAGCCGGTGTTTGAGATCGCCGGGCCGGTGGTATTGCAACTGGGCGACAAGCTGATGCTGTGTTCAGACGGCTTGTGGGATCGGCTCAGCGAGGCCGATATTGTTGAGAATTTGGCGCATAAACCAGTCCGTGAGGCGGTGCCGGATATGGTGGAAACCGCACTGCGCTTGGCCGGCAACAAAAGCGACAACGTGACTTGCATCGCGATCGAGTGGGAAATGCCGGACGGTTTTGAATCAACCCGGGGCACGATTTCCACCGACACACTCAGTGATGGTTTTTTTGCCTCAACGTTTCAAGCCGACACGCTGGACGCCGCGCTGGAGGACCTGGACGATGCGGCGATTGAACGTTCCATCGCTGAAATCAACGAAGCCATTCGCCGCTCGGCGCTAAAAAAGAGCGGCTGAGCTCACCCTGCCCTTATGCATCAATTTTTGAGAGTGGGCGCGCGCGCTGCCAACCAACTGCGCGTGGTCAAGATCACGCGCAGCTACACCATGCACGCCGAAGGTTCGGTGCTGATCGAGTTTGGCCACACCAAGGTGTTGTGCACGGCTTCGGTTGAAGAAAAAGTGCCGGGTCATAAAAAAGGCAGCGGTCAAGGCTGGGTCACGGCCGAATACGGCATGCTGCCGCGTGCCACCCACAGCCGCAACGAGCGCGAGGCGGCGCGCGGCAAGCAAAGCGGGCGCACCCAGGAAATTCAGCGGTTGATCGGGCGCTCTCTGCGTTCGGTGTTTGATCTCGGCTTGCTCGGTGAGCGCACGATTCATCTTGACTGCGATGTCTTGCAGGCCGACGGCGGCACGCGCACAGCAGCCATCACCGGCGCGTTTGTGGCGGCACAAGACGCGGTGACCCAATTGCTGGCGCAGGGCAAGCTGCAGGCGTCGCCGATTCGCGACCATGTGGCCGCCATCTCGGTTGGCATTGTCCAGGGCACACCCTTGCTTGACCTGGACTACACCGAGGATTCGGCCTGCGACACCGATATGAACGTGGTGATGACCGGGGCCGGCCATTTTGTGGAAGTGCAGGGCACGGCCGAGGGCGCGGCATTTTCGCGCCAGGAGATGAATGCATTGCTGGCGCTGGCCGAACAAGGCATCCGCGATCTGGTCGTGATGCAAAAACAATCTTTATTAAAATAATAGCTACTAAGTCATATTGCACGAGGGCTAAGGCCCTATTTCATGAAAATTGTTTTAGCATCCAACAACCCCGGAAAACTGGCCGAGCTGCGCGCCATGTTGGCGCCGCTGGGTTTTGAGTTGATCACCCAAGGCGCGCTCGGCATTCCCGAGGCGCCTGAGCCCCACCACACCTTTGTCGAGAACGCGCTGGCCAAGGCGCGCCATGCAAGTAGCCACAGCGGCTTGCCCGCGCTGGCCGACGATGCCGGTTTGTGTGTCGATGCCTTTGGCGGGCTGCCGGGGGTTCAAACGGCCTTCTACGCCACCCAGTTTGGCTATGAAAAAAGCGATGACAACAATGTGCGCGCCCTGCTGGAGCAAATGCGTGAGGTCGATAACCGGCGTGCCGCGCTGGTGAGCACGCTGGTGGCGGTGCGTTCCGCGCAAGACCCGGAGCCCTTGATTGCCGTCGGCCGGGTGGTGGGCGAGATTGCGCGCGCGCCAGTGGGCAGCCACGGCTTTGGTTTTGATCCGGTGATGTTCATCCCCGAGTTTGGCCAGACTTTTGCCCAATTGCCGGTCGAGGTCAAGAACGCCAACAGCCACCGCGGCCGCGCTGCTCGCGCCATGCTGGCGCTGATGCGCGAGCGCTGGCTGTCCGGCATGGCGGACTGCGCATGATTGCGGTTGTTGCTGCCACTGAGTCAACTTCAGCGCCGCACGATATCGGGTACTACCTGCGCCCGGGCACGCTGCAACTGGCGGCTTTGCCGCCGCTGTCGCTGTATGTGCATTTGCCCTGGTGTTTGAAGAAGTGCCCTTATTGCGACTTCAACTCGCATGAGATGCGCGCCGCCGAGCTGCCCGAGCAGCGCTACCTGGCGGCCTTGATGGCCGACCTGGAGGCCGCCCTGCCGCTGATTTGGGGCCGCACGGTGCACAGTATTTTTATCGGTGGCGGCACGCCCAGCCTGTTTTCGCCCGAGTCCATCGACCGCCTACTGGGCGGCATTCGGGCGCGGCTGCGGCTGGCGCCGGGGTGCGAAATCACGCTGGAGGCCAATCCGGGCACTTTTGAGAAGGATCGCTTTCGGGCTTTTCGCGGCGCTGGCGTGACCCGCTTGTCGGTGGGGGTGCAGAGCTTTAACGACTCGTTTTTAAAGACGCTGGGTCGGGTCCATGACAGCGCGCAAGCGCTCGCCGCCGTGGCAGAAGCCGCGCAGGCGTTCGACACCTTCAATCTGGACCTGATGTACGCGCTGCCGGGGCAGACGCTGGCTGACGTCAAGCAGGATATGGCGTGCGCACTGTCGTTTGCGCCGCCGCATATTTCAATTTATCAGCTCACCATCGAGCCCAACACCTTCTTTGCCAAGTACCCGCCGCCGCTGCCGCAGGACGATACCGCTTACGACATGCTGGACCTCATCACCGACCTGACCGGTGCCGCTGGCCTGGAGCGCTACGAAGTGTCGGCCTATGCCGCGCCCGGCCACCGCTGCTTTCACAACCTCAATTACTGGCAGTTTGGCGACTACCTGGGCCTCGGTGCGGGCGCGCACAGCAAACTCAGTTTTGCGCACCGGGTGGTGCGCCAGGTGCGGTTTCGTGAGCCCGGGCGCTACATGGAGCAAGCCTTGGCGGGCCACTGCCTGGCGCAAGACGAGGACGTCAAAAGGGCCGACTTGCCGTTGGAGTTCATGTTGAATGCCCTGCGTTTGAAAGACGGCTTTGCCCTGCAGCTGTTCTCAGAGCGCACCGGTCTGGCCATCACCGCAATTCAACAGGCGTTGGAGCAGGCTCAAGCGCAGGGTTTGATCGTGCGTGACCTGGCTCGCGTGACGCCGAGTGTGCGCGGCTATGATTTTTTGAATGACTTGCAGTCGCTGTTTCTGCCGTCGCATTCTTGAGCTTCGCGGGCTATAGTCGGCCCAAACAACGCAAGGGGCAGAGCCTGTCTGGCGTGTGGCGTGCCAACGAGAATGGTGCCGGGACCAGGATGTCTGAACTTACTGAAGTTACTGAAGTTACTGAAGTTCTTGCAGGCGTCTGGTTTGTCGTTCTGTCAAACGGGTGATGTCGGCCTTGTCGGCAGCCGATAGCTGCAAGCCGGGTTTTCGCAGCGTCGCGCAGGCAATGGCGCCGCGCTGGGCCATGATGTGTTTTCTCACCGCCAGGCCGATGCCGGCTTGTTGTTCGTAGCGTCCGAGCGGCAGATAGGCATCGAAAATATCGTGCGCTTTTTCAATCTCGCCCGCCGCATGGGCCGTGATGACGTCAACCATCATCTCTGGATAGGCAAAGCCGGTCATGGCGCCGTCGGCGCCGCGCGTCAACTCTTCGGGCAAGAACAGTCCGCCGCCGTTGCCCGTCAGGATCGACACCCGCCTTGCCTCGCCCCGATCACTCGCGGCGCGAATCGCCGACAGCTTGGCCAGACCAGGAGAATCTTCATGCTTGAGCATCACGCAAGCGGGCGAATTTTTTAGGATGCGCAAAATCACGCCTGTGGACATCTGCACCCCAGTGGAGACCGGATGATCCTGCAGAACCCAGGGCACGTCACAGCCAAGGGTCTCGCTCACCATGTCAAAATAGGCCACGATTTGATCATCGGTGCGCACTGAGGCAGGCGGCGCAACCATGACGCCCGAGGCCCCCAGCGCCATCACGCTTTGTGTCAATTCCCGCATCGGTGCAAAACCTGCGGATGAGGCGCCCACCACGACCGGGACACGGCCATCAACACGCTGCAGCACCCGTTTGGTGAACAGCTTTGATTCTTCAGCGGTTAACTTGGTGGCCTCTCCGAGAATGCCCAGGATGGTCAGGCCCGAGGCGCCCTTGGCCAGATAAAAATCGACCATCCGATCTGTGCTGGTCAGGTCAAGCGCGCCGTTCTCAGCAAACGGGGTGATGGCAATCAAATAGGCGCCCTTGGCGCTTGCAGTTAATTTAGTCATGCTTTTGCTTTAGAAGCTTCATAACGGGCTTTGGCGGCGGCATTCGGTGGATAGAGTCCCGGCAAGGCGGCCCCTTTTCCGACCTCGTTCATGATCCACGCTTCAAGGCGTTCTTGCTCGACCGCCAAGGCCACAACCTCTTCCAGGAGAGCCGCCGGAATGAGCACCGCGCCATCTGAATCAACCACAATGACATCGTTAGGAAAGACGGCAACGCCCCCGCAGGCAATCGGTTCTTGCCAACTCACAAAGGTAAGAGCAGCCACCGAGGGCGGGGCCGCCGTGCCTGCGCACCAGACCGGAAATCCGCTGGCGAGCACGCCCGCCAAATCGCGCACCGCGCCGTCAGTGACAAGACCTGCAACGCCGCGCTTGCTCATCCGTGTGCACAGAATGTCACCAAAAATGCCGGCATCCGTCACGCCCATGGCATCGACCACGGCAATACAGCCTGCGGGCATGGCTTCGATGGCCGCCCGCGTCGAAATGGGCGAGGACCAGGATTCCGGCGTGGCCAAGTCTTCGCGTGCAGGGACAAACCGCAAGGTGAAAGCCCGTCCAACGCGACGCGGCTGATCGCTTTTGATCGGCATGGTGCCTCTGAGCCAGACATGACGAAGTCCTTTTTTCAGGAGCACCGTCGTCAGGGTGGCGGTTGTGACATGGGACAGCGTGCGGATGAGGTCTGCGTCCAGAGGAAGTATTTCTGTAGTCATGGCTTACCTTGTTTGATGGTGTGCGTATCTGCCGCCTGCGCCAAGCACCAGGGCTGTCTTACTTGCCAATCCCATATCCATATCCATAGCCATAGCCAGTCTCCATGTTGCTTGCATTGGCGAGAGACGCCTCTTTGGTGGACTATCTTCTATCCACAAATGCTGGCGTGAGTGTGGGAGTTTTAGAAACATAGGTAAAGACCGTTATTATTCTTTCAGGAAGCAGTTTTTCTACGTTATGGACACCTTATTTCTTGAAACTTTGATTGCGGTCGTTAACAGCGGCACGCTGGTTGACGCCGCGCGTCAAATGAATGTCACGCCAGGGGCCGTGGCGCAACGGTTGCAGACGCTGGAGGCCGAGATGGGAACCAAGCTTGTGATGCGAGCCGGACGCACGGTGAGCCCGACCGAAGCTGGTGCAAAACTGGCCTTGCGGGCCCGAAGTGTTTTAAGAGATTTCAATGACCTGCGCTTTGTGGTGGACGAAGACCTTCTTTCTGGTGAACTCAGAATTGGCGCCATCGCAACCGCCCTGACCGGCATGATTCCACACATTCTTGGCCGACTGGCCAGATTGCATTCGGAAATTGAAGTTTTCATCGAGCCCGGTTCCTCGGAACGTCTTTATCGACGTGTTCACAACGGCGATCTGGATGCCGCCCTCATCGTCAGGCCGGGGTTTCCCATTCCCAAAGTGCTGGACTGGGTCAAACTGAGACAAGAACCGTTGATCGTCATCGCCTCATCCGCTACCACGCAAGATGACCCGCATGTTCTTTTAATGAGTCATCCCTTCATCAGTTATGACAGGAATCAATGGGGGGGTTATCTTGCGGAGCGTTATTTGCAGCAGGCAGGCTTGGCCCCGAAAGTCCGGTTTGAACTCGATGCACTTGACGCGATCGCCGTCATGGTGGATCAAAATTTAGGTGTGTCGTTGATCCCGGACTGGGCGTCGCCTTGGCCACAAGGTCTTTCGCTAAAAAAAATACCGCTTTCACGGCCGCACCAAAATCGGGAGGTCGGCTTGATCTGGAACAAAGGGTCTTCTCGCATTCGGCTGGTCGATGCTTTTCAAAAGGAGGCCATGCGTGTCGCACAAACTGGGTAGAACACCGTGCGCAATTGGATTCACTCTGAACTGGCCTAACTGGCTCCGTGTTGAGTGGGGCAGGCGCCACCACCACTCAGACGCTCAGGCTTTGCGCCACATGGTCGGCAATCGCCAGCGCCGCAGTGAGTCCGGGCGATTCGATGCCATACAGATTGACCAGGCCCGCAACGCCATGCCGGGTCGGGCCGTCAATTTGAAAATCGGCGGCCGGCGCGCCCTGCGGCACCAGCTTGGGCCGGATGCCGGCATAGTCGGGTTGCAAAGTGCCTGCGTCCACGCCCGGCCAGTAGTGGCGAATCTGATTTTGAAAGGCGGCCAAGCGGCTGGCATCCACGGTGTAGTCAAGGTCTGACACCCATTGCACATCCGGGCCAAAGCGCGGCCGCCCGGCCAGGTCCAGGGTCAGATGGATGCCCAGGCCAGCGGCTTGCGGCATCGGATAAATCAGACGCGAAAAATGGGCCTGTCCGCTGAATGAAAAATAGTTGCCCTTGGCATAGAACAAGGGGGGGATGCTAGCTGCGGGCAGGCCGACCAGACTCGCGGCCACCTGCTGGGCCTGCAGGCCGGCGCAATTGATGACACTCGTGGCCAGCAAGGGCTCAATGGCGCCCTGAACGCGCAGGGCGATGCCCTCAAACGTGATTTCGCCAGCCTCAACCGCTGACTGAAAGGCAAAGACGGCACCAGCCTGCTCGGCGTCGGCTTGCAGCTGCAGCATGAAGGTATGGCTGTCAATGATGCCGGTGCTGGGCGACAGCAGCGCTGCCACACAAACAATCTCGGGCTCCAGCGCCTTGACCTGCACGCTCGTCAAGCTCTGCAGATCCAAAACACCATTGGCACTGGCGTTACTCCGCAAGGCTTGCAGCGCGCTCACTTGGCGAGCATCGGTTGCCACAATGAGTTTGCCGCAGCGCCGGTGGGGGATGGCGCGGCTTTCGCAATAGGCGTAGAGCGCCTCCTTGCCGCGCACACACAGGGTCGCTTTCAAGGAGTTTTGTGCGTAGTAAATGCCGGCATGAATCACTTCGCTATTGCGGGAACTGGTGCCGGTGCCGATGCTGTGGGCGGCCTCCAGCACCATCACCTCGCGCCCGGCCAGCGCCAGACGGCGCGCCACCGCCAAGCCGACCACACCCGCCCCGATCACGACACAGTCAACGCGTTCCATGCACCGCGGCGGCCAGCGGATAAATTGCGGACGTCCGAGCGTTGAACGACAAGGTCAGTCCAAGTCGTTTGGCGGCGCTCAGCAGGTGCGCGCAGGCCGCCTCGCGCGCCGCTTTGGGATCAGCGGCGACGATGGCCGCCAGGATCAATCGGTGCTCTTGTTGTGCGGGTGACGGCCCGACCGCGCGCTGCGCCGAGTTTTCCCACGCCAGGCGGCGGGTTTCAACCAACTGGTGCGCCAGAAAGTCAACAAAGCCCGAGAAATAAGGGTTGCCGGTGGCAATGGCGATGGTCCGGTGGAAGGCAAGGTCTGCCAGGCTGGCGGCCGCAAAGTCGTCCGCGCAGCGGTCCATGTCATCGAGGGCGCAGCGCATGGCCAGCAGATCGTTGGGCGTGCGTCGCAGCGCCGCGAGTTCGGCCGCTGCACATTCGGCCCCATAACGCAACTCAAAGACGTGCTGAAAATTGATGTCTGGCTCACCCGTTTTACTGCTGTCTGCCAGCCGATAGGCATTGCCCACCGGATTGTCGGAGACATAGGCCCCCGACCCTTTGCGTGTTACCAGAATGTGATCGACCTTGAGCCGCGCAATGGACTCCCGGATGACCGGGCGGCTGACCTTGAAGTTGTCGGCCAGCATTTGCTCGGACGGTAGCCGTGTGTTGGCTGCGTAGACGCCGGACTGAATCTCGGCCTGCAGTTTGTGCACAACGCGCTCTACAAGAGAAGATGGTCGCTCTAGCGGATCAATCATCAGGGCTCCAATCTATCTGTAAGGCTGCATGACAAATTATAGCCCGGTGAATGCTGCCAGGTTCATCCTGATCTGAAAAATGACGCGCGCTAAAACCGGTAGCGTTCACGCATGCAGCGGGCGTTGAGCAGCGCGCCGGCCAGTAGCGTGAACAGCGCGACCGAAGCCAAAATAGTGAAGCCAAGCGCCCAGGGCCGGTTGACTTGTTGGCGAAACTGAAGCAATTCAAGGGCGGTAGCGAGCCAAGTCGCACTGGCCAAATAAGCCGCACTTTGCAACAAGATGAGGCTCCAACGGTTTTTGTAACAAAACAGCAGGGGCATTGCCAAACTCAGGCCAACCAGCATCCAGTTGCCTATCCTGAAAAAATGAGCCCCCATGAGGGACGCGGCGATGACATAGAGACTGATGCGCAGGGCCATGTGAAATCCATCCAAAATAAGTCACATTTTGCGGTAAATTGGGCTGCCGGGCCGGGGTCGGGTTGAAAGTAGCGAGCCGACCCCTGCGCGTTCAAGGCAATGATTGAAACATCGCGGGGACACAAACCGCAAAAAAAGGGCACCCGAAGGTGCCCTGTGCGCGTCACTGCCCTGCGGCAGTTTTCATTCAAGCTGTTTTGGCCACTTTTTTGACAGCATCAGCGGCTTGCTTGGTCGCTGCTGTGAAGTTGGTTTGAGCAACTTCAACCGCTTTTTTGGCTGAAGCCTGTGCCGACTCCACGGCGCTTTGACCCGCGGTCAATGCGCTTTTAAAAGCAGCAACGGCGGTTTCGGTTCCAGCAGGCGCGTTCTGGGCCAGATTTTCCACCACGTCGCCAAATGCTTTTTGGGCTTGGGCTGTTTTGGCTTCAAGCGCTTTTGTCAATTCCGCGCTGCTGTCAGTCACAATGGCCTGAACATGCTGGGCATAGGCCGCAGATTTATCGGCCAAAGGCTTCACCAGGCTGGCTTGCAGGACTATCAACTCTTGGGCATCTTTGGCACCGAGGGTCGCTTTTGCATGGTTGAAGGATTCGCTTAACATGGCCTTGGAAGCGACCAGGTTCAGTGCAAGCAATTTTTCGACGCCAGCAAAGGCCTGGGTTGTGAAACCTTCCAGTGCTAGCAGATTGGCTTTGTTCGTGGCGCTGATTTGTTCGATGATGTTTTGCATTTTGTTGACGTAGGTGAAATTAATCGGATGCCTGCTCAGTTGGTGTCAAACTGGATCACTTATGTTGCAGTGCAGCATTATTCTAATGGAAGTCTGGCCAGGGCTGCCAGGGCGAACTTTAGCCCCTCAATGCGCAGGGTCTTCCGACGGTCTGCAGCGCAGTTGTGTCATCGGCATCGTCTTGGGCAATGAGGAAGTCTCTGAACAGGGGGTATTTCCCAGTCTGTAAAAATTGAAACATCGGCTGGTAGTTTATGGCACAAGGGGCCCGGTGGGTGAACCTTGGCGGCCCGATAATCAGGACTCAAATAGCTGGAGAAATTGGATGAGACGAGTTGTCGCTGTTGTAGGAAAAGTTGTGCTTGCCATCAGCGTGCTGATGTGCTCCGGCTGTGCCGTCGTGGCCGTCGCTGACGCGGTTGTGACGGTGGCTGCCACGGTGGTGACGACCGGTGTCAAGGCGACGGGCGCGGTGATTAACGCCGTGATTCCGGATTCGAAGGACTAGGCAACGGGACCTGACGATAACTGGAACCTGCACGCTTGAAACCGTGCAGTGTTCCATCGGTCGGTTGTTAATGCGGAGTCGGACCTGTTCTCAAGCTAAAGCAAACACGCCTGCCGTGTCCTGCATCCGCGCCGACACCTCACCCAGATGGTGCAGGCTGTCGCCAAATGTCATTTCCAGCTGGGTCAGTTTCTTGAAGTAGTGGCTGACGATGTATTCGTCAGTAACGCCAATGCCACCATGCAGTTGAACCGCCTGCTGGCCAACCAGGCGCATGGAGTTACCCAGTTGGTACTTGGCTCGGGCCAGCGCGGCACGTCGCTCGGGCGCTGGGGCGTTGAGTTTGAGCGCGGCATAAAAACTCATGGAGCGGGCCAGTTCGAGCTGCATCTTCATGTCCGCAGCGCGGTGCCGCAACGCCTGGAAAGTGCTGATGGCCACGCCAAACTGCTTGCGCGTGTTCATGTACTCGGCCGTAATGGCCAGGGTCTTGTCCATGACACCGACGGCCTCGGCACAGGTCGCGGCAATGCCGATGTCCACCGCGTGCTCCAGCGCGGTCAAGCCATCGAGCGTGATCAAAACCGCCGGGGCATTTTGCAGCGTCACTTCGGCCGCCCGGCTGCCATCCTGGGTGCCATAACCCTGGGTGCTGACCCCGCTGGCGCTGCGCTCCACCAGAAACAAGGCCAGTTGACCCTCCAGCAGGGCCGGCACCATGAAGGCGTCGGCTTGATCGCCCGCTGGAACTACACTTTTAATAGCGTTCAACGTATAGCCGACCTGGGCTGGAGCTGCTTTGGCCGCACAAACATCGAGCCGGTAGCGCGCAACACGCTCCTGATACGCCAGCACCATCAGCGCTTCGCCGCTGGCTATTCTTGGCAGCCAGGCAGACTTGAGGGCCTCGGGTGCGTAGCCGCTCAGCACGCCACCGGCGATCAGGCTCTGGTTCAGGGGCTCCAGCACGATGCCGCGCCCGAGCTCTTCCATCACCACCATGCCCTCGACCGGGCTCATGCCCATGCCCTCATATTGTTCCGGGATGTACAGGCCGCACAGGCCGAGCTCGGCGATTTCACGGAATGCTTCGGGTGACAAGCCCCCGGCCTTGACGGTGTTACGGCGGCGCTCGAAGCTGTAGCCCCTGTCAACCCATTTGCGCACGGCATCGCGCAGTTGTTCCTGGTCGTCTGTGAAATCGAAATCCATGATGATTGTTCCTTTTAGCCGTTCGCCCCGGGCGGGTCGAAGGGTTTGAGTGATGTTGGTTGCAGGTTTCAGCCGAGAACGGTTTGCGCCACGATGGTGCGTTGCACTTCATTGCTGCCACCGTAGATAGTGGTCTTGCGCATATTGAAGTAAGTCGACGCCAGCGGCGCGCACCAGCTGGCCGCCCCGGGATAGTCGCCTTGCCAGCCGGCTTCCATGGCCTCCTGGATCAGCGGCAGGGCAAACGGGCCGGCGGCCAGCATCATCAGTTCGCTGTAGCGCTGCTGAATCTCGCTGCCGCGTATCTTCAACAGGCCGGCAATGTCGAGCGAGTTCTTGCCCGACTTTTCTGCCGCCAGAACGCGCAGCACCAGCATTTCCAGCGCCACCACGTCCACTTCCAGCTTGGCGATTTCGTCGCGAAAGCGCACGTCGTCATACACACCCTCGGCCTTGGCCACGCGCTTGAGGCGCTCGAGCTCGCGCTTGGTGCGGTTCACATCAGCAATGTTGGTGCGTTCATGCGAGAGCAGGTGCTTGGCGTAGGTCCAGCCCTTGTTTTCTTCGCCAATCAGGTTTTCCGCTGGCACTTCGACGTCGTCAAAAAAGACCTCGTTGACTTCGGGCTCGCCGTCGAGCAGCACCGTCGGGCGCACGGTGACGCCGGGAGATTTCATGTCGATCAGCAAGAAGCTGATACCTGTCTGCGGTTTGCCCTCATTGCTGGTGCGCACCAGGCAGAAGATCCAGTCGCCGTACTGGCCCAGCGTGGTCCAGGCCTTCTGGCCATTGACGATGTACTGCTTGCCGTGACGCTCGGCCCGGCATTTGACCGAAGCCAGGTCGGAGCCGGCGCCGGGCTCGCTGTAACCCTGGCTCCACCACACGTCGCCACTGGCAATGCCGGGCAAAAAGCGCTGCTGTTGCTCGGGCGTGCCAAAGGCCATGATGACCGGTGCTACCATCACCGGGCCAAAAGGTATCACGCGCGGCGCACCGGCCAGGGCGCATTCTTCTTCGAACAAATGCTTCTGAATCGAGTTCCAGCCGGGGCCGCCGAAGGACTTGGGCCAAGCGTGGCCGAGCCAGCCTTTTTTACCCAGAATCCGGCCCCAGCGCTGCAGGTCGTCGCGGCTCAGACGCAGGGCGTTGTGCACTTTGTGTGAAATGTCGGCGGGCAGGTTCGCGCGCACCCAGGTGCGAATGTCCGCGCGGAACTGCTGCTCTTCAGGGGTAAAGGCCAAATCCATAGGGGAGTCTCCAAATAAGCCGCATTTTTAGCACGCTCGTTCGATCAGGACTGTCCAAGTGGTGACACGCCGAGTGCCGCTCACCGTCTTTTTACAGGTTTTCATCCTGATCGTCTGAGTGTCTGTTCGGTGCGACGCCAGTCGCTGCAAGTTTGCTGGGAACTTGAGAATCCGCAAAGTCTGAAAGGACTGGCTTCACCAAAGTGCGCACTTCCTACGATACTGTTCCTGCGCGACACCGACCTCCAGCAGGCGCGATCGGGATGGGCCTGTTGGCGAGCTGTTGATGCCGCTGCAATGATCATTAGGAGACCGCCTTTGGAGCCCTTGCCCAAGCCCAATCAAAACCATCTGCTCGCCGCCCTGCCGGTGGCGGAGCTTGCGCGCCTGGCGCCTGAACTGGACTCGGTCGCGATGTTGCAGGGCGAAGTTCTCTATGAAGCCGGGCAAGCCGCGGCGCATGTTTATTTTCCGACCAGTGCCATCGTCTCCCTGAACTGCATGACCGAGAGCGGCGCCACCTCCGACATTGCGTGGGTGGGCAATGAGGGCGTCATCGGCATGGCGCTGGTCATGGGCAGCCATACCACCCCGACCGCAGCCGTGATTTGCGTCAGTGGCCATGGCTACCGACTCAAGGCGCAAAGGCTGCTGCAGGAATTCAATCGCACCGGCGGGCGCCGCGCCGGGGTGATGCAGCATGTGTTGCTGCGCTACAGCCAGTCGCTGATGACGCAGCTCGCCCAAACGGCCGTTTGTAATCGGCATCATTCGGTCGAACAGCAACTGTGTCGCTGGCTGTTGTCAACGCTCGACCGTTTGCCCTCCAATGAATTGACCATGACGCATGAACATATTGCCAGCATGCTCGGTGTGCGCCGTGAAGGCATCACCGAGGCCGCCGGGCATTTGCAGCAGGCGGGTTTCATTCGCTATTACCGCGGCCATATCACCGTGCTTGACCGCGCGGGTCTGGCGACCCGGGTGTGTGAATGCCATGCGGTGGTCAAAACGGAGCATGAGCGCTTGCTGCGCGACATAGGCCAGCTCGCAGAACTTTCCACCCGCCCGTCGCCGCCGACTTTTCACCTGGCTTCAGACTTTGCCTAGCCCTGGTCAGGGGGCGAAACGCCCAATTCAAGGCACAGTTTATGCACCGTTTCACGCAGCTTGGCGACTTCCAGTTCGAGCCGCTCGATCCGCTCGGTGCTGTTGGCCGCCAGGCCTTCAGACGAACGACTCACCCCGGTCTGTGTCGCATCCACCGGGCCGCACAGCAGGTGCGCCCAGCGTTGCTCGCGCGCGGCGGGTCCGCGCGCGAGTTTGACCACCAGCGGGCCGCCTTTCTCCAGGGAGCGGTCCTGCAACTCTTCCAGAAAACCTTCGACCGAGGAGATGTCGGCAAACTTGTACCAGCGCTCCGTGTTCAGGCGCAGTTCTCCCGCCGTTTGCGGGCCGCGCAAGACCAACAGCCCCAGCAGCACGGCGGCTTGTTCGTAGACCCCGATGCCGCGCTGAAAGTTGTGTTCAAAGCGTGTGGTGCGCGAGCCACTGCTTTCGCGCACCAGATTGGCGTCTTTCAGTGTGTTCAGGGCGCCGGCCACATCGGCTTCGCTCAACTCCATCAGCGGCTCGCGGCTGGACTTCTGGTTGCAGCCCAGCAGCAGCGTGTTGAGCGTGAGCGGGTAGCTGTCAGGCACGGTGCGGGCCTTTTCCATCAGGGTGCCAAGCACGCGCGCCTCGATCGGGGTCAGGACCGGCGCGGGCGTTGCGGGGGCAGGAAGGGTCGTTGGGGGGGAAGAGGTCAAGGTCATAATTCGGGCCGATATGAAAAACATCGTTATTTTGATCTCAGGCAGCGGCTCCAACATGGCTGCCATCGTAAAAACAGCGCAGCGCGAGGGTTGGCAGGATAAATTTGGTGCCCGGGTGGCGGGCGTGATCAGCAACAAGGCCGCGGCCGGCGGACTGGTTTTTGCGCGCGAACACGGTATCGCGACCGAGGTGCTCGATCACAAGGCGTTTGCCTCGCGCGAGGCATTCGACGCGGACTTGGCCCGGATCATTGACCGTTTTGAGGCACCGGGTGAGCCCGCGCTGGTCGTGCTGGCGGGCTTTATGCGCATTCTCACGCCAGGGTTTGTCGCGCGCTATGCCGGGCGACTGCTCAACATCCACCCCTCGCTGCTGCCGGCTTTTCCGGGGCTGCACACCCAGCAGCAGGCAATCAATGCGGGTTGCAAGGTCGCGGGTGCCACCGTGCACCAGGTCACGGCGGAACTCGACCACGGCCCGATCCTCGCGCAGGCCGCCGTGCCGGTGCTGCCCGGGGATACGGCAGAAACCTTGGCGGCCCGGGTGCTGACCCAGGAACACCTCATTTATCCGCGTGCGATTGCGGAGTTGCTGTACAAAAAAGCATAGCAGCTTACGCATATTTGACGGGGGCTACAGCCTGATTTGTTCCAATCAACCGGGCACGGCCAGCAGGTTGGATCGAGCCGCCGGTCAGTGATCCAGCTTCTCATCTCTTTTGCCTTTCTCCCCGGTGTTTGCAGCCTTTGCAAAGAAAAGTAATTGTGTCAACGCTCTTGGACATCGTGCGTTGTTTGCACAAGCCCGAAAAAATTCAGGCTCGCTTATGACAGTCGGAGCTGATACGACTGTTGCTTTTAAAGTGAGTGCCAACCATGTCGAATATCAAGACCCTGATCGCTACCGTGTTGCTTTCCAGCGTTGCTGCTGTGTCGTTTGCGCAAGCCCCGGCTGCCCCTGCCCCTGCCGCTCCAACTGAGGCTGGTGTGACAACGCCGGCTGCTAAGACCATGCCTGCGATGAAGAAAGCCGTTGTCAAGAAACACACGATGAAAAAAATGCATAAAGCCCGTGTCATGAAGAAGGCTGTCCCTGCTGCGCCAGCTGCCCAGTAAGTGAGCTGATGCCAGGAAAAGGGGGCTGAGGAAACTCAGTCCCCTTTTCTTTTTTATTTATAGGCTGCAGGGCCGACTTCACATGGCCGGGCAGCTCGAAATCTACCTCACAGGGCAGCACTGTCACAGGCCGCTGTGTCGATAAAAATTTTAAGACAAATCAGCCTCTAGCCCCCGTGGAATATGCGCCAGCAGCTCCCAATTCAATAGCACGTCTTTCTCCTGCACGAGCTCCCCCACGGCGTAGAAGAGGTGGGTGACGCGGCCCGCAGCCGGCGCACGCACCTCGTGCTCCATTTTCATGGCTTCCAGGATGACGAGCACGTCGCCAGCGGCCACGGTCTG
>JANYHL010000139.1 GCA_025359085.1 Gammaproteobacteria bacterium
CTTGGTGTCGGCAATGATGATGCCCTTGGTCAGCGCGAACTCGGCAGCCACCTGGTAGATCCGGAGGCTGATGTCGCGGATGCGGGTGGCCAGGTCCAGGCCCATCATCTCGACCGTTTGCTCAAACGTGATGTTCTCGTCATGGTCGCCGGCCGGCGCCTTGGCCGCCGGGGTGTAAATCGGCGCGGGCAGTTGGGAGGCGTTTTGCAGGCCCGCGGGCAGCTTGACGCCACACACGGCACCGTTGTGCTGGTATTCCTTCCAGCCGCTGCCGGCCAGATACCCGCGCACCACCGCTTCGATGGGCAAGGGCTTCAAACGCTTGACCAGCATCGAGCGGCCCGTCACCTGCGGCACTTCGGCGGGCGTGACCACGCTCTCGGGCGCATCGCCGGTCAGGTGAATCGGGCACAGGTTCAGACCCTGGGGGCCAAGCTTGTCAAACCAGAACAGCGCCATTTGCGTCAGTAGCGCGCCTTTGCCCGGAATCGGCTCGCCCATGATCACGTCAAAAGCGCTCAGGCGGTCAGAGGCGACCATCAGGATGCGGTCGCCGCCGACGGCGTAGTTGTCGCGCACCTTGCCACGCGCCAGCAGCGGCAACGAGGTGAGCATGGAAGTGTGCAGCGCGGGTGGTGTCGTGTTCATGGCGATGGTTGTCAGTCAGGAGAAAACTAAAAATAGTGGATGCCCCGACCCAGGGGGTGGGGCCAGGCCTGAAATACTACAAATTTAATAGCTACTTAAGCATATCCAACAAGAGCTGGAAGCAGATATGACCCCCAAGCAAGGCACGCCCTGGTGGCCCGCCCGGCCCAGCAGCCACCCGGAGGTGGCGTTCTTCACGAAGCAAAACTGATGACCATCAGTTCACCACTTGCGCCAGTTCACCCCGCGCATATTGCCCCGCCACCACGCTCAAAGTGTGGCCCTTGATTTTGGCCCCTTGTCCTTCGCAACCGAATTCCAGGTAGCGCTGCTTGCATATCGCTTTGGCGGCTTCCCGGGCGGGCTTGAGCCAGTCGCGGGCATCAAATTTTTCCGGGTTTTCAAACATGTACTTGCGTACCGCGCCGGTCATGGCCAGGCGAATGTCGGTGTCGATGTTGATCTTGCGCACCCCAAACTTGATGGCTTTCTGGATTTCTTCGACCGGCACACCGTAGGTTTCTTTCATGCTGCCACCAAACTGGCGAATGATGGCCAGCAACTCTTGCGGCACGCTGCTGGAGCCATGCATCACCAGATGGGTGTTGGGAATGCGCTTGTTGATGGCCATGACGCGGTCAATCGCCAGAATATCGCCGGTGGGCTTGCGCGTGAACTTGTACGCGCCGTGGCTGGTGCCAATGGCAATCGCCAGCGCGTCGAGCTGGGTGCGTTTCACAAAGTCGGCGGCCTGCTCGGGGTCGGTCAGCATCTGCTCGCGCGTCATGGTGGCCTCCGTGCCGTGGCCGTCTTCCTTGTCGCCTTTCATGGTTTCCAGCGAACCCAGGCAGCCCAGTTCACCTTCGACCGTCACGCCCACGGCGTGCGCCATGTCAACCACCTTGCGGGTGACTTCCACGTTGTAGTCAAAACTGGCGATGGTTTTGCCGTCACCCATCAAGGAGCCATCCATCATGACCGAGCTAAAGCCCAGGTTGATGGCGCCCTGGCACACGTCCGGGCTTTGCCCATGGTCCTGGTGCATCACCAGCGGAATATGCGGATAGGCCTCCGTGGCGGCCAGGATCAGGTGCTTGATGAAGGCCTCGCCGGCGTACTTGCGGGCCCCCGCGCTGGCTTGCAGAATGACCGGTGCGCCGACCTCGGCGGCGGCCGACATGACGGCCTGCACCTGTTCCAGATTGTTGACGTTGAAAGCCGGGATGCCGTAGCCATTGACCGCCGCGTGGTCGAGCAGTTCGCGCATTGAAACAAGTGCCATGATGTGTCCTTGAAAAGTTGGTGACCGGTTTGTATCTGATCTTGATTTTAACGGCGCGCCTTGAGCGCATACCAGCGTCGTTTCTGGATTTGACTTTCAGCCGACCCAAGGCGGGGGCTGCAAAACATTGCAAAAAAGCCAGCATAGCCGCCGCTCACGGCGGCCCGGGCTAAGCAACTCTGCAAATTTTGAGCATATTGGTGCCGCCGGGTGAACCCATGGGCTCACCACAGGTGATGGCATAAATATCGCCGGTCTGCACAATGCCTCGGGATTTCAAATAATTCTCGGCCTCGTTGAGCGCCGTGTCCCGGTCGGCGCTGGTGTCGATGAACAAGGGCCGCACATTGCGGTACAGCGTCATCTTGCGCTGCGTTGCCACTTTGGAGGTAAGAGCGTAAATCGGCACCTGAATCAGGTGGCGACTCATCCACAGCGCGGTCGAGCCACTGTCGGTCATGGCCACAATCGCCTTGGCCCCCAGGTGATGCGCCGTGAACAAGGCGCCCATGGCAATCGACTGGTCGATGCGCTTGAAGGTCTTGCCGGTGAAGTCGGCCTCCAGTTTGAAATCTTCACCGCCTTCCGCGGCATGGCAAATCTTGGCCATCTCGATCACCGTCTCCAAGGGGTACTTGCCCGCGGCGGTCTCGGCCGACAACATGACGGCGTCGGTACCGTCCAGCACCGCGTTGGCCACGTCGCTCACTTCAGCACGAGTCGGCACCGGGTTGCTGATCATCGACTCCATCATTTGGGTCGCGGTAATCACCACCTTGTCGTGCTCGCGGGCGAGCTTGATCATGCGTTTTTGCAGCGCTGGCACCACCGCATTGCCGACCTCCACGGCGAGGTCGCCGCGCGCCACCATGATGCCGTCGCTGGCGAGCAATATTTCTTCCAGTCTCGGGATCGCTTCCGCGCGCTCGATCTTGGCAATCAAACCGGGCCGGTGACCGTCTTCGGCCGCCACAGTGCACAATTGGCGCGCCATCTCCATGTCGGTCGCGTTTTTTGGAAAGCTGACGGCCACGTAATCAGCATGAAAACTCATCGCCGTGCGGATGTCGTCCATGTCCTTGGCGGTGAGCGCGGGCGCGGTCAGCCCACCCCCTTGCTTGTTGATGCCTTTGTTGTTGCTCAACTCGCCACCCAGTTTGACGGTGGTGTGAATCGCCGCGCCTTTGACGGCATCGACCGTGATGACGATCAGGCCATCGTTGAGCAACAGCACATCGCCCGCCTTGACCTCGTTCGGCAAGGACTTGTAGTCCAGCCCGACGGCGTCAATATCGCCCAGCTCGGTGCGCGACGCATCCAGCACAAAGGACTGGCCGGGCGCCAGAAACACCTTGCCCTGGGCAAACTTGCCGACCCGAATCTTGGGCCCCTGCAAGTCGGCCATGATGCCGATCTCGCGTCCGGCACGCTTGGCCGCTTCGCGCACCAGGCGCGCCCGGTCAATGTGGTCTTGCGCGGTACCGTGACTGAAGTTCAGGCGCACCACGTTGACACCGGCACGGATCATCTGCTCCAGCAGCGCGGGGTCACTGGAGGCGGGGCCAAGAGTGGCGACAATTTTGGTGGCACGACGCGGCATGGAACAGTCTCCTTGTAATCAGATTTTCATTTTTACATGGAAACAGTTACCGGCCAGCAACATCCTCCAGCGCGCTGGCGCCAGCCCCGGGCTGCTAGAAAACAGAAATCAATACCGGCTGGCCGAGCGCTCAGCCAGGAAAATCTCGATGCGGCGATTCTGGGCACGGCCGCGCTCGGTGTTGTTGTCGGCAATGGGCTCATACGAGCCGCGGCCATCGATCTGGATGCGCCGCCCATCCACGCTCCGGGCAGCCAGGTAATCGCGCGCACTGGCGGCACGGTTGATCGACAGCGGATTGTTGATGCTGTCCGAGCCGGTGCTGTCGGTGTGACCGATGATGCGGATTTCGGTGTTGGGCTGGCTGCTCAGACCTTGCGCAAACTGGTCAAGGATCGGACGCAGGTTGGGCTTGATGTCGAAACGGTTGGTATCAAACGAAATGTCGCTCGGAATATTGAGCCGGAGCTGGTTGTCAGCCGTTTGCATGACATCCACGCCGGTGCCCGCCGTGGCGCGTTCCATCTCCGCCTTCTTCTTGGCCATCTGGGTCGACCAAATGTAGCCGCCCAAGGCACCGACGCCAGCGCCCGCCAGGGTCGCCTGGCGGTTGTCGCCAATGGCAGCACCGGCCAAAGCGCCAACGCCCGCACCAATAGCGGCGCTGCGCTGGGCGTCGCTCATGTTGGCGCAGCCGCTGACCAGCACGGCGACCGCGCCCAGGCTGAGAACAAAAGTGCGTGTCATGGAGGTCATGGTTTTCATGTTTGATCCTGATCAGTTAGTTATATTTTTCTTTATAGCACCAGTATCTTGGGTTTCTTTGAGAAACCGCATGTCCTACAAGGAAAATGGCGAGGCTCTTACCTGAGCACGGGCAATGCGCCTGCTTGTTCGTGCGTCAGCAATGCCACCAGCGCGGCCAAGGCAGCGGTTTCAGCGCGCAGCACGCGGGGCCCCAGTGTCACCGGCACAAAACCAGCGGCCAGCGCGGCGTCTTCCTCGGCAGGGCTCAAACCGCCTTCCGGGCCGGACAGAAAAGTGACGGCCCCGGTGCGAGCAGCGGCACTGACACCGGCAGAATCGGCGCAGGTGTTCGCGGCGGCCCGCACCCCTTGCGCACCGGGGCGCAATGACAACAGCAAACATGGCGAAGCACTCGCCTCAACCGGTCGCGCCTTCAGCCATGCCGCCAAGGTCATGACGGCATGGATCAGCGGCACCCGGTTGCCACCGCACTGCTCACAAGCGGCCACCGCCACACTTTGCCAGTGCGCTTGCTTTTTACTGGCCCGCTCCGGGCTGAGCCGCAGCACACTGCGCTCGGTCATCAGCGGTTGAATGCTGGCCACCCCCAGTTCAGTGGCTTTTTCGACCAACCAGTCCATGCGCTCGTTGGCTGGCATGCCCACCGCCAGCCGCACCGAATGCGCGGCCTCGCGCTCTACCGGGTGAAAGTCACCGACCTGCACCTGCACCTCGCTGCGCCCCATGCGCGTGACAACGGCGTCAAACTCCCCGCCCAGGGGATGCTCTGCAGGGTGTTCGTCCCAGCCGGGCCCGCCATTGAACAACGTGATGCGCTCACCCGGCTGCAGACGCAGCACCTGCACGTGGCGGGCCGCGCCGGCCGGCAGGTCAAGCAAGTCGCCGCAGCGCAGCGAAGTGGGGCAGTAAAAACGTGGCATACAGAATCAGGGCGAACTATTTTTGCTATCTAATAAATAGCTGCACATGCTTATTCCACGAGGGCTGGAGGTCAAAATCTTCTAAAAAAATGCCGACGGATCGTCGGCATGATGGAGGTCACGCGGACGGCTCTTACTTGGCCGCTGATGCCGCCTCAGCCGGGGCGGCGGCCGCTTGCGGCTCCGCGAACTTGCCACCGGCGGCGTTCGCCATATACACCACGGCGCGACCGACTTCCAGGTCCTGAAATTCACCGCCCCCTTGGGCGGCCATGGCGTTCTTGCCCTTGAGCGCCGAGTTCAGCAGTGCGTCGTAACCGGTCAGGATGCGCGGCGCCCAAGCCGCTGCATCACCGAATTTGGGGGCGCCGACGACGCCAGCGGTGTGACAAGCCGTGCATTGGGCTTTAAACACCTCTTCGCCGCTGCGCAGTGGCCGGTTGGCGTCACGAATTTCAATGCTGCCAATTTTCTGGATCCGGGCGGCTACGGCTTGTTCTGAATTGGCTTCGGTGGCGGCGGGCTTGTTGCCCATGGTCACGTAGTAAACCAAGCCAATGATGGCGAAGATCGGAACCACAAACGAGAAAGTGACGGCCAGCAACATTTGCTTGGGGGTTTTAATGGGGCCACTGTGCGCCTCATCGGAAACAGTAGCGCGGCTGTTGTCGTTCATGGTGTCCTCTGGAAATCGGGGGCTGGAAAAGTAGCTCGCGATTATAGCGGCCACCCCTCTGAAAGCACCTACAATGCACACTCCAACATGCGGCTGTAGCTCAGTGGATAGAGTATTGGCCTCCGAAGCCAAGGGTCGTGGGTTCGATCCCCGCCAGCCGCACCAGACGACCGTTTTATAACGTGTCACAATACCTCAAAACCCGCGTGGCATATAGCTACAGCGGGTTTTTATTTGCCTCACTGGGTATCAGGCGGTAACATGACATACCGCCAAATTTGTAGCATGTTTGGCGGTATTTGCTGATTCTGCAAACTCACATACCGCCAAAAGGGGCTCTATGGCACTGACAGACACCTTTGTTAAGAACGTAAAGCACACCGGAGCCGCCTCTGGCGACAAGTACACCGATGGCCGGGCCATGTATTTGCTGGTCAATGCGGTGGGCAAATACTGGCGGATGAATTACCGCTTTGCCGACAAACGCAAGACTCTTGCGCTGGGCGTCTATCCTGATGTGGCACTGGCCAAGGCCCGCGCGCGCCGAGACAAGGCTCGTGAGCAGTTAGCAGACGGCATTGATCCCGCCACGGCAAAACGCGAAGAGAGGCAGGCCCAAGCGGATGCGGCGGCAAACACGTTTGAGGCAGTGGCGCGGGTGTGGCTGACCAAGACAGCATCCAAGCGCGCCGAGGTGACCCAATCCAGAATCACGACCTTGCTGGAAAAGGACGTTTTTCCCTTTATCGGGTCGATGCCCATATCCACCATCAAGCCACGCGACGTGCTGGACAAGGCAGTGCGCAAGATTGAAGCACGGGGCTCTATCGACACCGCGCACCGTGCCAAGCAAATATGTGGGCAGATTTTCCGGTATGCGGTCGCAGTCGGTCTGGCCGAGCGGGA
>JANYHL010000026.1 GCA_025359085.1 Gammaproteobacteria bacterium
AGCAGGATCGCGCCGTGATGCTGGCCGGCATTTCGCATGACCTTCGCACGCCACTGGCGCGCCTGCGCCTGGAAACCGAGATGAGCGTGAGCGACTCCGACGCGCGCGAGCACATGGCGGCCGACATCGACCAGCTCGACGCCATCATCGACAAGTTCCTCGATTACGCGCGGCCCGACCATGCCGAACTCAAGCCGGTGCTGCTCAACGACGTGATCGAGGCCTGCCTGTACGCGGTGCAGGACCAGGGCGACATGCGGATCAACCTGGACGTGGCGAAGGGGCTCTACGTCCTCGCCGACGAAGTAGAACTGGCGCGCGTCATCTCCAACCTGCTGGAAAACGCCCGGCGCTACGGCAAATCGCCGGACACCGGCATTTCACAGGTGGATATTGCTGTCAAGGTACGCGACGGCTGGGTGCTGATCAAGGTGCGGGACCACGGTCCGGGGGTGTCGCCCACCATGCTCAACAAACTGACCAATCCGTTCTTCCGGGGCGACGCCGCACGCACCGCCGCCACTGGCGCCGGCCTGGGCCTGGCGATTGCGGAAAAAACCGTGGCGCGCATGGGCGGTGCATTCAGCCTGTCCAACGGGAACTCTGGCGGACTGGCCGCCCACATCAAATTGCGCCGGGCTTGAAACTGCCTTTCCGCACGCCCCTATTGGTTTTATTGCTATGAATAAAGTAGCACCACGGCCCGTGCTTCCATACTGAGGCCCTGGCCCACCGGGCCGAGCTTTTCGGCGGTCTTTGCCTTTACGTTGACCTGGCTTTCGGCCAGCTTCAGCGCTGCCGCTATGCCTGCGCGCATGGCTGGAATGTGCGGTGCCAGCCGGGGCGACTGTGCAACGATGGTGCTGTCGATGTTGCCAATGCGCCAGCCCCGCGCCAGCAGCAAACCACCGACGTTTTCCAGCAGCCGCATGGAATCGGCGCCCTTGAAACTGGCATCGGTGTCGGGGAAATGGCTTCCGATGTCCTGCAGGCCGGCCGCGCCCAACAGCGCGTCAATCAACGCATGCAGCAGCACATCGGCATCAGAGTGGCCAAACAGGCCGGTTGGGTGCGGCACCAGCACCCCGCCCAACACCAGCGGGCGGCCGGCCACCAGGGCGTGGCTGTCCCAGCCTTCTCCAATGCGGAACGGCAGGTGTGGCGCGGCTGCGGCTACGGTCATCAAAAACCTTTTTTGTGTTGGGTCGAAAAAAAATTACACGGCCGGTTGGCAGCGTCCAGCGGCGTCGGCGCGGTAGCGGAGAACCGCTTCAGCAAGAGCAAAGTCGTCGGGGTAGGTCACCTTGAAGTTTTGCGCGCTGCCTGGCACCAAAAGCGGCAGTTGCCCAAGCGCTTCGACTGCGCCGGCTTCATCGGTCACTGCCCCGTTGTCTGCAGCGTCCAGCGCTTTGACCAGCAAGCCATGGCGAAACATCTGGGGCGTTTGGGCAAGCCACTTGTCGCTGCGGTCCAAGGTGGACACAACACGGCCGGCAGCCGCTTGCTTCAAGGTGTCGGGCAGGGCCAGTGCCAGCAGACCGCCTACTGCATCGTGCTGGCAGGCATCTATCAGGCAATTGATCTGGTCGCTGGTGACCAGGCAACGGGCGGCGTCGTGCACCAGCACCCAGTCGTCTGCCTTCGCGCCCAGCCCGGCCAACGCATCCAGGCCGCGCCGCACGCTGGCAGCCCGGCTGTTGCCACCGCAATCTGCCACGGCACACAGCCGCTTTTGCAAACCATCGAAGAAGCTGTCTCCCGGAGCCACCACCACCAGGACAGCCGAAAGGCGGCTGACGCCTGCAAATGCTGCCAGGGTATGGAGCACCATTGCCTGGCCAGCCACCGGCCGGTATTGTTTGGCCAGACCGCCGCCCGGGCCCGCCCGCACACCGCTGCCGGCGCACGGGACCAGACCAAAAAATCGCGGGCTGGCAGGCGCTGCAAAAAGGGAATCGGCAGAAGGCGGCATGGGCGCCCATCAGGAAGATCAGAACCATCAGAGCCTTGACGCTGCCCACGGCCAAAGCCGGGACCGCGAGCAGGAGCAGGACCAACTCCGCGGCCTTGAAGACCACCATCAGCTTCGATTTAGACCAGCGG
>JANYHL010000064.1 GCA_025359085.1 Gammaproteobacteria bacterium
TGGGCATGGAAGAAATGACCGGCGGTACCTTCTCGATCAGCAACGGCGGCACCTTTGGCTCGATGATGTCCACACCCATCATCAACCCACCGCAGTCGGCCATCCTCGGGGTGCACGCCACCAAGGACCGCGCCATGGTCGAAAACGGCCAAGTGGTGGTGCGCCCCATGAACTACTTCGCCATGAGCTATGACCACCGCATCATCGACGGCCGCGAAGCTGTGCTGGGCTTGGTGGCCATGAAGGAAGCGCTGGAAGACCCGGCTCGTTTGCTCTTCGATATTTGAATATCAATTCATCCTACCCAAGCAGTTCGCATTGACCCGCAGCGCGCATTGGGTATCTGACTGACGCGAATGTCCTCCGGCTTGTGCTTCGCCCAAGCCTCCTCCTTAATTTCGCTGCGTCAGACACCCAACGCACGCCGCTAGTCGTTCTCGGGCCATTTCATTAATCAGCGTGGCGTTAGTCATGGAAGTTTGAAAGTAAAAAAATGAGCAAGCAATTTGATGTGATCGTGATTGGCGGCGGCCCCGGTGGCTATATCGCGGCCATCCGTGCGGCGCAACTCGGTAAGAACGTGGCCTGTGTGGACGAGTGGAAAAACAGCGCGGGCGGCCCGGCCCTGGGTGGTACCTGCACCAACACCGGCTGCATTCCGAGCAAGGCGCTGCTGCAGTCGTCGGAACATTTTGACCATGCCAGCCATCACTTTGCCGACCATGGCATTGCCGTCAAGGGCCTGAGCATGGATTCCGCCAAGATGGTGGCGCGCAAGGATGCCGTGGTGAAGCAAAACAACGATGGCATCTTGTACCTGTTCAAAAAGAACAAGGTCAGCTTCTTTCATGGCCGCGCCTCGTTTGTCAAGGCCGTGGAGGGCGCCGCTTTGACCGGCGCAGCACAGGGCTACGAGATCAAGGTGGCGGGCGCGGCTGAGGAAACGCTGCTGGCTCAGCAAGTCATCGTGGCCACCGGCTCCACCGCCCGTGCCCTGCCGGGTGCCCCGTTCGACGAAACACAAGTCCTCTCCAACGAAGGTGCGTTGGCCTTGACCGCCGTGCCCAAAAAACTGGGTTTGATCGGTTCCGGTGTGATCGGCCTGGAGATGGGCTCGGTCTGGCGCCGATTGGGCGCTGAAGTGACCATTCTGGAAGGTCTGCCGACTTTCCTCGGCGCAGTCGATGAGCAGATTGCCAAGGAAGCGCACAAAGCCTTCGTCAAGCAAGGGCTCAAGATTGAGTTGGGCGTGACAGTGGGCGAGGTCAAGGTCGCCAAAAAAGGGGTCAGCGTCGCCTGGACCAATGCCAAGGGTGAAGCCCAAAAATTGGACGTGGACAAGCTGATCGTGTCGATTGGCCGGGTCCCCAACACCACCGGTTTGAACGCGCAGGCCGTGGGCCTGCAGCTTGACGAGCGCGGTGCCATCGTGGTTGACGGCGATTGCCGCACGAACCTGCCCGGCGTGTGGGCGGTGGGCGACGTGGTGCGCGGCCCGATGCTGGCGCACAAGGCCGAAGAAGAAGGCGTGGCGGTGGCTGAACGCATCGCCGGTCAGCATGGTCATGTCAACTTCAATACCATTCCGTGGGTGATCTACACCAGCCCGGAAATTGCCTGGGTCGGTCGCACCGAACAGCAGCTCAAAGCCGACGGTGTGGCGTACAAGGCGGGCACGTTCCCGTTTTTGGCCAATGGCCGTGCCCGCGCCTTGGGCGACACCACTGGCATGGTCAAGATGCTGGCCGACGCCAGCACCGATGAAATTCTGGGCGTGCACATCGTCGGTCCGATGGCCAGCGAGTTGATTGCCGAGTGCGTGGTGGCGATGGAATTCCGCGCCAGCAGCGAAGACATCGCCCGTATTTGCCATGCGCATCCGACTTTAAGCGAGTCCACCAGGGAAGCAGCGCTGGCAGTGGACAAACGCACCCTGAATTTCTAAATTTATAGAAAATTGAGCTCTAACCCCCGTTCTATATGGGTAACATGCTATTAATATTATAGCAATGTAGAGTTAAGTTCGTGACTGTCAGACAAGCCTACAAAGCCGAAATTGCCGCCCGCGGTTACACCGCTGACCCAGCGCAGTGGCGCGCGGTCGACGTGTTGGGGCGCTGTGCCCGGGAGTGGACGGCTTTTCGGGAGCAGCGCTCCAATTCGCTCAAGAAGTTGATCAACCACCCCGCCATTCCGCGCGGCGTTTACCTGTACGGCGGGGTCGGACGGGGCAAGAGCTTTTTGATGGACTGCTTTTTTAGTGCGGTGCCTCTCAAGCGCAAGACCCGCCTGCATTTTCACGAATTCATGCGGGAAGTGCATCGCGAGCTCGCAGATATGCGTGGCACGGCCAATCCTCTGGATGTGCTGGCCCGGCGCATGGCGCAAAAATACCGCCTGATTTGCTTTGACGAGTTTCACATTGCCGATATCACGGACGCCATGATCCTGCACCGGCTGTTGGCGGCCCTGTTCAGCCACGGCGTCGGTTTCGTGACGACCTCCAATTTCAAGCCGGATGATTTGTACCCGAATGGACTGCACCGCGAGCGCCTTCTGCCCGCGATTGCCTTGCTCAAACAGCATCTTGAAATCGTCAATGTGGACCACGGCGTCGATTACCGTCGCCTGATGCTGGAACAACTCGATTGCTACCATGTGCCGCTGGGAATGCCGGCGGATGCGGCCATGACGGATGCCTTTGAGCGTCTGGCGGAAATGCCGGACGAGCACCCCATGCTGCACATTGAGGCCCGGCAAATTCACGCACGGCGCAAGGCGGGCGCACTGGTCTGGTTTGACTTCAAGACCTTGTGTGGCGGACCACGCTCGCAGAATGACTATCTGGAAATCGCCAGCCGCTTTCACACGGTTTTGCTCAGTGATGTGCCGCAGATGCCGCCGCGCATGGCGGCCGAGGCGCGGCGTTTCACCTGGCTGGTCGATGTGCTGTATGACCGTCGGGTCAAGTTGATCATGTCAGCCGCGGTGCCGCCGCAAGAGCTGTATTTGGAAGGACCGTTGCTGCATGAATTTCCACGCACGGTGTCGCGATTGAACGAAATGCAATCGGCGGATTTTTTGGCGCTGGAGCGTCGTCTGGTCGACACCAGTTTGACGTAAATAGCAGGCGTCGGCTTTGATCCGCCTTTTGGTCCGCCCGTTGCGAGAGTCAGGTTCCCAAGGGTTCGAGCTTGACCACCACCAAAGACAGGTTGTCACCGCCGCCATGGCCCCGGGATCGCGCTTTTTCGATCAAGAATTCGGTAGCCTCCCGCGCTGACAGGGCGGACAGAATCGATCCGATTTCATCACTCGTGAAGTAGTGCCAGACCCCATCGCTGCAGGCCATCAAAATGTCACCCGCGTGCAGTTGGGTAATAAAGTGTGAGTTGATCGGCGGATCGCTTTCGGTTCCCAGGCATCCTAATAAGATGTTCGATTGCGGATGAACATTGGCTTGCTCTTCGGTCAGCTCGCCCTGGTCCACCAGTGCCTGCACGTAGGAATGATCCATCGTGCGTTTGATCAGCTTGGTGCCGCGGTAGTGGTAGATCCTGGAGTCGCCGGTGTGCGCCCAGTAACAGTCGCCCCCGGGGTTGATCAAAAATGCCGCCAACGTGCTGTGGGGTTCTTCTTCCGACGAAACGGCGGTCAGTCGGATGACGGTATGGGCTTCCTCCACCAATTGTTTCAACGTGGCCACGGCATCATCGGTCTCGGGTGCGTAACGCTCAAACAATTGCCGGGCCGTCATCATGACCTGATCGGAAGCCTTGCGTCCGCCGCTGCGCCCGCCCATGCCGTCTGCAAGCACGGCCAAGACACAGCCACTGACCCGCGGGTGGCTCAGCAATAGAACTTGGTCTTGCTGATAATCGCGGTCACCCTTGTGGATGCCGGTGGATGCGGTGAGACGGTAGCCTTTGGGCATGGTGAGCGATCAAAAAGGAGATATCCCCGGAATTACTTTTATTAGACCGGTATTATCAGGCCTGCCCCTGACCCCCGTGAGCGCTTCACATGTTGTTTTTCTTGACCGATTATTTGATTTCATCTAACCGCCCTGGCCCCTATTGGTTTCAGAAGACGGCGCACCCGGCATGCCTCTCTTGAGACTCAAGCGGTTTCTTTGACCCATGAGTCTGCAAAACCTGACGCATGAGACCTTCGCCCCTGGCGGCTTGCTGTCACGCATGGTGGAAGAGTTCACCCCCCGAGAGGGTCAAACCGAGATGGCCGTGGCGGTGGCGCGAACGATCGAGGACGGGGGGGTGCTGGTGGTCGAGGCGGGTACCGGGATTGGCAAGACGTTCGCGTATCTGGTGCCCGCTTTGTTGAGTGGCACGCAGGTGCTGCTGTCGACCGCCACCAAGACATTGCAGGACCAGTTGTTTGCTCGCGATCTTCCGCGTCTGATGAAAGCCTTGGGCCTGCCTGTGCGCACTGCCCTGTTGAAAGGCCGGGGCAGCTATTTGTGTATGCATCGCCTGGCCATTGCCCGGCATGACGCCAATCCTTCGGATCGGGTAATGGCGCGGACTTTGGCCAAAATTGAGGCTTGGGCGCAACTGACGCGCAGTGGTGATCTGGCTGAGTTGCCGGGCCTGGATGAGCGTTCGCCGGTGATTGCGGTGGTGACCTCATCACGCGAGAACTGTCTGGGCTCGCAATGCCCCGAGTTTCGAAACTGTCACGTCAATCTGGCTCGGCGCGAGGCCTTGGTTGCCGATGTGGTGGTCATCAATCACCATTTGTTTTTTGCTGATTTGACGATTCGCGAATCGGGGCTGGCGGAATTGTTGCCGTCAGTGCGGACGGTTATTTTTGATGAGGCGCATCAACTCAATGAAACCGGCGTGCAATTTCTGGGTCAGCAATTGACGACCGGACAGCTGTTGGACTTTGCCCGCGATCTGCTGTTTCACGGCTTGCAGCATGCGCGCGGACTGCTTGATTGGCAGACCCTGGCATTTGACATGGAGCACGCGGCGCGCGATTTGCGACTGGTGGTGGGCAAAGCCTATCCCGGTGCCAAACTGCGTTGGGTGGGGGCGGCACCTGATCAAGTGGATGAGTTGGCCTGGCAGGATGCCTTGGGCGCGCTGCAGGCCGCGTGTGTTCGGGCCATGCAGGCCCTCGATACGGTGAGTGAAATCGCACCGGATCTTATGCGTTTGACTGAACGGGTGCGCATTTTTCTTGAAAAACTGGTTTTTTTCTCGGACGAGTGTGCGGCTGAATCGGTGCGCTGGCTTGAGGTGGGGGTGCAACTGAGGCTGGTCGAGTCGCCACTGGATATCGCGCACGCGGTTCAAACGCGACTGATCAAGCCAAGGGCAGAAGATGCTGCACCCCGCGCCTGGATATTTACCTCTGCAACCCTGGGGGCAGATGCCCAGTTGGCTTGGTTCACGGAGCCCTGCGGTTTGGCTGATGCTGAAATTTTGAAAATTGACAGCCCCTTTAATTATGCTGAGCAAGCAGCCCTGTATGTGCCGCGGCATTTGCCCAAACCCAGTGATCCGGGACACAGTGCGCAAGTGGCAGATTTTGTGGCCCGCGCGGCGTCGGTGATTGGGGGGCGCACCCTGGTTTTGACAACCACCCTGCGGGCGCTACAAGCCGTGAGCGAGGCATTGCAGCGCTATTTTTCAGAGTCAGGGACGCTGGATATTCTGGTGCAGGGACAACAACCGAAGCGCGAACTGATGCAACGTTTTCGCCAGGGCGAGCAGGGCGACAGGCCGGGTTGTATTCTGGTGGCATCCGCGTCTTTTTGGGAGGGGGTGGACGTGCCCGGCAATGCCTTGCAGATGGTGGTCATCGACAAGCTGCCTTTTGCGCCGCCCACCGATCCCTTGGTGGAGGCACGCTCCCGACGGCTGGTGGCGGCTGGCCGCAGCGTGTTCAAAGACTATGCCTTGCCCGAGGCGGCCATCGCCCTCAAGCAAGGGGCGGGTCGCCTGATCCGGCGCGAATCTGATCGCGGTATTTTGGTGGTGTGCGATACCCGTCTGGCTCTCATGGGTTACGGACGAAAACTGGTGTCAGCCCTGCCGTCGATGAGGCAAATCAGTTCAGAAGAAGAGCTGACCGAGGCGCTGATGGCGCTGCAGGCGCTTACCAGACCTTCCACCAAGGATCCGTGTTGGCTTTAAAGCCACGGGTCAGGTACTCCGTCTGGGAGTAGTTCTTTTCAAGCACCCGCTTGGCGTCGTCCCGGAGTTGGGTGAGACCCAGTGCATCATAGGACTTGACGATGATGAACAAAGCCTCCTCGACCGCAGGCACGCCTTGGTAGTCGGTCACGGCAACTTGCGCCCGGTTGATGGCCGCCACATAGGCACCACGGCCAAAGTAATAGCGCGCCACATGCACCTCGTACTGGGCCAGTGAGTTGACGATGTAGGTCATACGCTGGCTGGCGTCTGGCGCGTAGCGGGACGCCGGAAAGCGGGTCACCAGTTCCTTGAAAGACTCAAACGATTCTTTCGATGCCTTCTGGTCGCGTTCCGCCAGATCCTGACGGGTAACGGCCGAAAACATGCCCAGATCGTCATTGAAGTTGATGATGCCCTTGAGGTACAGGGCGTAATCAAGCGCCGGACTGGCCGGATGCAGTTTCATGAAGCGATCAAGCGTGGCCAGTGCTTGTACGGATTCGCCAGACTTGTACTGCGCATACGCTTTGTCCAGTTGAGCCTGTTGTGCCAACGGCGTTCCGGCGGCACGTCCTTCAAGCTTCTCAAACAGCACGATGGCCTTGTCATAACCGCCTGAACTCAGCTCATCTTTGGCCTCGGCATATATTTTGTTGGGACTCCAGTCCGCCGTCTGATCCGTCGGGGTGGACGAACACCCGGACAGCAGCAAAACCACACCCGCCAGTGAGCAAGCGCCGACCACCGATAATTTAGATCGAAACATGAGGAACAACTTTCTTGAAAATGACCGAATTGATTATATCGGGCGGGCTCGATAGCGAAGAACCGGACGACCGGGCCGACACCGGGCCAGACAGCGAGTTACGTCAGCTGGTTTTTGGTCCAGCCCAACATGGACAACGCCTTGACCGGGCGCTGGTGGAGCTGGTGCCCGAGTTTTCCCGCAGCTACTTGCAGCAACTGATCGATTTGAAGGGCGTCACCGTCAACGGGGTGCTGATGAACAAGCCGTCAGTGCGGGTCAAGGCGGCCGATGTCGGAATGATTGAATTGAGACCCACGCCCCAAAGTCAGGCGTTCAAGCCGGAAGCGATGCTGCTGACGGTGGTGTTTGAGGATGAGCACTTGATGGTGATCAACAAGCCGGCGGGTCTGGTGGTTCATCCGGCACCTGGCAACTGGAGCGGAACACTGCTCAACGGTTTGCTGGCCCACGACGCGCGGGCCATGAACTTGCCGCGCGCCGGGATTGTGCATCGACTTGACAAGGACACCAGTGGTTTGATGGTGGTGGCCCGAACGCGTCCGGTGATGGATGCCTTGATCCGATCCATTGCGGCGCGTGAAGTCAGTCGCCAGTATGTGGCGTTGGCCCATGGGCCCTGGGCGGCTAAGCGTCAAATTGAAATTGATGCCTCGATTGGCCGTGATCCGCGCAATCGTTTGCGGATGGCTGTGGTGGATTTGGCCAAATATCCTGGCAAGCTGGCCAGAACCGATGTTGAACTTCTTCAGAATTGCGATCAGGGATGTTGGGTGCGGTGCACCTTGCATACAGGGCGGACCCATCAGATTCGTGTTCACATGGCAAATATCGGTCATCCGCTGGTCGCCGATGTGCTGTATGGGGGGCGTGCCGTAGCGGATATGTCTCGGCAGGCCCTGCACGCTTGCCGTTTGGCTTTTACCCACCCGGTGACGTTGGGGCCGATGGCCTTTCAAGCCAGCTTGCCCGTGGATTTGAGTCTTGCTTTGGCAAACTGGGGCCTCAGTTACAATGAAAACTAGTGGTGTGAAAGACCACGCCCAGGCCAGCCGCCAGGGAATGCGCGGTAGATTCTTCAATCTGCCTGCTGCGCCCCCATGAAACTTACTAATTTTGCACCTTGAGGGTGCTATCGCCGGAGTTGCAAGACCATGAATACGGTGGCTGCCAAGCGCATCCTGGAAACCGCCCTGATTTGTACGCCCCAGCCTTTGCAGTTGCGCGATATGCGTGTGCTGTTTGATGATCGGTTGGGTTTGGACACGCTTAAAGTATTGTTGCGCGAACTCCAGCAGGACTGGGCGCAGGGGGGAATTGAATTGGTCAACGTGGCAAGTGGGTGGCGTTTTCAAAGTCGACCTGAAATGCGGGAATTCCTCGACCGTTTGCACCCTGAAAAGCCGCCGCGTTACACCCGCGCCACGCTGGAAACACTGGCCATCATTGCGTATCGGCAACCGGTCACTCGCGGCGATATAGAAGACGTTAGGGGAGTCACAGTGAATTCTCTGCTTATTAAACAACTTGAGGACAGGGGTTGGATTGAGGTCATTGGTCACCGGGAGACGGTTGGACGACCCGCACTTTTTGCGACGACCAAACACTTTCTCGATGATCTAGGGCTTGAGTCCCTTGACCAGTTGCCCTTGCTCGATACACCGGAGCAGCGTACCCAAGTCATGGATACGCTCCAGTCGCGTGAATCTGGCCTCCAAACTGAACTGGATATGCCGCCAACGCTTGAAGAGGGCGTGACTGACGACATCAGTATTGATAGTGAATAATTTTCTTGAACAGGACAGAACCATGACTGTAGACCGCTCCAACATGCCGACTGTGGCCTCAGCTGATGTTTGTCCGCCAACTGAGGCGCCGATCGTGAAAACAAATGTTACGACAGCCGCCGAGGCGTGCCCTGGTGCGGCATTGAAGGTGGAACAAGAACAACTGTCCCCTTTGTCAGGCCAACACAAGCCAATACCAATACCAATTCCGATGGTGACTAAAAATCGCTTTGAGGATGTCGTGTCTGGACAATTTGACGCCGATGAAGAATGCGCAGACACCGCTGTTCTCAAGCGGGTCCTCGCCCCCTTGGCTGAAACGCCCAAGTTGCACAAAGTCCTGGCCCAGGCCGGGATGGGATCGCGACTGGAAATGGAACAGCTGATCATGGAAGGGCGCATTACAGTCAATCATGAACCAGCCCATATTGGGCAGCGCATTCAGTTTGGCGATCACATTAAAGTCAACGGCAAGCCGATCAGGTTTCGGATTGATGCGCCGCCTGCACGGGTCATCGCGTACCACAAACCGGTTGGCGAAGTGGTAAGCCATGACGATCCGCAGAATCGCCCGACTGTGTTTCGCCGATTACCCAAACTGTTTCAGGGCAAGTGGCAATCGGTGGGCCGACTCGATCTCAACACCGAAGGCTTGCTGCTGTTCACCAGTTCTGGGGAACTGGCCAATAACCTGATGCATCCCCGCTTCGGTCTGGAACGGGAATATGCCGTGCGGGTGCTGGGTGCGTTGAATAAGGATGAAAAGCAGCGCTTGCTAGAGGGTGTCAAGCTGGACGATGGAGTTGCCCAATTCGGTTCAATTGAAGCCGGCGGCGGTGAGGGCGCCAACTGTTGGTACCGGGTCACGATCGCCGAGGGGCGGAACCGGGAGGTTCGCCGCATGTTTGAAGCGGTTGGGCACGCGGTGAGTCGATTGATCCGAATCCGTTATGGCGCCATGATGCTGCCGCGCGGTCTTAAGCGGGGCGCCTGGATGGAACTCGATGAGGGCGATATCAAGTCACTGATGCAGGCTGTCGGACCGCGAAGCGCCAGTATGCAGGGGAGTGCGGCGGGTGAGGGTGGCGCAGAGGTTTCTCGGCGTGAAGGCACCGAGCCGGGGTCGGGCTCGCGAAACCGGCGCCGGGGCACCCGTGGCAATGGGCCGCGCAGCTCAGGAAGCGGTCAACGCAATGTGCCAACGGGCGGTGCGCCAAGGACTGGTGCAGGTATTTCGCAGGGCTCGGGGCAGTCCCGAAACAAACAAGGACAGGCCGGGGACCGTCAAACCGGTGCCAGCCAACCAGATCCGATGAAAACGGCCTTTGGCTATATTGGCGCCGACAGTTTCACCCGGCAACGGCAGGATCTGGGGCAAAGGGGCGGGGGCAATGGTTCGGGCGGCGGTCAACGTCGTGGCGGACGGGGCCGCTAGGCTAAAATAATAGACTTTGCCCGGTGGGCGCAATCTCATTTTCAAGTTCAGGAAAAACCATGACTATCGAACGTACTCTCTCCATCATCAAGCCCGACGCCGTGGCCAAAAATGTGATTGGTCAAATTTACGCCCGCTTTGAGGCCGCTGGCCTGAAAGTGGTTGCCGCCAAAATGGCTCATTTGTCGGTTCGTGAGGCGCAAGCGTTTTACGCCGTGCATAAGGACCGTCCTTTTTTCAAGGACCTGGTTGCCTTTATGATCTCCGGCCCAGTCATGATTCAGGCACTTGAAGGCGAGAACGCTGTCCTGAAAAACCGTGATCTGATGGGTGCGACCGACCCTAAAAAAGCCGCGGCTGGCACTATTCGCGCTGATTTTGCGGACAGCATTGACGCCAATGCGGTGCATGGTTCTGACGCCGCTGAAACCGCCGCCGTGGAAATCGCGTTTTTCTTTCCCGGTATGAATGTGTACACCCGATAAGTTATCTGATGACAGCCAATCTGCTTGATTATGACCTTGACGGTTTGGCTGTTTTTTGCGACCGGCTGGGTGAGAAGCGCTATCGCGCTGTCCAGTTGTTTCGCTGGATTCATCAAAAAGGTGCCTCCAATTTTGATGAGATGAGTGATCTTGCCAAGTCTTTGCGCGAGAAGCTGAAAATTTCCGCGCAGATCAAGGCGCCTAATCTGATTTCGCAGCATATTTCTTCAGACGGAACGATCAAATGGTTGTTTGACGTCGGGGGTGGCGATGCGGTTGAGACTGTCTTTATTCCTGAAGAAGATCGCGGAACCCTGTGTCTTTCATCCCAGGCCGGTTGTGCCATGGGGTGCCGTTTTTGTTCCACTGGACATCAGGGCTTCAGTCGGAACCTGAAAACCGGAGAAATCATCGCTCAACTGTGGTTTGCAGAGCATTTTTTGCGCAAGCACTTGCAGCGGGATGAACGAATTATCTCGAATGTTGTAATGATGGGCATGGGTGAGCCCCTGCAGAATTACTCCGAATTGGTGCCCGCATTGCGCGCCATGCTGGATGACCATGGCTATGGTCTGTCCCGTCGGCGGGTAACGGTTTCCACCTCGGGTGTTGTCCCTATGATGGACCGTCTGGCACAGGATTGTCCGGTGGCACTGGCCGTGTCCTTGCACGCGCCCAACGACGCTTTGCGCGATGATCTGGTGCCGCTCAATAAAAAATACTCGTTGGCCGAACTATTGAACGCTTGCAATCGTTATCTCGCCTTCGCGCCGCGCGACTTTATTACTTTTGAATATTGCATGCTGCAGGATGTCAACGACCAGCCAGAGCATGCGCAGCAGTTGGTCAGTCTGGTGAGACATTATTCAAGCGGCGGTGTTTGGTGCAAGTTCAACTTGATCCCCTTTAACCCGTTCCCTGCATCGGGTTTGACGCGATCAGTACCAGAACGTATTCAAGCTTTTGCCAAAATTCTGAGCGATGCCGGCATCGTCACCACCATACGCAAGACGCGCGGCGATGACATTGACGCTGCATGCGGTCAGTTGGCCGGTGAAGTGAAAGATCGTACGCGCGTTGGTGAGCGCATCGCGCGCCAGCGTACCTTTGTTCTCAAGCCCGTTTCTGTCATTAGCAAGTAGGTCAAGGAGAATTGAAGCATGACGATGAATAAAGCAGTTTGGATTCAAATGGGCCAGGGCTTGTTCTGCGTTGGGCTGCTTGTTGCTGGATTGGCCGGTCTTTCGGGCTGCGCGTCAAAAATGGCGGGGGTCGGGCCATCAGACAGTGGGGTTGAGATGCTGACCGCCTCGGATGAACCGGATGCCCGCAGACGCGCTCGTATTCGGCTGGAACTCGCAGTCGGCTATTTTGAGCAGGGCCAAACAACGATCGCACTTGATGAACTTAAGCAATCCATCGCGGCGGATCCAACATTCGGTGAAGCCTACAACTTGCGCGGACTGATTTACATGCGGCTCAATGATTTCCGGTTTGCAGAAGAGAGTTTCAGAAAAGCGCTAAGTATCAACCCACAGAATTCAAATGTTGTGCATAACCTCGGTTGGTTGTTCTGCCAGCAAGCCAGATATCCTGAGTCTTTGCTTTTTTTCTCGCAGGCGCTTTCAAACCCGCAATATGGCGAGCGCGCCAAGACTTTGATGGCGCAGGGTTTGTGTCAGATCCGGGCGGGGCGAACGGCCGATGCCGAACTCAGTCTATTGAAGTCTTATGAGTTTGATGCGGGCAATCCGATTACGGCTTATAACCTGGCCACATTACTGTTCCAGCGCGGTGATTTTGTTCGCGCCCAGTTCTACGTGCGACGGTTAAACAACAGTGAATTGGCCAATGCAGAGTCGCTGTGGCTGGGCATCAAGGTCGAACGACGTATGGACAATCGTGACGCCACGCTGCAGCTCGCCACGCAGTTACAGAGACGTTTTCCGCAGTCTCGTGAAGCGGCATCCTATCAACGGAGTTCCTTCGATGAATGAGCGTGATTCGACTGTCTCTGATGAAATGATCCCTGCCCCTGAGGTATTGGTGACGATGTCGGGTGGAGCGATGCTGAGAAAGGCACGCGAAGCGCAAGGACTGCACATCGGCGCCTTGGCCGTTGCTCTCAAGGTTCCTGTGGTCAAACTGGAGGCCCTTGAAGCTGATCGTTTTGATTTGTTGCCAGATACCGTTTTCGTTCGCGCTCTGGCTGCCAGCATTTGCCGTACCCTGAAGGTCGATTCGGCTCCGATCCTGGATCAACTGCCACGTACGGCAGCGCCACTTCTAAAAACCGATGAGTCCGGAATCAACACCCCGTTCCGTGCTGCGGGTGATGGCGCGGGCATATCATTTTGGAATCAGCTCTCCAGGCCTTTTGTTCTGGCCGGGCTGGCGCTTCTGGCTGGTATAACAGTGCTCGTATTTTTCCCTTTGGCTCCGCGCACCGAAGTCGCTAGTGCGTTGCAGCCAACAACTGCTGTCGCGGTGGTGCCATTTCCAGCGTCCGCTTCACCGCCAACTGAAAATTCAGTTTTCGCCGCTGAGGGTGCAACATCAAGCTTGACGCCAAGTTTGGCTCTGTCAGATTCAGAAGCTTCCGTGGCGCCGAGTCCAGGCGTTGTGAGGCCTTCCAATGCATTGCCACCGCCTGCCGCTAATTTGTCGGCCGTCATCGTGCCAGGTTCTGGTGCAACCACCGGCCTGCTCACCTTCAAGGCACGGGGCTCCTCATGGATCGAGGTGGTTGACGCCAACGGAGTCGTTCAAGTGCGCAAGACACTCAGTGACCGCGAAGTAGTTGGTGTGTCTGGGGGCTTGCCAATGTCCGTTGTGGTCGGCCGGGCTGACAGCACGGAGGTTCAAGTCCGTGGCAAATTTTTTGATTTGACAGGCGTTGCAAAAAATAATGTCGCTCGGTTTGAGGTGAAATAATGAACCCTTTATTACCCATCGAATCTGCAACGCCCCAGGCGCGACGATCCCGGCAGGCGAGGGTGGTCTGGAACGCGCGAGTGGTCACCGTGGGCGGTGATGCCCCTGTGCGTGTTCAGTCCATGACCAATACCGACACGGTCGATGTCATTGGCTCGGCCATTCAGGTCAAGGAATTGGCGCTTGCGGGTTCTGAAATGGTGCGTTTGACCGTCAACACGCCAGAAGCGGCACAGGCTGTTCCGCACATTCGCGAACAACTTGACCGCATGGGAATTGATGTCCCCCTGGTTGGTGACTTCCACTACAACGGTCATCGACTGCTGACTGACTATCCGGCCTGCGCTCAAGCCTTGTCCAAATACCGGATCAACCCAGGCAATGTCGGTAAGGGTGACAAGCGTGACAAACAATTCGGGCTGATGATTGAGGCTGCGATGCGATGGGATAAGCCGATTCGTATTGGCGTGAATTGGGGCAGTCTGGATCAGGAGCTGCTCGCCAGTTTGATGGACGAGAACAGTCATCGGTCCCTGCCCTGGGGCGCCAAGCCGGTGATGTATGAAGCTTTGATTACTTCCGCCATAGAGTCTGCGCGTCATGCCGTCAAGATGGGCATGAATGAGAACCAGATCATTCTGTCGTGCAAGGTCAGTGGTGTTCAGGATCTGATTTCTGTTTACCGTGAACTGGCCAGGCGCTGCGACTACCCGCTTCATTTGGGTTTGACCGAAGCCGGTATGGGCACCAAGGGGGCCGTGGCCTCCGCCGCGGCGCTCTCCATTTTATTGCAGGAGGGAATCGGTGACACCATTCGCGTCTCATTAACACCTCAACCGGGCGAATCCAGGACGCAGGAAGTTGTGATTGCCACAGAAATTTTGCAAGCCCTGGAACTCCGATCGTTTGTTCCCAGTGTCACGGCCTGTCCGGGGTGTGGCCGCACCACCAGCACGACGTTTCAGGAACTCACGCAACAGATTGAAGGCTATCTGCGGGCACAAATGCCTGTCTGGCGTGAAAAATATCCAGGCGTGGAAAAACTAAAAGTGGCGGTCATGGGTTGTATCGTGAATGGACCTGGTGAAAGCAAGCAAGCCGACATCGGCATCAGTCTGCCCGGGACCGGGGAAGCCCCTGCGGCGCCCGTCTTCATTGATGGTGAAAAGCGTTTGACCTTGCGCGGAGACGCCATTGCGCAAGAATTTCAAAAAATTGTTGAAGACTATGTTGAAAAGCGTTTTGGTGTGCCAACCCCAACCGAATCGTTTTGATTGAAGCCATGCGTGAAAAAGAATTAACAGCAAAGTCGGAGAAACTCACTGCCATCAAAGGCATGAACGATGTACTGCCGCCTGATTCTGCGGTCGTTGAATGGCTGGAAGCCAAAGTGCGAGCCTTGATGACGTGCTATGCGTACCGGAACATTCGCACACCTATTGTGGAACGCACACCGCTGTTTATTCGCGGCCTGGGTGAAGTCACGGATATTGTCGAAAAAGAGATGTATTCTTTTGAAGACAGCCTCAACGGCGATCTGTTGACCCTGCGACCGGAAGCAACGGCCGGTGTAGTGCGGGCAGTTGTGGAGCATTCCATGCTTTACGACGGCGGAAAGCGGCTGTATTACATCGGTCCGATGTTTCGTCATGAGCGGCCTCAGCGTGGCCGCTATCGGCAATTTGATCAGATTGGCGCTGAGGCCCTTGGATTTTCTGGACCTGAGGTGGATGCAGAACTGATTTTGCTGGCGGTGGCGCTGTGGAAAGATTTGGGGTTGACAGACGTTCGACTCGAACTCAACAGTCTGGGTCAACCGCAGGAGCGTTTGGCGCATCGACAAGCCCTGATTAGCCACTTCGAGCGCCATGCGGATGTACTTGATGAGGATGCCAAGCGCCGCCTCTACAGCAACCCGCTTCGCATTCTTGACAGCAAAAATCCGGCGATGCAAGCGGTGGTCGAGTCGGCACCCAGGCCGCTTGATTACTTGGGCCAGGCGTCACTCGTCCATTTCAACACGCTGAAAACTATCCTGGATGCGAACTGCGTTGCTTATATTGTTAATCCGCGCCTGGTTCGCGGCATGGATTACTACAACCTCACGGTATTTGAATTCACGACGGATCGCCTGGGATCGCAAGGAACGGTTTGTGCCGGCGGTCGCTATGACTATTTAATCGAGCAATTGGGCGGCAAGTCGGCACCGGCCGTGGGTTGGGCTCTTGGCGTTGATCGGGTGCTTGAACTGATCCGGGAACAGGGTTTGCCCTGTATCGTACCGCCGCTCGATGCCTATGCCATCGTGTCCGATGTTGATGCATTGCCTTTGGTCTTGCAAACACTGCAAACGCTGCGCGCGGCGGGGGTCAGTGTTCAGATGCACCCCAGTTCCGCTGACAGCATGGGCAGCCTGAAATCCCAATTCAAACGCGCCGATGGCAGTGGCGCCCGATTTGCACTTATTTTTGGCGCCGATGAAGTGGCAAAAAATCTCGTCACCGTCAAATCACTGCGTGATGGCAGTGGCGCCCAAGTCAGCCAAACGCTGACCGACGTGCTGGGTTGGTCGTCCACCCTACAATCGCAAACTTAATCAAAAAAAATCTCATGGCAAACCAATTAGATCTCGAAGAACAAGAGCAACTTGATCAACTCAAACATTTTTGGAAGAGCTACGGTAATGCGATTACCTGGGCCCTGATGGCTGTGTTGGGTTTGTTTGCCAGCTGGAATTTCTACCAGTACTGGCAGCGCAATCAGGCCACGCAGGCAGCCGCCATGTATGACGAAGTCGAGCGTGTCGTGACGTCGCAAGACGTTACAAAAATTGACCGGGCTTTTGCAGACATGAAAGACCGATTTGCCTCAACCACTTACGCCCATCAGGCTGGGCTTCTGGTGGCCAAGCACTATTACAGTGTTGGCAATGTGGAAGCGGCCAAGTCGGCTTTGGGTTGGGTCGTGGACAAGAGTTCGGATGCCGGCTACCAGGCCATTGCAAAGTTGCGATTGGCTGGCCTATTAATGGACTCGAAAGCTTTTGATGAGGCCCTGAAGCAGCTAAGTGGATCATTTCCTGTTAGTTTCGAGGCGCTGGTGGCCGATCGAAAAGGTGACATCCTGTTATTGCAAGGCAAGAAGAAAGAGGCAATTTCAGAGTACCAAAAGGCCTTTAAAGATTTTGATCAGCGGACCGAGTACCGGCGTTTGGTCGAAGTTAAATTGAACTCGCTCGGGGTTGACCCATCGGCGGGCAGTCATGTTGCTGCATCAACAAATGTCGGCGCTGGGCCGGTGGCGATCACGCCGATATCGGAAGGGACAAAGTGAAGTTTGATGTTCTATTGACGGCGGCCACCAAGGTCGCTTTTTGCCTGGTCGTGGTGAGTTCCCTTAGCAGTTGTTCAAGTACGCCAGACCGGCCCAAGCCAGCCGAGTTGGCGCCTAACGCGGGTCTGTTGGGCGTGCGTCTGGCATGGACTGCGAAGGTGGGTGCCATCGGCTTCCCCCTGGATGTCAAAGTTAACGAGGGCACCGTGGCGGTGGCCAGTTCAGATGGCGTTCTGGTCTTATTGGATGCACGCACTGGCGTAGAGCAGTGGCGCACCAATGTTGGTAGCCAGATCTCCGCGGGCGTGGGAAGCGATGGCAGATTTGCCGCCGTGGTAACGCGTACCAATGAGTTGGTGACCTTGGATAGCGGACGTGAAATTTGGCGTCAAAAACTGCCGGCCCAAAGTTTCACGGCCCCGCTGGTGGCGGGTGGGCGCGTCTTTGTCTTGGCCGCCGATCGTTCAGTCACGGCTTTTGATGGCTTGTCAGGACGCAAACTCTGGGCGCAGCAACGCCCCGGCGAGTCCTTGGTGCTACGTCAGGCGGGTGTCTTGCTGGCTGTGGGCGATACGCTGGTGACGGGCTTGTCGGGACGACTGGTCGGTATCAGTCCGGCGAATGGTGCCATTCTGTGGGAATCCCCCATTGCCTCACCACGCGGCACCAATGACATTGAACGGCTGGTAGATTTGGTTGGACGTGTCAGTCGCGAGGGCGATGTGGTTTGCGCGCGCGCCTTCCAGGCGGCTGTTGGATGTGTCAGTGCAACCCGTGGAACTTTGCTTTGGACTAAACCAGCGTTTGGTTATGTGGGTGTCCATGGGGATGATAAACAGGTTTACGGCGTTGAAAGTGATGGCAAAGTCATGGCGTGGCGACGTGTCGACGGTGAGCGCGCCTGGGTGTCTGAGCGTCTACGCTACCGCGGTCTGACTGCCCCGCTGGTTGTGGGGCGTTCCATCGCCATGGGCGATGATTCCGGTCTCGTTCATTTGCTCTCGCGTGAAGACGGGTCTGCCCTGGCGCGCGTCGCCACCGATGGCACGGCTGTGGTTGCTGCGCCGGTACTGGCTGCGGGCACCTTGGTGGTCGTCACGCGCAGCGGCGGCATTTTCGGTTTTGTACCTGAGTAACAGTAGCAGCCTGATTCCATATCATGAAACCTGTTTTGGCCTTGGTTGGTCGACCCAATGTAGGTAAATCGACGCTTTTCAACCGGCTGACCAAGTCGCGGGATGCCATCGTGGCTGATTTCGCCGGGCTGACCCGTGACCGTCATTACGGCAACGCAAAGCATGGCAGGCACGAGTTCATCGTTATCGACACTGGGGGCTTTGAGCCTGATGCTGCCAGTGGTATTTTCAAGGAGATGGCAAAACAAACGACGCAGGCGGTTGCCGAAGCCGATGTTGTGATCTTTGTCGTGGATGCGCGTGAAGGCATTTCTGCGCAAGACCACGAGATCGCCAAGTACCTTCGCCGCCTCGGTAAGCCCTGTGTGCTGGCGGCAAACAAGTCCGAGGGTCTGCTGGCAGGTGCCCAACTGGTTGAGTTCTTTGAGTTGGGTCTTGGTGAGGTCCATGCGGTCTCCGCCGCGCACGGCCAGGGTATTCGCACTCTGGTGGATTTGGCCTTGGCGCCACTTCATTTGGAAGACCTCGACGAAGCCGACGAGCAACACGACCCTGGTGTCATCAAACTGGCCGTGGCCGGTCGCCCGAATGTGGGCAAGTCAAGCTTGATTAACACCTGGCTGGGTGAAGAGCGCTTGGTGGCATTCGATTTGCCAGGGACAACGCGGGATGCGATTTCCGTACCCTTTGAGCGCAACGGTCAAAAATTTGAACTGGTTGACACCGCCGGTCTGCGCCGCCGCGGCAAAGTGTTCGAGGCCATCGAAAAATTCTCGGTGGTCAAGACCTTACAGGCGATTGAATCATCTAACGTTGTGTTGTTGTTGATTGATGCGACCCAAGGCGTGACCGATCAGGATGCTCACATTGCTGGCTACATTCTTGAAAACGGCCGTGCCGTGGTGCTGGCGGTGAATAAATGGGATGCCGTGGATGCGTATCAACGGGAGCTTGTCAAACGCTCGATTGAGACCCGCTTGCCGTTCTTGAAATTCGCCGCCATGCACTTGATATCGGCTACAAAAAGGCAGGGCCTGGGGCCGCTGTGGGCGTCCATTGCGCAAGCTTATAAAGCAGCCAATTGCAAGATGTCGACACCCATATTGACGCGTTTGCTGCTGGAGGCGGTTCAATTTCAGAGCCCCAAGCGCTCGGGCATGTTTCGCCCCAAATTGCGTTATGCCCATCAGGGCGGCATGAATCCGCCGGTAATCATCATTCATGGTAATTCGTTGGAGCATGTGACCGACGCCTATAAGCGTTTTCTGGAAGGACGTTTTCGCAAAGAATTTGACTTGGTTGGCACTCCGATGCGCATCGAGTTCAAATCATCGAGCAATCCCTACGCCGATAAAGCAGCAACTTGAATACTGGAGCGATGGACTCTGCCGGTAATAGCGCGGGCAGGGTCTTGACGCGATAGGCAGTCGACCGAACAGAGCCCCATTTATTGAGGGTTTATACTTTTCCACCCAGTGGCAGCACTTTGCTGTGGTATCGTCAACGCTTCATTAATTTTTGAACACGGAGAATATCGTGAGCAACAAAGGTCAGTTACTTCAGGACCCTTTTCTCAATGCTTTGCGTCGAGAGCATGTCCCGGTCTCTATTTATCTTGTCAATGGAATCAAGCTGCAAGGTCAGATTGAATCTTTTGACCAGTATGTCGTGCTGCTTCGCAACACGGTCACACAAATGGTTTACAAACACGCTATCTCCACCATCGTGCCGGGGCGTGCTGTGAATTTTTCAACCGGTGAGGGTGACGAACCTGCAGCCGCCTGATCGTCAGTCTGCCCCGACCCTCCTGGTCGGGGTTGATTTCGGACACCCCAATTTTGATGCTGATCTCGCGGAGTTGGGTTTGCTTGCGCAGACCGCAGGATTAAACCCGGTCGCCCGGATCACTTGCAAACGAAAAGCACCCGATGCGGCCTTGTTCGTGGGCAGTGGCAAAGCCGATGAAATCAAATTACTGGCCGCTCAGTTCGGCGCGGTTGAGGTGCTTTTTGATCAAAGCTTAAGCCCGGCACAGCAGCGCAACCTTGAGCGGCATCTTGAATTGCCGGTCAATGACCGCACGCTGCTGATTCTAGAAATTTTTGGTCAGAGAGCGCGTAGTCACGAAGGCAAGCTACAGGTCGAACTGGCACGAATGCAGTACCTGAGCACACGCCTGGTACGCCGCTGGTCGCATCTGGAGCGTCAGAGCGGCGGCATTGGCATGCGCGGTGGCCCCGGTGAAAGTCAAATCGAACTCGACCGCCGGATGATTGGCGACAACATCAAAAAGATCAAAGAGCGTCTGCTCAAGGTCAAAAAACAACGGCAGACGCAACGGCGTCAACGCGAGCGCCGTGATGCCTTTAATATTTCCCTGGTCGGCTACACCAACACCGGTAAATCCACGTTGTTCAATGCCTTGGTCAAGGCCAGGACGTATACGGCAGATCAGCTGTTTGCAACCCTTGATACCACCACCCGTCAGCTGTATCTGGGAGAGGCTGGGCGTTCGGTTTCGCTCTCAGACACGGTGGGGTTTATTCGTGACCTGCCACACGGTCTGATTGACGCATTTCAGGCTACCCTGCAAGAAGCTGTGGATGCTGATTTGCTGCTGCATGTGGTTGATGCCGCCAGTCCTCAATTTTTGGAGCAGATTGCTGAAGTGCAGCGCGTACTGGGCGAGATTGGTGCCGCCGATATCCCGCAGGTGTTGGTGTTTAACAAGCTCGACGCCATTGATCCGGCACTGCGTCCCTTGCAACTGGAAGATATTTTTGATCTGAACGGGGTGCCAACACCGCGGCTGTTTTTGAGTGCCAAAGACGGCGAAGGTGTTGCGGCACTGCGTCAACAGTTGGCGCGCAGGGTCAGCGCAGACGTCGGGCCAGAAACCGGTGCTGCGTAATTCCCTGAATGTCATGAGGTGGCCTGTAGATTGGTCACAATGCGTTAACGATACACGAGAGAACTTGAGATGAAACTTCATTTACACACCTTTCGCTGGGCCCATTGGCCAGAGCGAATTCGGGGGATGTTCAATCTGAATGACCCCCGGTGGGGTCGCGGCGATGAAAAACCGGCGGACTCCGGCGAGCCCGAGATCGAGCCTGAGCGCCAAGACACCAAAGTACCCGATACCCCGGCCAGGAATGAAAATCAACGAGGTCAAAAGCGGGGTCCCAATCAGGGGCCGCCCGACCTCGACGAGTTGTGGCGTGATTTCAATCGCAAATTGGGTGGCTTGTTTGGCAATGTTAAAAATCCGGTCCGCGGCAGTGTCGGTGGCGGCATGGGTGGCAATGGTTCTGGTGGCGGCTTTCAACCTGACATGAAGAGCGCCGGAATTGGTGTTGGCCTGATTATTGGTGTAGTACTGTTGATCTGGCTGGGAACCGGCTTTTTCATTGTGCAAGAAGGTCAGCAGGCCGTGATCACCCAGTTCGGCAAATACCGGTCGACCGTCGGTGCCGGTTTTAACTGGCGCCTGCCATATCCGATTCAACGGCATGAGCTGGTTTTCGTGACCCAGATTCGCTCGGTCGACGTCGGTCGCGACACGATCATCAAGGCCACCGGCCTGCGCGAGTCCGCCATGTTGACCCAAGACGAGAATATTGTCGAAATCAAGTTTGCCGTGCAGTACCGGCTCAATGATGCGCGTGCCTTCTTGTTTGAAAGCAAAGATCCGACGGCAGCGGTGGTGCAGGCAGCAGAAACTTCGGTACGTGAAGTGGTTGGAAAAATGCGCATGGACAGTGCCTTGTCCGAAGAACGGGACCAGATCGCCCCGCGCGTGCGTGCCATGATGCAAAAAATTCTCGATCGCTACAAGGTGGGCATCGAAGTGGTTGGCATCAACCTGCAACAGGGTGGCGTGCGTCCTCCCGAGCAAGTGCAGGCTGCTTTCGATGATGTGCTCAAAGCTGGCCAGGAGCGCGAACGGGCCAAGAATGAAGCACAGGCCTACGCCAACGACGTGGTACCACGGGCCATCGGTTCTGCCTCACGGCTGAAGGAAGAAGCCGATGCCTACAAGGCCAGAATTGTGGCGCAGGCACAAGGTGATGCGCAGCGTTTTAGATCGGTGCTGACGGAGTACCAAAAAGCACCGCAAGTGACGCGCGACCGCATGTACCTGGACACCATGCAGCAGATTTACAGCAGCGTGACCAAGGTCATGATTGACTCCCGTCAGGGCTCCAACTTGCTGTACCTGCCGCTCGACAAGATTGTCCAGATGACGGGGCAGGGTGCTGATGCTGCGGCATTGGCGATACCTGCGACGGCACCAACGAATTCGGTGGCGGTTCCCACCATTGATGCGCGTGCCCGGGATGCTGCCCGCACGCGTGATCGTGAAACCCGCTAGGAGCCTCCCATGAACAGACTAGGTCTTATTTTTTCTACTTTTCTGGTGGCGCTGGCGCTTGCCAGTTCGATGCTGTTTGTTGTGGATCAAAGGCAATTTGGTATTTTGTACGCCTTGGGGCAAATCAAGGAAGTCATTACCGAGCCCGGCCTGAACTTCAAACTGCCACCGCCGTTTCAGAACGTTTCCTATATTGACAAGCGCTTGTTGACGCTGGACAGCACCGACAACGAGCCCATGCTGACGGCAGAGAAGCAGCGGGTGGTGATCGATTGGTATGTGCGTTGGCGAATTTCCGAGCCAACTCAATACATTCGAAATGTCGGCACCAATGAATCGGCGGGCGCCAGCCAGCTGAATCGGGTGGTGCGCAATGCCTTTCAGGAGGAAATCAATAAGCGCACAGTGAAGGAGCTTCTGTCCGCCAAGCGCGAGGCCTTGATGGAAGATGTAAAACGCGAGGTGCTGGATCAGGTACGGGGTGCCAAACCCTGGGGTGTAGACGTGATTGATGTGCGGATCACGCGGGTCGACTATGTCGACGCGATCACCGAGTCGGTTTACCGGCGCATGGAAGCCGAGCGTAAACGGGTGGCCAATGAATTGCGTTCAACCGGGGCGGCCGAGGGTGAAAAAATTCGGGCTGATGCAGATCGGCAGCGGGAAATCACGGTGGCCAACGCTTACCGGGATGCGCAAAAGATCAAAGGCGAGGGCGATGGCGCAGCGGCCGGCATCTACGCTGAATCGTTTGGACGCGACCCCCAGTTTGCTCAGTTTTATCGCAGTCTGGATGCCTACAAGGCCAGCTTCAACAAAAAGAGCGACGTGATGGTGCTGGATCCTGCGAGCTCTGAATTTTTCAAGGTGTTGCGCGGCAACGCCGCCTCCGCGCCGACCAAAAAATGAGATGAGAAAAAAGAGTTTTGAATGCTGAGTCCTTCTGGTTGGCCCTGGCCCTCGTTCTGGTGATCGAGGGCTTTTTTCCGTTGCTATCTCCAGCGCGCTGGCGCCAGATGTTCTTGCAGATTCTTCAGTTGAGCGATGGTCAACTGCGTTTCTTCGGGCTGTGCACCCTATTCTCCGGTGCACTGCTTATTTGCTGGCTGCTGTGACCGATTCTGGTCTCATAGCCCGGTAAAATCAGGTTTTTAACAGCTCCCCAAAATCACATGTCTGCTTGGGTCCTGCCGGATCACATTGCCGATGTCTTGCCGTCTGAAGCGCGGCACATCGAAGAACTTCGTCGCAACCTGCTTGATACGGCGCGTTGCTACGGCTACGAATTGGTGATGCCGCCCTTGCTGGAGCATCTTGAATCGCTGCTCACCGGCGCCGGCGCGGCCTTGGATCTGCAGACTTTCAAATTGGTCGACCAGCTTTCTGGGCGCATGCTGGGTTTGCGGGCTGACAGCACACCGCAGGTAGCCCGCATCGACGCCCACCTGCTCAATCGCGCCGGCGTCACCCGTTTGTGCTATTGCGGTCCGGTGCTGCACACGCGCCCCGGCGCGCCCCACGCCAGTCGCGAGCCCTTGCAATTTGGCGCTGAAATCTATGGCCACGCCGGGCTGGAGGCGGATCTTGAAGTATTGATGCTGGCGCTGGACTGTCTCAAAGTGGTGAATGTGGCGTCTCCCAGTGTGGATCTTGCTGACGCCCGCATCGTGCACGCGCTGCTCAAGGGCGTGCCGCTCGAAGGCGCCTTGGCCGAGCAAATTTATGCGGCGCTGGCAGCCAAGGACGGCAGCGAGTTGTCCGTCTTAACCCGAAATTTTCCACCGTCTTCGCGCCAGGGGCTGTTGGCATTGGTGCAGCTCTATGGTGATGAAAAGGTTTTGCTTGAGGCTGAAAAAGCACTCCAGCCCTTACCCGCTGTGCGTGAGGCGCTATTAAATTTGAAGTGGCTGGCGAGTCAGCTCGACGGTGCCAAGCTCAGCTTTGATCTGGCTGATCTGCGCGGCTATGCCTATTACACCGGCACCCGATTTTCGATTTACGCGCCAGGCGCCAGCGATGCACTGGTGCGTGGTGGCCGCTATGACGAGGTGGGCGCCATTTTTGGCCGCAATCGTCCTGCTGCTGGTTTCAGCCTTGATGTGAAAGCCTTGGTGGACGTGCTGCCAGCGCGGCCCTTGCGTGCGGCAATCCGCGCGCCATGGCGGGAAGCCGCTGACTTGCGCGCGGCCATCGCGTCCTTGCGGGCGCAAGGTGAGACCGTGGTCTGCGTTTTGCCCGGCCATGAGAGTGAAGTTGATGAATTCCATTGCGATCGCGAGTTGATCTCGCGCACCGGGCAATGGATCGTGACACGTATTTAAGAACAACTGAAACGAAAGCAGAAAATGATAGCAACCAAAGGACGTAATGTCGTGGTCGTGGGCACCCAGTGGGGCGACGAAGGCAAGGGCAAGCTGGTCGACTGGCTGACCGAGAGTGCCCAAGGGGTGGTTCGTTTTCAAGGCGGCCACAACGCCGGCCACACCTTGGTGATCCACGGCGTCAAGACCGCATTGCATTTGGTGCCCAGCGGCATCATGCGCCCGGGCGTCAAGTGTTACATCGGCAACGGTGTGGTGCTGTCGGCGGCCAAACTGTTCGAAGAAATCGAGGCGCTGGAGAAGGCCGGGGTTGAACTGCGTTCGCGCTTGCGCATCAGTGAAGCCTGCCCGCTGATTTTGCCGTTTCACGCGGCGCTGGATGTCGCCCGTGAGGCAGCGCGCGAGCAAGGTGGCCAGGCCAAGATCGGCACCACCGGGCGCGGCATTGGCCCGGCTTATGAAGACAAAATTGCGCGGCGTGCCTTGCGCGTGCAAGACCTCAAGTTTCCGGAACGCTTTGCACGCAAACTGCATGAATTGCTGGACCTGCATAACCATGTGCTCACCAGCTATCTCGGTTCGGTCGCATTCGATTTTGGCCCCACGCTGGCCCCTTACATGGCAGATGGCAAAGTGCTGTTTCAGCCGGTGTTTGACGAAGCCATGCGTCATGCCGAGCAACTCAAGCCCATGATGGCCGATGTGTCACGCGAGCTCAATGAAGCCCACCTCAAGGGCGCCAACCTCTTGTTTGAAGGCGCGCAAGGCACGCTGTTGGACGTCGATCACGGCACCTACCCCTATGTCACATCGAGCAACTGTGTGGCGGGCAATGCCGCGGCCGGTTCCGGTGTTGGCCCCGGCCTGTTGCATTACATCCTGGGCATCACGAAGGCCTATTGCACCCGTGTCGGTGGCGGTCCGTTTCCGACCGAACTGGACTGGGAAATCGAAGGCACGCCGGGCTACCACATGAGCACCATCGGCGCTGAAAAAGGCGTCACCACCGGTCGCAGTCGGCGTTGTGGCTGGTTCGATGCGGCCTTGCTCAAGCGTGCGGCGCAAGTCAACGGTCTGTCCGGCTTGTGCATCACCAAGCTCGACGTGCTCGATGGCCTGAAAGAACTCAAGCTCTGCACGGGTTACCAGCTGGACGGTGAATTGACCGACATCCTGCCGATGGGTGCTGACGATATTGAGCGCTGCACGCCGGTTTACGAGACGATCCCCGGCTGGAGCGACAGTACCGTGGGTGTCACCCAGTTTGACAAGCTGCCGACCAACGCGCGCCTGTATTTGCAGCGCATTGAGCAGGTCACAGGCGTGCCGATTCACATGGTGTCGACCGGGCCGGATCGGACCCAGACCATTCTGATGCGCCACCCCTATTTGCTGGATTAACCCTGTCAAATGTCAAATAATTTATGCTAAATTGGCCTCTAACCCGCGTACTATAAGCATAGTACGCTATTAATTCAGGAGTAAATTTATGTTGACGGAAGACGGCAAACATCTGTATGTGAGCTACGACGAGTACCACAACCTGATTGAAAAGCTGGCGATCAAGATATTTCAGTCAGATTGGCCGTTTGACACCATTTTGTGTCTGGCTCGCGGCGGCATGCGACCGGGTGACATCCTGTCGCGCATTTTCAACAAGCCGCTGGCCATCATGTCCACCAGCTCCTATCGGGCCGATGTCGGCACGGTGCAAGGGGAACTGGACATTGCGCGCTTCATCACCACACCCAAGGGCGAAATTGCCGGCAAAGTGCTGCTGGTGGATGACCTGGCGGATTCCGGTCAGACGCTCAAGGCCGTCATCAACCAGCTCAAGAACAATTACAAACCCATCACCGAGTTGCGCAGCGCGGTGATCTGGACCAAGGGCGTGTCCATGTTTACGCCCGATTACTCCGTGGAATTTTTGCCCACCAACCCCTGGATTCACCAGCCCTTTGAAGGCTATGACGCCTTGCGCCCAGAGCAGTTGATCGAAAAGTGGAGCGTTTAGCCATTCATTTGATGCAGCGGAGCTGACCATGGCCGACCTCACCACCACGCTGATACACCACCCCTACGTTGCGCCTGCCGGTTTTGCCGCGCCCCAGCCGGGCGTGTTCAAGGCGTCCACCGTTCTCTTTCCCAACGTGGCGGCGATGCGCAATTTTGAGTGGAAGGACAAAACCGCCTACACCTACGGTCTGCATGGCACGCCCACCACCTACATGCTGGAAGAGCGTCTGTGCACACTTGAGGGCGGCCTGCAGTGCCTGCTGCTGCCCAGCGGGTTGGCGGCGATTGCCAATGTGGCCTTGTCGCTGTTGCGCACCGGTGACGAAGTGCTGCTGCCGGACAACGCCTATGGCCCCAACAAAGTACTGGCCGAAGGCGAGCTCAGAGCCTGGGGCATCACCCACCAGACGTATGACCCGATGGACCTGCAGGATCTGGCGGCCAAAATCGGCCCGCGCACGCGCCTGGTCTGGCTGGAGGCTGCCGGGTCTGTCACGCTGGAGTTTCCCGACCTGCGCGAGATGGTGCGCCTGTGCCAGGCACGCGGGGTGCTGACAGCGTTGGACAACACCTGGGGTGCGGGGCTGGCCTTTGCGCCGTTTGACCTGCTGCCGGGGACCCGTCCGGCCCTGGCTGTCGATATCTCCGTGCATGCCCTGACCAAATACCCCAGTGGTGGCGGGGATGTGTTGATGGGAAGCGTCATCACCCGTGATGCCTCGCTGCACATGAAGCTCAAGCTGACCCACATGCGCCTGGGGCTGGGCGTGGGCGCCAATGACGCCGAAGCCGTGCTGCGGGGGCTACCCAGCATGGCGCTGCGCTACCGGGCGCACGACGAGGCAACGCGCGAACTGGCCCGCTGGTGCCAGAGCCGTGCTGAATTTGTGCAGGTATTGCATCCGGCGCTCAACGGTTCGCCCGGGCATGCGCATTGGCGTGCGCTGTGCCAAGCTGGCGCCGGTGGTGCAGCGGGCCTGTTTAGCGTGATCTTTGACCCCCAATTTAGCCAAGACCGGATTGACGCGTTCTGCAACGCGCTCCAGCTGTTCCGCCTCGGTTACAGCTGGGGCGGACCCCTGAGTCTGGTCATGCTTTATGAGGTGGCATCGATGCGCAACACCTGGCCTAACCATTTGCAGCAAGGTACGCTGGTCCGGTTTTCGGTCGGTCTGGAGGCCGTGGCCGATTTGCAGGCCGATCTCCAGCAAGCCTTGCAGGCCAGTCTGGCCTGAGCGTTTTCAAACAAGTTGCGTCTTGAGCGAACTGTCCTCAATGAAGTCCAGAAACAGACGCGTCAGCTCAGGATCGTGTTTTTCGCCGCTTTCCGCGCGCAAAATTGCGGTGATTTCGCCATGCTTTTTGGCTGCATGGTAAGGCCGGGTAACAGCCATCGCATCATAGTTGTCAGTGATCGCGATGATGCGTGCCCCAATAGGAATCTGCTCGCCGCAAAGGCGGTCGGGATAACCTAGTCCATTGAAATGCTCATGGTGGTGACGAATCGCCAGCGCGGCGGATTCTGCACCTTTCAGATCGGTGCTCAACAGAATCTGTTCGCCAATTTCGCAATGGCCTTGCATGCACGTCCACTCCGCCTGATCAAACTTCCCCGGCTTGAGCAACACCCGATCCGGAATGCCAATTTTTCCAATATCGTGAAACGCGGCACCTATTCGAAGTGCATCGATTTCGCCGGCAGATAAACCGCAATGCAGTCCCATTTCGACCGACAAAGCAAGCACACGGTCGGAATGCAAACGCGTCAGTTGATCGCGATAGCCGAGCGCGACCGACAGCGCTTTGGTGTACTTGTAAAGGGCATTGAAAGTGGAGTTGGTGACCATAAGGAAACTCTTCAATCGATGCCCCTGACTCTGCCACGTTTTCTAGGCCGGTGCCAGTGGCGGCAAAAATCTTGTGTGCTTCGACCACTTCGACCACTTCGGCCGCAGAGCGATGGCCTCGACCGCATGGCAGCCACTCATAGCCACTTGTTTACAATCTCGCGCAGACCACCACCCCATCATGAAAACCGTTACCAAGTCCGTCCTCATCTGGTACAGCCCGTCCGAGATGTATGCGCTTGTGACGGACGTGAATCAATACCCGAAATTTTTGCCATGGTGTGATCGTGCGCGCGTCATCACGGGCGATGAGAATGGCATGATGGCGGAAATCGGCATTTCTTTCAGCGGCATTCGTCAGACATTCACCACGCGCAACGTCCATGTGCCGAATCGGCAGGTGACCATCAAATTGGTGAATGGTCCGTTTTCAAGGCTGGATGGCGAATGGAATTTTGTGCCCATTGGGGATGACTCCCAACGGGCTTGCCGGGTGGAGTTGACGCTCCACTACGGTTTTGACAATGCCACGCTGGGCAAGCTGGTGGGCCCGGTGTTTGACAAGATTGCAGCCAGCATGGTGGACGCCTTTGTCAAGCGGGCCAAGCAGGTTTATGGCGAGTGACGCTCGTCTGCAAATCACGGTGGTTTATTCGCCGTTCGCCCGCGATGTGCGGGAGATTGCGCTTCAGTTAAGCGCAGGCAGTACCGTGTTGCAGGCCCTACAGGCCAGTGGACTGTTACAAACTTTCCCGGAATTTGATACATCCACCCTGGCGCTGGGCGTGTGGGGCCATAACGCAAGCTTGACTCAAGTGCTCCAAGACAAGGACCGGGTTGAGATTTACCGGCCGCTCACCGTCGATCCCAAAGTGGCGCGCCGGGAGCGCTTTGCCAGCCAGGGCGCTCGCAGTGCCGGGCTTTTTGTGAAAAAACGTGCTGGGGCCAAGGCGGGTTATTGAGTCGGACCGCGCAGTCGAGTCTTAAACCGGCTATTGGCAATCAGAATCCACGATGGCCTGAATACGTTTTACCTCGCTGGCGCGGGCAGCGTCATCGAACACTTCACGCTCGCCTTTTTCATTGATTCTGCTCACCCGCACGCCGGAATCAAAGTTGGCTTTGGCTTGTTTGGCGCGCGCGCAGTTCTCGACTTTGGCTTTCACAACCTTCTCTTGCTCGGTTTTGCGCTGGGCGGCTTGTGCTTCTTCTGCTTTCTTTTTCTTATCGGCCAGCTCTTTGTCGATGCCACTGAGTTTGGGCGCGCTGGCCGCGTTTTGTGCCGCCGATGCTGCGGCGACAGGCGCCAGCGCAGCCGAGGGCGTCTCCGGGCTGGCCGGGTTTTTGCCGCCGCTGCCGGGGCGTTTCAAAATATTTTTCTCTGCGATGTCGGACGGAGGTGCGCGATCGCTAAACACCTTGCGGCCATCCTTGTCGGTCCATTGCCACTGCGCGGACGCAGCCAATGAAAGCAGACTAGCGAGTAGTAAAAAGATTGGCCGAATATGTTTCATGGCTGAAGTTTAGCGCTCAGCCGAATTCGCTGCATGGTAAAAACCCGGACAAGCGGTATTTTCAAACGCGATGACAGGCCTGAGAAGCGCCAGAGGCGCGGGTACAATCCGCCATTTGGAGCTTAGACCATGCGCCTGATCGGCAAAGCACTCACCTTCGACGATGTCTTGTTGGTGCCAGCGTACTCCCAAGTCCTACCCAAGGACACTTCTCTCGCCACTCGTTTCACCCGCAATATTTCACTTAACCTGCCCTTGGTCTCTGCGGCCATGGACACGGTGACCGAGTCGCGCCTGGCCATTGCCATCGCGCAGGAAGGCGGTATTGGCATCGTCCACAAAAACATGACCGCTCAGCAGCAGGCCGCCAAAGTGGCCAGGGTCAAGCGTTATGAGTCCGGGGTGCTGCGCGACCCGGTGGTGATCACACCGCACCATACCGTGCGCCAGGTGATGGATTTGTCAGCGCAACTTGGCGTGTCCGGGTTTCCAGTCTGTGATGGTGGCAAGGTAGTGGGTCTTGTGACGGGGCGCGATCTGCGCTTTGAAACGCGTTATGACCTGCCGGTGAGTCAGATCATGACGCAGCGCGACAAATTGATCACCGTACCCGATGGCACCACCTTGGCTCAAGCCAAGGTGCTGCTGAATCAATACAAAATTGAACGCCTGCTGGTGGTCAACGACGCCTTTGAGCTCAAGGGACTGATCACCGTCAAGGACATCACCAAGCAAACCAGTTTCCCCAACGCTGCGCGCGATGCCCAAGGCAAGCTGCGGGTGGGTGCTGCGGTGGGTGTGGGCGAGGGCACCGAGGAGCGGGTGGAGGCATTGGTGCGCGCAGGGGTCGATGCGATCGTGGTGGACACGGCGCACGGCCACAGCAAAGGCGTGCTTGACCGGGTGCGCTGGGTCAAGCAGAACTTTCCGCAGGTGGAGGTCATCGGCGGCAATATTGCCACCGGTGCGGCGGCACTGGCGCTGGTGGCGGCGGGCGCGGACGCGGTCAAGGTCGGCATTGGTCCTGGCTCCATTTGCACGACCCGGATCGTGGCGGGCGTGGGCGTGCCGCAAATCATGGCGATTGACAGCGTGGCCATGGCCCTGAAAGGCACCGGCGTGCCGCTGATTGCCGACGGTGGCATTCGTTTTAGTGGGGATATTTCAAAGGCCATTGCCGCCGGGGCCGGCACCGTGATGATGGGGGGTATGTTCGCCGGCACCGAAGAGGCGCCCGGCGAAGTGATCCTGTTTCAGGGCCGTAGCTACAAAAGCTACCGCGGCATGGGCTCCATCGGAGCCATGCAACAGGGCAGTGCTGACCGCTATTTTCAGGAATCCAGCACGGGCAACCCGAATGCCGACAAATTGGTGCCCGAAGGTATTGAAGGACGCGTGCCTTACAAAGGCTCGATGGTCGCCATCATCTACCAGATGGCTGGCGGCTTGCGTGCCAGCATGGGCTACTGCGGTTGCGCCACCATTGAAGAAATGCAGGACAAGGCTGAGTTTGTGGAAATCACCACCGCCGGTATTCGCGAAAGCCATGTCCATGATGTACAGATCACCAAAGAAGCACCGAACTACCGGGCGGAATAATGCATCAAAAAATCCTTATTCTTGACTTTGGCTCCCAGGTCACCCAACTGATTGCGCGGCGCATCCGCGAAGCCCATGTCTTTTGCGAAGTTCATCCATGCGACGTCAGCGACGATTGGGTGCGCGCCTATGCCCGCGATGGCAAGCTCAAGGGCGTGATTCTGTCGGGCAGCCACGCCAGCGTCTACGAAGATACGACCGACAAAGCGCCGCCCGCCGTGTTTGAGCTCGGCGTGCCGGTGCTGGGCATTTGCTATGGCCAGATGACGATGGCCGCGCAGCTTGGCGGCGGCGTCGAAAGCGGCCATCACCGGGAATTCGGCCGCGCGGATGAGTTCGGGGTAGCCGGTGCGGAGTTGGTCGTCGCCGCAATCGACGACGTTCATCTCGCAGCCGAGGTGCTTCGCCAGTTGCACCGCGAGGTCTTTCTCGTCGAACCCCTTGCCCTTCACGGAGATCGTGAACGTGGGGATCGGCCGCCCGAGCGGCAACTCTTGTGAAGGCGGTGGTTGATGTGCGGGATCGCGGGAATGTTCGACCTGAGCGGGCAGCGGACGGCCCCACGTGGGGTGGTTGGCGCCATGGCGCGAGCGATCATCCACCGCGGTCCGGACGACGACGGGTTCCTCGACCGCCCCGGCCTGCACCTCGCCAGCCGGCGGCTGTCCATCGTCGGCCTCGCGGACGGCAAGCAGCCCATCAGCAACGAAGACGACACCGTTTGGACCGTGTTCAACGGCGAGTTCTTCGACTACCCCGAGAAACGCCACGAACTCGAAGCCCAGGGCCACACCTTCCGCACCCACACCGATACCGAACTCATCCCGCATCTCTGGGAAGACCACCGCGAGAGGATGTTCGACCACCTGAAGGGACAGTTCGCGATTTGCTTGTGGGACAAGCGAACCAACGAGATCGTGCTGGCCCGCGACCGCTCGGGCATTTGCCCGCTCTTCTATGCCGTTCGCCGGCACGACGACACCGACTGGCTGCTCTTCGCCTCGGAAATGAAGGCACTGTTCGCGTCCGGGTTTGTCGAACCGAA
>JANYHL010000093.1 GCA_025359085.1 Gammaproteobacteria bacterium
ATTGCAGCAGAACGGGGTCGTCATCAAGGCAACCGCGCCCAACATCGACCCCGCGAATTTCGGCAAGTTCATGCTGCAACCGGTTGCACCGGGCAGCTACACGCTGGTGTTGACCGCCCCTGGTCGCACCACGGCCGTCGTGACCAACGTGGTCGTGGCTGCGGACCTGGTGACCCCGGTCAACACGTCCGCCACCGCCCTGAACCCGGCGCTTCCGCTAGTGGCGTCCTGACGGGCACCGCCCCGCTGGATACCTTGGTGCGCGTGCTGCAGCCTCTGACGACTGGCCCGATCGAAGTCGCAGGCCGCTTCGTTGACGGCATCGTGGGCGACCCGACCCTGGGCCGCTACACCTACTCGCTGCCCGTAAACGCGCCGCTGGTGGCGCCTTATGTGGCGGCACCGGGTGCCCTGGTGTTTGCTGCCGACGCCGCTGCGGCAGGCAAGTACAGCCTCAACGCCAGCTTGACCGGCTTTACCGAGAAGACGATCGCACTCTCCACCTTGGCCGCGGGTGTCACGGTCCAGACCAACCTCACATTCCCTTGACCCTTCGAAAGGTTCACGATGAAAAATACGCAAATCAAAACGGGCCGCGCCTTGGCGCTCCTGCTCGCAGGCCTGCTGGCCACGGCGGGGGCCACGGCCGCGAAGCCGGAATGGGCGGGCGGTGGCAAGCACGGCAAGCCTCAGCAGCAAGAACAGATGCAGCAGGGTCAGAACAGCCCCGCGCAAGGCCAGTCAGACCGGGCCGGCGGACATTTCCGCGATGACCAGCGCACCGTGGTGCGCAACTACTACAGCGCGCAATACAGCGCGGGGCGCTGTCCGCCCGGCTTGGCCAAGAAAAACAATGGCTGCATGCCGCCGGGGCAGGCTCGCAAGTGGGCGGTGGGGCAACCGTTGCCGCGTGGCGTCGTGACTTACAGCTTGCCGAGCGCCGTCATCAGCCAATTGGGCGCGCCACCGGTCGGGCAGCGCTATGTGCGCGTAGCCTCCGACATCCTGCTGATTGCGATTGGCACCGGGCTGGTCGTCGACGCCATTCAGGACCTCGGACGCATGTAGTCAGGCCATCAATGCGACTCGAAGCTGGCGAGCCGGTGCACGTCGAGAATGCGAATCTCGCGCTTGTCGATCTGGATCAGGCCTTGGGCTTCGAGTTCGTGCAATACGCGCGAAAAGTACTCGGGCGTGAGTGACAGGCGCGAGGCAATTGTTGCCTTGCTGGCGGGCAAACTCACGGTGATGCTGATGGGATTACCGATGCCTGCATCCGCCCCCTCGACCTCGCGCAGCAAGTAACCAATGAGGCGCTGCATGCCGCTGTGCAGGGCATAGCCTTCAACGTCCTGAATCAGACTGTGCAGACGGCGCGAAATGCCGGCCAGCATGTGCAGCGAGAATTGCGGATCGCGCTCCACTTCGGCCAGCACCGCCTGTTTGCTCACGCTGACCAGCAGCGTGTCGGCCAGCGCTTGCGCATTCACAATGTGCGGCTGCCCGAGAAACACCAGCGCTTCAGCAAAACTGCGACCGGGGCCAATGATTTCAATCACTTTTTCTTGACCGGAAGGCGATGCCACGAACAGCTTGATCTGCCCTGAAACGACGATGTGAAAGGCCTCGCACGCCTCGCCGACCCGGAAAAACAGGTCACCGCGGGCCACGCGCTTCAGCTGGCAACCTTGCGCGACACGTTCGCGCTCCAGCGGCGACAGCGCGCTGAACAGCGGCAGCGCCGACAGCAGGCGCTGCATGTCGAAAGTTTCGGTAGTCATCTTCAAATTCCAGAAAAAATTGACCTCTAGCCCCCGTGCTACCTACGTTTATAGCTATATTAATTATAGCAAAAAGGCAGCCTGGCCCAGCCTGTTCAGGGGCGTCGTGCACTGTCTTGGAAGACATTTTCAACCAGCGGTTTGGCGTCGGTCTGCGCGACATGGCAGGAGTTGCATTGCCAGTATTTCATGGCGAGCACTGGCGCGGCCTGTGCATTAGCGACTTGGACCAAGTGGCTTCTGTGCACCCGGGGCATTTTCTTGCCGTTAAGTTCGTCGTCGATGTGGCAGTCCAGGCAAGGGTTTTCTATGGCACTGATTTCCTCGTAGCCACCAACGGTGTGCGGAATCAACGGCGGTTGGTGTGCAAAGGTGCGGGGTATCCGTGCGTCGTTGCCGGGGCCCTTGCCGATAAAGGCCTTCTCAGTCGGCGCGCTGTCTGCTGCGTTGACGCTACCGTCGCGCAAACTGCTGAATGGCTCACGGGGCACCACGGCGCAGGCGGCCACCACCCCGGCGATCAGTGCCAGCAAGGTAACTTTGAGTGTTATTTTCATGAGGGGTCTCCAGGAGTGAGGGGAAATTAAATCAGTTCAAGGGCTTCGGGCCGACGCTGTTCAGGGGGATCAGTGTGGCGTTCAAGCGGGTGCCAAAAGTGAACACGTCTTTGGAACAGACGTCAATGCAGCGGCCGCAGTTGGTGCAGTTGCCCGACAGAATAATCGGGCTGGCGCCCCTGCTAGCCCCTTTGAGCGGCAGTTTGATGACCTGCTGCTCCGGGCAGACGGTAAAGCAGTCCAGGCAGTCGTTGCAGGCTTCGCGCTTGCTGGCATTGACCCGGACCCAGCTGAAATGCCCGAGCAAGCTATAAAACGCGCCCACCGGGCACAGGTAGCCGCACCAGCCGCGCTTCATGACAAACAGGTCAAACAAAAAGATGCCGCCAATCAAGAGCCAGCCCGCGCCCATGCCAAACAGCAGGCCGCGCGGCAGCATCGAGACCGGGTTGACCAGTTCCCACACTATGCCGCCTGTGCTGGCCGCCAGCAACAGAATCAGCGCCAGAATCCAGTAACGGGTTTCACGAGGCAGGTGGGCGCCACCGCGAATGTCCAGCCGACGCCGCAGCGCGCTGGCAGCATCGGTCACCAGGTTGACCGGACACACCCACGAACAATAGACGCGCCCGCCGACAGCAACGTAAAAGACCAGGATGATCAGCGCGCCGATGATCGCGTTGCGCTCGGGCACATGGCGGGTGAGTAGCGACTGCAGCAGCGCCAGTGGGTCGGCCAGCGGCAGCGTGCCCAAGGTCAAGCTGTAGTTCAAGTTGCCTTTGACCAACCACCAGCCCAACCAGGGGCCCATCAAAAACAAAAACAGAACGTTAAGTTGCGACACGCGCCGCAACAGCAAAAAGCGGTGCGCCATGAGCCAGCCTTTGACCTCAATGGCTTCGGCCGCCAGGGGTTGGTGAGTGACGTTCATCGCGGCGACGCCTCGGTCATGGGCGGCAACGGGGCCAGCGCGTCCGGGATTCCAGCGCCAGTTGGCGCTGGGGATGCCAGGCTGCCTGGATCAGAGTGACCCGGCAATTGCACGCCCTCGGGCAGGCGATCCGGCAGGTCCACCAGATTGCGGTTCTCCACCAGCGACTGGCCCGCTTTGCGTTTTTCCTCCCAGCCGAGCTTGTAATGCGCCCCGAGTTCTCCCTTGGCAAGCTTGACCGGATAGACCTTGATGGCGGCCACCTCCAGCACGCAAGCGGCTTCGCATTTGCCGCAGCCGGTGCAGGCGTCGGAATGCACCGTGGGCAAAAACAGCGTGTGCTTGCCGGTGCGCTCGTTGTGCTGCAAGTCGAGCGTGATGGCTTTGTCAAGGCAAGGGCAGACGCGGTAGCAGACGTCGCAACGCAGTCCCTGGAAGTTCAGGCAGGTTTCATGGTCCACCAGCACGGCCAGTCCCATTTTTGCCTTGGTAATGTCAGTCAGCTGGTGGTCCAACGCGCCGGTCGGGCAGGCCTTGACGCAAGGAATGTTTTCGCACATCTCGCAGGGTTTGGCCCGCGCCACAAAAAACGGTGTACCCGTGGCCACCGGCAGGCCCGGCGTGGCGAGTTGAAGAATGTCGTACGGACAATCGCGCACACACAGGCCGCAGCGGATGCAGGCGGACTGAAAGTCATCTTCGACGCCCGCGCCCGGCGGCCGGATCGCCCCCGCCGGCAGCGCCTTGGCCTGCTTGCTGATCAGTGCTAGACCCAGCCCAAGCGCGCCCACGCCGCAAGCCATTTTGGCGGTATCCAGCAAAAACTCACGGCGGTCAGTCGGGCACGGCATGATGGGTAGGGTCAATCAATGACACCAACAGCGCCTAGCAGTGTGCGTTGGGTGTCCCGACGTAGCGTGGACTTGGGGTTTTGCCAAATCAAGGAAAAGGTTCGGGTGAAGCCCAAGCCGGGGGACATTCCCGTAGCCCGATACCCCATGCACGCCGCGGGTTACGGCAAATGCGCACAAAGCAGGGAATTTCACGTTCAGTCCCCAGGCACTCAGGCTTTGACGACCTTGCAGGCGCATTTCTTGAAGTCGGTCTCTTTGGAGATCGGGCAAGTCGCGTCGAGCGTGAGCTTGTTGACCAGGCGATGCTCGTCAAAGAAGGGCATGAACACCACGCCCGGCGGCATTTTGTTGCGGCCTCGTGTTTCGACCTTGGTGCTGATCTCGCCGCGCCGGGTCGCCACCTTGACCGTGTCGCCACGCTGCAGGCCGCGCTGCTTGGCGTCGTCGGCATTCATGTACAGCCAGGCGTCGGGCATGGCACGGTACAGCTCGGGCACGCGCCGTGTCATGGAACCGGTGTGCCAGTGCTCCAGCACGCGCCCGGTCGAAAACCAGAGGTCAAACTCAGCATCGGGCTGTTCGGCGGCGGGTTGATACGGCAGGGCAAAAATCCAGGCCTTGCCGTCAGGCTTGCCATAGAACTTGACGCCTTCGCCTTTTTTCACATAGGGGTCGTAGCCCTCGCGGAAGCGCCACAGCGTTTCTTTTTGATCCACTACCGGCCAGCGCAGGCCGCGCGAATGGTGGTAGCTGTCAAATGCGGCCAGGTCGTGGGCGTGGCCCCGGCCAAAGCTGGCGTATTCTTCAAACAGGCCTTTTTGCAGGTAAAAGCCCAGTTCCTTGGACTCGTCGTTGTCAAAGCCTTTCTGGATTTCAGACAGCGGGAACTTGTTGACCTGGCCGTTGGCATAGAGCACATCAAAGAGCGTCTTGCCTTTAAGCTCCGGCGCCGCGGCCAGCAGCTCGGCCGGCCAGACCTCTTCGAGCTTGAAGCGTTTGGAAAACTCGACGTATTGCCACAGGTCGGACTTGGACTTGCCCGGTGCCTGCACTTGCTGGCGCCAGAACTGGGTGCGGCGCTCGGCGTTGCCAAACGCGCCTTCTTTTTCGACCCACATGGCAGAGGGCAAAATCAGATCGGCCGCCATGGCGCTGACGGTGGGGTAGCAGTCCGACACCACGACAAAGTTAGCCGGGTTGCGGAAACCTGGCCAGATTTCGCCGTTGATGTTGGGCCCGGCCTGCATGTTGTTGGTGGTGCTGGTCCAGTAGAAATTGAGCTTGCCGTCTTTCAGTGCGCGGCTTTGCGCCACGGCGTGCAAGCCGACCCAGTCTGGCACCGTGCCGGCGGGCAGCTTCCAGAGCTTTTCGGCAATTTCGCGGTGTTTCGGGTTGGTGACCTCCATGTCGGCCGGCAGGCGATGGGCAAAGGTGCCCACTTCGCGCGCAGTGCCGCAGGCCGAGGGTTGACCGGTCAGGGAGAACGGGCCGTTGCCGGGCTCGGATATCTTGCCCACCAGCAGGTGCACGTTGTAGATCATGTTGTTGACCCAGCTGCCGCGCGTGTGCTGGTTAAAGCCCATGGTCCAGTAGGAGCAGACCTTGATTTTCGGGTCAGCGTAGGTTTTGGCTAGCGCCTCCAGCTTGTCTTTGGGCACTCCGGAGATGTCATGCGCCTTGTCCAGCGTGTACTCGGCCACAAAGGCCTTGAACTCGTCAAAGCTCATCGGCGTGGAGGCGCCCGGGTTGCCCTTAGGCTTGCCGTCTGGACCTGGGTAGCCGTTGTTGCCCGCCGCCTGCTCTAGCGGGTGGTTTGGCCGCAGGCCATAGCCAATGTCGGTCACGCCCTTGCGAAAGTTCACATTGCGCTTGACGAAGGCCTCGTTCACCGAGCCGCTCTGGATGATGTAGTTGCAGATGTAATTCAGGATCGCCAGGTCGCTTTGCGGCTTGAAGATCAGCACGCTGTCGGCCAGCTCGCAGGAGCGGTGGTTGAAGGTGGACAGCACATTGAGTTTCACGTGCTTGGCGGTCAGGCGCCGGTCGGTGATGCGCGACCACAGAACCGGGTGCATCTCGGCCATGTTGGCGCCCCACAGCACAAAGGCGTCGGCGTGCTCCATGTCGTCGTAGCAGCCCATCGGCTCGTCAATGCCAAAAGTGCGCATGAATCCGGCCACGGCCGAGGCCATGCAGTGGCGCGCGTTCGGGTCGATGTTGTTGGAGCGGAAGCCCGCCTTGAACAGCTTGGCGGCGGCGTAGCCTTCCCACACCGTCCATTGGCCCGAGCCAAACATGCCAATCGACTTGGGGCCGTTGGCCTTGAGGGCGGACTTGCACTTTTCTTCCATGATGTCAAAGGCCTGCTTCCAGGACACATGGGCAAACTCGCCGTTCTTGTCGAACTTGCCATCCTTCATGCGCAGAAGCGGTTCGGTTAGGCGGTCTTTGCCGTACATGATCTTGGACAGGAAGTAGCCCTTGATGCAGTTCAAGCCTTTGTTCACAGGGGCGTCCGGGTCGCCCTGGGTGGCCACCACGCGGTTGTCCTTGGTGCCAATCAGAACGCCGCAGCCAGTGCCGCAGAAGCGGCACACCCCTTTGTCCCAGCGCACGCCGTCGCCGCTGGCGGACTGCGCCAGCGCCTGCGCGCCGGGCACGCTGATGCCGATCACGCTGGCGGCGGCGGTAACGGCATTGGCCTTGATCAAATCACGGCGGGTTATTTGCATGGTGATAACTCCTGGTCTGGGTTGGATTCGGTTTGTTGAAAAATCATGGACAGCGACAGCACGCCGTCCAGGCGGCCAATGGCCTCGTAGGTGTCGATGGCATCGCGGTCGTTGTCGCGCTCAATTGTGATCACCAGCTTGCCGTCGGCCGTGGCGGCGTGGATTTCAACGCCGACCAGGGCGCTGAGCTGGGTGCGCAATCGGGCTTCCTGGTCGGGCTGGCTGAAGACAATGGCGCTGGAAATGTTCATGGAGTCAATGCTCTGTTTCGAGGCTCGGTTGAAACAAGCGATGCTTAAAGTGTAAAGTCTACGCATCTTATGCTGCGCTGGATTTGATTCAAGTCAATCGCTCATCGCCAAAGGTCGGAAAAGGTCAATTAATGCTATTATTTAAATAGCTAATTACGCTTATTCCATGCGGGCTAGAGGCCTTTTTGGCTTCTAACGTGGCGGCAACACCGCCATCGTGATGCGCGACACGCAGCTCAACTCCCCGGCATCGTTGTGCAGGTCGATCTGCCAGACCTGGGTGGTACGGCCAATGTGCACCGGGCGCGCGGTGCCGGTGACCCAGCCGCTGGTGACGCCGCGGATGTGGTTGGCGTTGATGTCGAGTCCCACCGCCATGTGGCCGTCCGCGCTGGCGTAGGCGGCGCCGCAGGAGCCCAGGGTTTCGGCCAGCACCACGCTCACGCCGCCGTGCAGCAAACCGTAAGGCTGCTTGGTGCGGTGGTCCACCGGCACCCGGGCTCGGATGAAGTCGTCGCCGACTTCCAGAAATTCCATCCCCAGCTGGTCAAAAGCGGTGTTGGCGTTGCTGGCGGTGAGTTCAGCCACTGAGATCGGCCGTTTCCAGATAAGCATCAAGACTCCAAATAAGCAAAAATCCTGGATTCTATATACAAAATGAGACGCTAGCCCCCGTCAGACGGTCGTTAGCAGCTATCTTTTTTGTAGTATAGACCGGGCTCAGGCCGGCATCTTGTACTGTCCCTGCATCTTGCTGACGTGCTCGCTCCAGACCTTGGCGTAGCGCACCTTGTCGGTTACCGGCTTCTTGATCATCTTCAGGCACTGCGCCATCTGACCGTCGGTGCTGCTGGGTTTGGAGTACATCTGCAGCGCGAACTTGGAGAAGTCGCGCACCATGAAGTCGAAAATCTGATCGAGCAATTCGGGCTCAATCTGGTAAATTTTGGCGTTCTCCAGAACCAGTTGGCCATACACCACCAGCGTAAACATCTCGCCGACGGTCAAAAGGAAGTCGATGTCCTTGGCCTGCTCCGGGGTCGGTGGGGCCAGCATCGCCATTTGTTTGAAGCTGTTGATCTGCTCCTTGAAAACGCTCAGGTTGGGCAGATCGACGCTGTCGTAGGCCACGCGGTAATCGTGGAACTTGATCTTGCCCAGGCCTTTGGTCGGGCCCTGGTCAAACAGGAAGCTGTCGTTGCTGCCCTCATCGCGCCGCGCTACTTCCGGATACTCGGTCGGCGCAAAAAAGTAGTTGGCCATGAACTTGATGATCAAGGCCATGTTGACGTGCACCGTGCCTTCGAGTTTGGGCAAGCCGCGAATATCGATGGCGGCCATCGAGAAATACATGTCTTTCTCGAAGCCCTTGGCGGCAATCACGTCCCACAGCAGGTTGATGACTTCTTCGCCCTGCGTGGTGACCTTCATTTTCTGGATCGGGTTGAACAACAGGTAGCGCCGATCCTCGGCCGAGGCTGACTTCATGTAATCAGCCGCGCGCAGCCCAAACAGCTTCATCGCCACCAGGCGTGCGTAGGCGTCGGTAAAAAGTTGGCGCACATGCGGAAAATCCGTTACCGTCATGTTGTACAGATGGCGGTTGGCGGCGTGGTCAAACGCTTCGTAAAAAGCGTGGGTACAAATACCGATCGACGCCCAGCCGAGGTTGTATTTACCGACGTTGACGGTGTTGAGCGCGGCGTTCCAGGCATCGTCGCCATGGTGCAGGATGTCTTCTTCGGTCAGGGGGTATTCATGCAGGCGGTACTCGGCCACGTAGTTCTGGCTGTAGACCACGTTTTTCACCAGTTCGTACTTGGGGTGCTGCGAGTCGGCGACAAAGTAGATGTACTCGCCGTTGTCGGCCATTTTGCCAAAGGTGCTGACCATGCGCGCCTGGTTGGCGTTGCCGATGTAGTACTTGCCGCCGGAGGCCAGATAAGTGCCGTCTGCGAGCTTGGTGACGATCATGTCTGACGAATAGATGTCGGCGCCGTGCTCTTTTTCGGACAGACCAAAGGCAAATACATGGCCTTCGTCAAGCAGGCGTTTGGCCTTGGCTTGCGCCACCTTGTTCTTGCTCATCCAGATCGGGCCGATGCCCAGCACCGACACCTGGTAGGCATACCAGTAGGGAAGTCCATAAAAACCCAGAATTTCGGCAAAACCACACACGCGCCAGGTGTCCCAGACTGCGTTTTCGCCCTCCTTGCCGTGCTCGGTGGGCGTCATCATGGAGGCAAAAATGCCTTCTTCCTTACAAAAATTGAGGAAGTCTTCGTACCAAACCGCGCCGTGAAAATCTGCCTTGAGCTTGGTCAAACCGTTTTTCTCGAAGAAGGCGACCGTCTTCTCCATGATTTCGCGCGAGCGTTGATCGGGGTAATTGCGCACCAGATGACGTGGATTGAGCAGCAGCATGAGAAACACCTTGGGTTGGTAGAAAGGCCGCTGGCAACTATAGCGTCGAGCCTGGTGACACCGGGGCGGAAAATTAGAGGAGCGCGCCTTGTTGACCCAAGTTTGCGCTAGGTCAAACCCGTCGCAGGTGGACAGGGACAAGGTGGTTTTCACCATTCTAAATGCGATATACTCTCATTTAGAATCAGTTTTCGGACGTGTTGTCCGCCACTTTTCAGAGGCCGTTCCCATGCTCTTGTCTCAACTCCCCAACGGGGCGCACGCTTTGGTCCAGCGCGTGGTGTCGGCCAGTGGCGACGTCGGCGCGGGCACCTTGCGGCGCTTGGGGGAACTCGGTTTTATCGCCGGTGAGCCGGTGCAGGTGCTGCGCCGCGGCCCGGGCGGGCGTGAGCCGCTGGCGGTGCAGGTGGGCGAGACGCTGTTCGCCCTGCGTCTGCTTGAAGCCCAGTGCGTTGAAGTGCAGACGCTTGACGTCGGCGTCATTTAAGGTCCTTATGTCCAATTCTTCTGGCGCCAACCCGTCACTCCCGATGCCCTGCATTGCCCTGGTGGGCAACCCCAATTGCGGCAAGACAGCGCTCTTTAACCTGCTCACCGGCGCCCGCCAGCATGTCGCCAATTACGCCGGTGTCACGGTCGAGCGCAAGGTTGGTCTGGTCCATTTGCGCAACGGCCAGACGGTGTCGGTGGTGGATTTGCCGGGCGCCTACAGCCTGACCGCCGCCACACCGGACGAGCAGGTGACCTTGGAGGTGATCGAGGGTCGGCGCGCCGGTGAAGACACGCCGGATGCGATTGTGGCGGTGGTGGACGCCACCAATTTACGCATGAACTTGCGCCTGGTGCTGGAGCTCAAGCGTTTGGGGCGGCCGCTGCTGGTTGCCGTCAACATGGCCGATGTGGCGCGCACCCAGGGGCTCCAACTCGACCTGCCGCGTCTGGCGACCGAGTTGGGGCTGCCGGTGGTGGAAACCGTGGCCATTCAAAACAATGGGCACGCCCAACTGCTGGCCCAACTGGAGCAACACCTGGCGCAGCCCTGGCCCAGCCCGCCCGCCAGCACGGCCCCGGCCAATTCGGCCGACTTGCAGCGCGAGGTGCGTCGCATCCTGGCCTTGGTGGCACCCCTTGCCCCGACCCTGGGGCGCTTTCAGTACCGGCTCGATGCTGTCGTCATGCACCCGGTGTGGGGGCTGGTGCTGCTGGCGGCGGTTTTGTTTCTCATTTTTCAGGCTGTTTTCTCTTGGGCCAATTGGCCGATGGACGCGATCAAGGGCGCGATGGCCGCCGTGGGCAACTCGGTTCTGGCCCATATGGATGCCGGTCCCCTGCGCAGCTTGCTGGTCGACGGGGTGGTGGCCGGGGTCGGCGGGGTGCTGGTGTTCATGCCGCAGATTCTGATCCTGTTTTTCTTCATCCTGCTGCTGGAAGACTCGGGCTACCTGCCGCGCGCGGCATTTTTGCTGGATAACCTGATGGGCAAAGTGGGCTTGTCCGGGCGCGCCTTCATTCCGCTGCTGTCGAGCTTTGCCTGCGCCATTCCCGGCATCATGGCCACGCGCACCATTGCCAACTGGAAGGACCGCCTGGCCACCATCATGGTGGCGCCCCTGATGACCTGCTCGGCCCGCTTGCCGGTCTATGCCTTGTTGATTGGCGCTTTTGTGCCGGAGCGCCGCCTTGGCGGACTCAGTCTGCGCGGCCTGACGCTGTTTGGCCTCTATGTGGGGGGCGTGGTGTCGGCGATGGCGGTGGCCTGGATATTCAAGCGGGTCTGGATGAAAAACGGCTACCAGCCGCTGATGCTGGAGTTGCCGCCGTACCGCCGGCCCAGCCTGCGCAACCTGGCACAAGGCCTGTGGGAGCGTGCTCATATCTTCTTGCGTCGTGTCGGCGGCATCATCTTTGCGTTGATGGTGGTGCTGTGGTTTTTGTCCACCTACCCGGCGCCGCCGGTGGGTTGGGACGCCGCCCAAGGCCCGGCCATCCAGCACAGCTTTGCCGGCATGCTGGGCCATGCGCTGCAGTGGCTGTTCGCACCGATTGGTTTCAATTGGCAAATCTCGATTGCGCTGGTGCCGGGCATGGCCGCCCGTGAAGTGGTGGTGGGTGCCTTGGGCACGGTCTACGCCTTGTCGGGGGCCGACGCCTCCGTGGCCGAGGCCTTGTCGCCGGTGATTGCGCAGGGCTGGTCCCTGGCCACCGCCTATTCGCTCTTGGCCTGGTTTGTGTTTGCGCCGCAGTGCCTGTCCACGCTGGCGGTGGTGCGGCGCGAGACCAACTCCTGGCGTTATCCGCTGCTCATGGCGGCCTACCTGTTTGTGATGGCTTATGCGGCGGCGTTTGCGACTTATCGCGTCACTTTGTGGCTGGGGGGCTAGACGATGGGGCTTCAATCGGTGCTGGTGTTGATTCTGGTGGTCAGCAGTTTTATCTACGCGGCCTGGGCCTTGTTGCCGCAGGCCGGACGGCGCATCTTGGCGCAGGGTTTGCTGCGCTGGCCCTTGCCGCGCGCATTCGCCCGCTTTTTGCAACAGGCGGCGCGGGCGCAAGCGGGCTGCAATTGCAGCGGCTGTGACCGGGCGCCAGCAAACGTCAAGATGACGGACAAGCCCAGTCCAGCGACCACAGTGCCCGCGCAGCCCCTGGTTTTTCATCCGCGCAAACGGAGCTAGCCCGCAGGCGCCGCCTCGTTCAACACCGAAGGGCTTGCGCCTGCAGCCGCGGGTGCAAGAAGGGCGGTTCCTTGCTCAGGGCCAAAATCCATGGCGAACTTACATAAACTTACTTTTGAAACACATTAGATGGCTAAGTCATGATGCAAGTCATAGTGGCAACAGATCACGGATAAATTTCGGCAGCCATTCTTGACACCGATAGCCTGACGGTGGTCAAATTTGTATGTTAAATATTCTCTTTATTTTTTGGAGTTAAACATGTTCAAATCCACTCTCACCCTTGTTGGCGCGTCGGTTATGTTGGCTTTTGCCAGTGTGGCACCAGCCCATGCTGCCGTTGATACCGATGCCGCCCAAGCCCTGTTTAAGAAGAACAGTTGCACCAAGTGCCATTCGGTTGACAAAGTCAGAAAAGGGCCGTCTTTGCAAAAGATCGCGGTCAAGTACAAGGGCAAAGCCGATGGCCAGGAAAAAATCATCAAGAACATAACGACGGGACCCAAGTTAAAGCTTGAAGATGGCTCTGAAGAAGAACACAAAATCATTGAGACCAAGGACACAGCCGAGCTCAAAAACTTGGCCGACTGGATTCTCTCGCAGTAAGCTCTTCTTGGCCCTGTGATCGGGCGCTCATTGTGCTAGTAAATTTTCGACAGCAGAGTTTGATCCAAAAAAATCAATCGCTACTTAAGAAGATGCTCCATAACGCTAATCGCGTACAGAGGTTAGCGTTATTTTGTTTGCGAGGAACATGATGGAGAAAAAATGAAGCACTTATTGATTCAATGGGCCGCAGTCTGGCTGGTGTTGGTTTCGGCAGCAGGCTGTGGTGACCGCAATATTGGCAGCAGTGAGAAGCCGACGTCTTCGCCCGCTGCCCCGGCTGCTGCTGCCAAAGTCAGCGTCGCTGCCCCGGCTGCTGCTGCCGCCAAAGTCAGCACTGCTGCCCCGGCTGCTGCCGCCAAAGTCACCGCTGCTGCCCCCGCGGATATCGATGCGGCTCAAGCATTGTTTAAAAGAAATAGTTGCAATAAGTGCCACTCGGTTGATAAAACTAAAACAGGTCCGTCCCTGCAAAAGATTGCAGCCAAGTACAGCGGCAAGGCTGACGGCCAGGAAAAAATCATCAAGAATATGACGATGGCGCCCAAGATCAAGTTTGAGGACGGCACCGAGGAAGAACACAAGGTCATTGACACCACAGATCAGAAAGAACTGAAGAATCTTTCTGATTGGATTCTTTCGCAGTAACATCTGCCCTGATTCGCCCGGTGCCGGGCGGAGCAAAAAATTAAGGGTGAGTTGCAGAGACGCGGCCATTTCGTTAAAACAGCTTTCAGCGGTTCGGGCCATGCCGTTGACGCGGCAAACGATGGAGAGAAAATGAAACAATTAATAGTGCGATGGGGCATAGCTTGCTCGGTGGTGGTTGCCATGGCTGGCTGCGGTGGCGGTGGCGGTGGCAATGCGCAGCCGCCGTCTTCGGCTGCCGTCAACAGCGCTCTCGCAACGGCGAGCGCACTGGCGGCAAATGACACGGCGATCAACTCCGCAGCCCCCTTTACTGCGGTGCAGGCAGCCGGTGTACCGGTCGTGACCATCAATAACCCGCCCAAGGTGAACTTCACGGTTTTTTCTGACGGCGCGGTTAAGGCCGATCTGAAGATTACAAACGTGAGCTTTGCCATTGCCAAGCTGGTGCCGGGCGCCAATGGCGAGCCGGACCAGTGGGTGAACTACATCTATCGAACAGAGACTGCGACAGCCGGCGTCGGCCCGGGGACGCCCGGTGTGCCTGTACTCGCTACGGCCAAGCAAGCCACAACCGACGGCAAGCAAACAGACGCCGCTTTGCTCGCGGCCCAGTTGGTTTACAACGCCGCCGGCTATTACACCTATACCTTCAAAACTGATATTACCGACAGCACCAAAACCAACGGAGTGGTTCTCGAGCCGGCGTTGACGCATCGCGTCGCCATCCAGCTGAGCTACAAGAATGCCAAGGGTGAGGCGGTCCTAGTCAATCCTTACTTCGACTTCACCATCGGTGCCGATGGCAAGTCGGTCGCCGTGACGGACCCCGCCAAAACCCGCAAGATGACCGACGTGGCCTCTTGCAATGGTTGCCACGAGAAACTGGCCTTGCACGGGGGTGGTCGCGTCGATACGCAGTATTGCGTGATGTGTCACAACCCTGGCACCACCGACGCCAACAGTGGCAACAACTTGAATCTCTCCACCATGGTTCACAAGATACACGCCGGCAAGCGGCTCAAGGCCGCGGGCGAGGACTACACAATCTGGGGCTACCAAAACAGCAAGAACAGCTACGCCGAGGTCGGCTTCCCGCAAGATCTGCGCAACTGCACGGTTTGCCACTCGGCCAAGAACCCCAATACACCGCAAGGCGACAACTGGAAAACCAAGATCAGCAAGGAAGCCTGCCTGACTTGTCACACCAGCAGCGTTGGTACTCCGTGGGAGATCAGTCACAAGGTCATCGCTGGCATTTTTGTCGGGGCCGGGGCGCCAGCCAAGGATCTGCCGAACCAGCAATGCGTTCGTTGCCACGAGGCCGGTGTTGTATCTCCTGAACGGGTTCATTGGAACCAGAACGAAGAGAATGCCGCCAAGTACAAGATGAACATCGAGAGTGCCACATACGACGCTACCGCCCGCAAGGTCACAGTCAAGTACTTCCTCTCCGATCCAAGCAATGGCAATAAGGCATACAAGCTCATTGCTAACGCGTCCGACTGCACGCTCAACACCAACGGGACAGTGAAGGACTGCAATAACACCAAGTTCGGCAATCTGAAGCTCTACCTTGCCTACCAGAACCTGGCACGTCAGTCGAGCGCAGTCACGGAGTACTCGGCGTACAACAACGGCGGCAATACTGCCTTCGCTTGTTTGTTCGAGGGACCGACCACGACAGGCACCAGTGTCACCAGCGCATGTTCGCGAACGGCGGTTAATGATGGCTCCGACCATTACACGGTCGACATACAGCTGCCGTTGGACACCGCCACTGCGGACGCGAAAGGCACGGCCCGGGTTGTCAGCATCGGCCAGATCAAGGAGCCCAAGCTGGAGGTTATTTCAGCTGCTGACCCGCGTCTGGAAGTGACGCCCAGGGTGTTGGTCAACACGGTGGCGCAGCACACCTTCAAGGACGTGGTACTCAGCGGTGCCCTACAACCGCGGCGTGTCATCGTTTCAAACGAGAAATGCAATGTTTGCCATGGCGCGCTGGGGACCACTTCTGGATCGAATACGCTCGCCAATGCCTTCCACGGAGGTGCCCGCAACACGGTCGAGGCCTGCGTGGTCTGTCATGATGCGAACCGGATGTCCTCCACCATCATGACAAATGGCAGTGCGCTCAACGAGTCCTACCAGTTCAAGCGCATGATTCACGGCATTCACGGTAATTCCAAGCGCTTCCATCCGTTCACGTATGGCAACAAGGTGCCCGGAGCATTCTGCAACCCCGCTAACACCAGCGACCTTGCCAAAGCTGCGTGCGATGGCAGCCTGACCTTTGCTGCCGATGTTGAGAATTACGCGGCCGAAGTCGCCTGGCCCGGCGTTGGCATCAACTGCAATGCCTGCCACGTTGACAATTCCTACAAGACCGACAAGGGCACGCTGGGGGCGGTCGTTAAGAAGGACGCTGGCGTGACAGACCCGAACCTCTGGAAGGTGATCTCGCCCAAGGCGGCCACCTGCACGTCGTGCCACGATTCAAGTGCGGCCATCACGCACGTTATCAAATTCGGTGGCGCAAGCTTCGGCGACATGACGCAAGCCGACGTTGCCAAAACGCGCGAGTCTTGCGACGATTGCCACGCCAGCGGCGGTGTCAAGAGCGTGGACACCGTTCACGGTCAGAAGTAGCCATGAGCAGGAGACGGTTGTGACAAGCCTCTCCTGTTATTTTGATCGTCGGACCTTCGGCGCAGTGCCGTGAGTCAGAGCAAGTTTTTGAAGGGGTTTGGGATGCGAATTAAGCGTTTAATGGCCGTCGTTGGCCTCAGTTTGTTCGGGTTACTCGGTTCAGCCTGGAGCGCCGAACCCGTCGGGGCGGCGTTGTGCGTGACCTGTCACGACGAAGAAGACCTGCCAGACATGAGCAAGTCCGCGCACGGCTTCACCGCCGACAAACGAGCGCCGGACTGCATCAGCTGCCATGGCCCGAGTCCGACTCATGCCAAGAAGCCCGCTGGCGTCTCCGAGCGACCCCATCCCGACCGGATGTTCACCAAGAAGTCGACCACGCCTGCGAACGAGCGCAGCGCGGCCTGCCTGACCTGCCACAACAAGGACGCCAAGCGCGCGCTGTGGGCTGGCAGCCAGCACGATGCCGCTGACATTGCCTGCAATTCCTGCCACAAGATCCACGCCAACAGCGACAAGATACTGTCCAAGAGCACCCAGACCGAGGTCTGCTACACCTGCCACAAGGAGCAGCGTAGCCAGATGAGCAAACCCTCGCACCATCCGGTTCCCGAAGGCAAGATGACCTGTTCCGATTGCCACAACACGCACGGCTCGGCCGGCCCCAAGCTGGTCAAGCGCGACAGCATCAACGACACCTGTTACACCTGCCACGCTGAAAAGCGCGGCCCGTTCGTGCACCCGCATGAACCCGTCACGGAAGACTGCTCGAACTGCCACAATGCTCACGGTACAACCGTTGCCGCCATGCTCAAGGCGCGCCCCCCATTGCTGTGCCAACAATGTCATACACCGCACGCTCAAACCGGTGTTGGTCCGATTCCTGGTCAGCTCACGGGTGCCACCCGCAGCCAGAACTCTGTCACCCTCTGGCAAGGCCGTAGCTGCCAGAACTGCCACACGCAGGTTCACGGTTCCAACAATCCGTCGACCACCAACCCGACCCCACAGCTCTTGATGCGCTGATATGTACGGAGAGCAATCATGACCAGTATCGTTACATCATTTCGCTTTCAGCGCACCGTGCTTGCCTTGGCAGTGTGTGCCGCTTTTGCCCCCGTGCAGGCCCAGGCCGCTGACGAGACAACCAGCGCCGCAGTCACCACGGTAAGCATTGGCCTCGGCGCCGTCGATGGCTCCAGCGCCGACCGGGCGCTGTTTGGCCAGTACAACGGTTTGCGCGATCACAGCGCCGTGGGCATGCTGGACATCGACTACAGCCTGCGTAAGCCAGAGACCTCTAGCTGGGTCCAGTTTACGGGGTCAAGCTTGCTCGGCGACACGCGTGAGCTGGGCTTGGTTTGGAAGAATCCGGGCAGCTGGAAGTTCACCGCCGACTATGGCGAGTTGATTCACTATGACCCAAATACGGTTCACACCGGTCTGCTTGGCGCCGGTTCGACGACGCCACAGGTGGTCGTTGTGCCTCCAGGCACGGGTGCCGATCTCGAATTAAAGACGAAAAGAACCAGCGTGGGGCTGGGGTTCACAAAGATCATCTCGCCAAGACTTCAATTTGCCGTTGATCTGAAGAGCGAAAACAAAGAAGGTGCGCGGCTGTTTGGCCTGGGCCAAATTTGCTCACCGCTGATCGCTGGGTCGTGCATCACCGCGCTCGGTTCGGGGGTGTTGATGCTGCCCGAACCGATCAACGCGAACCATAGTCAGGTCGAAGCCCGCTTGAGTTATGCCCTGGAGAAGCTGCGCTTCAGCGTGGGCTACTACGGTTCGTTCTACCGCAATAACAACGTCGCGCTTCAGCCGAATTTGGGTGGCTACGCCAGCACCACTGCGCCCGAGTTGAATTCACTCGCTTTGGCGCCCGACAACCAGGCGCACCAACTCGATCTGAGCGGCAGCTACGACTTCACCGGCACCACACGCGGCACGTTTAAGCTAGGCTACGCCCAAGCCACACAGAACGCTGACTTTGCCAACGCCGGCCTGATTGGCCCGGCAGGCGTCGCGAACCTGGGTGCTCAGGTCAACACTACGCTGGCCAAGATCGGCATTAGTTCGCGTCCGATGCCCAAGCTCTCGTTGCTGGCTGATCTGCGCTATGAAGACAAGGACGACCAGACGCCGCTTGCCAACTACAACAGGGCAGGAGCGGGCGCATCTGCCGTGTCCGCCACCAACCGCGAACTTTCCAGCAAGAAAATCAAGGGCCAGCTGCAAGCCAGCTGGCAGTTCACCCCTGACTATCGGGGCACCCTGGGCGCAGACTACGAATCCATTGATCGTGGCGTCTTCACCGCAACCAGTGCGGTGTCGGGGTTCATCCCATTGCGTCAGGACACGACAGAGACTGGCGTGCGCGCCGAACTCCGGCGCCGGTTGTCAGATGACTTGAGCGGTGCTATCAGCTTGACCAGTAGTCGACGTGACGGATCCAACTGGTTGCAGGGCAGCAGTGGGACCGGTGTTACCGAGGTTGCCGACCCCGCTAGCAGACTCTCCAGCGCGATTTTCATGCCGACACTGGCGGACCGCCAGCGCGTCAAGATCAAGCTGTTTGCCGACTGGCAGCCCAGTGAGAAGCTGAACCTTCAGTTTAGCGCCGAAGAAGGCAAAGACAAGTTCAACACGCCCAGCACCTACGGTCTGCATGACACCCGCATGAATCAGTTCAGCGTTGACTGGGGCTATGCACTGTCTTCGTCCTGGGCCTTGAACGGCTATGTGTCCCACGGCCTGCAGACCTTGAATCAGTCGCACCCTGCTGGTTACGTGCTTGCCTTTGACAACACGAATACCGGTGTTGGCGTTGGCTTCACTGGCCAACTTGCCAGCAAGCTCCTGGTCGGTGGCAACCTGTCTTACGTAGATGACAAAAGTGTCTACAAGCAAACGCTCGTGAGCAGTGGGGGTTTGCCAGATGTGGTTTATCGCCAGACCGCACTGAAATTGTTCGGCAAGTACGCATTGGAGAAAGGCTCTTCAGTGCGTGTTGATCTGGTGCACCAGCGCGTTAGCGTGAATGATTGGGCCTGGGATAACAACGGCGCGCAGTTCGCGTATTCGGACGGCACAACAGTGATGCAAAATCCGAATCAAACCGTCAGTTTTATCGGCGTTACCTATATCTATCTGTTGAAGTAGCCCGCTTGAGCGGGTAGTGCTTGCCCGGGTACGTTCGGCGTCACTGCTCCACATTTTCAAGCCGCGGCTGGTGATCAACGAGCATTACTGCATAACACTGGCACGCCGAATGTGCCCAGCGGTAACAGCATCGCGCTTGACCTATGGCAAACATCTCGCCGCGACTCCTCCTGGCTAGATTGCCAAGATCGACCGTTGCCAATCCATTTGGAAGCAATAAAAGTAACGGCGCGCTAATGTATTCTGAATTTGATCTAGGATAAAGAAACTTCTTTTCTGTAAATTTCCGGAATCTGGTTTTGGGGTGTTGTGAATACGCGGCGTCAGGGTTTCATGGTCAGGTAGATTTTTGCGGTCATCCACTCCTCGTCTTGTTCGGCCAGAATGGCACTGACCAGTCGCAGACA
>JANYHL010000049.1 GCA_025359085.1 Gammaproteobacteria bacterium
CAATCGCAAGCCAGACCTCAAACGGTGCCTGGGTGCCTATGCCATGCACGCGCAGTGCCGAAAGCAGACAAACCACCCCCTGCGGTACACGCAGCGCCACTTCCGCCAGTGATCGGTGTTCGCTGATGGCTTGACCTGGTAGGCCATAAACCCCTCGGGCAACTCTTTCGAGCTTCCCTGCGGCGACCAGTCGGCTGAGCACTATGGTTGGCAGTTGCTGCTGCGCTAGGTCCCGAGCACGCAGCAGCGGTCTTGCCCTGGCAAGTTCAAGGACAGCCTGCTCATGCGTCGGATTGGGCCGAAAATTCATAGTGCAAGTATGTTGCAATATCTATGCATTTGTCAATAAATTACACGCTATAGCAACAAACATGCTTACTTGATCATCCATTCTTCCTGACTTGGTACAAACGTCTGACTTGCGGTGACTCAAGATAGTGAGGCATCGACTTCGTTCAGCAATTCACGTGTCAGTCGGTATATGCCCGGTCGTTTGCTTTCTCGCGGGCCAGCGACATTCAGGGTCTTGATTTCGTGCTGACGCAGCCATTCGAGAACGCACTTCGCCGATTCCCCGCTAACGCCCTGATCGGCCTGAACTGATCTTGCCCCTGAAAAACGTACTCCATAGCTGATGGTCAAATTCAGACATTGGAGATTACGAAATGAGCAAACGCAAAGATGGTCAGGAGCGGGGCAAATACACCCTGGAATTCAAACTGGAGGCGGTGCGCCTGGTCAAAGGTGGGCAAGCAGTGCCTGTGACCGCCAAGATATTGGGTGTGCCAACGCAGACCCTTGGCAACTGGGTTCGCCTCAGCAGTAAAGGCCAACTCAAGGGCGCAGGCGACAAGCCTGTAAGTCCAGAACAAATGGAGCTGGCCCGGCTGCGCGCAGAGCTGTCCAGGGTGAAGATGGAGCGCGACATCTTAAAAAAAGCGACGGCGTACTTCGCGCGGGAATCGCTGTGAAGTACGCCTGGATTGCCAGGCACAAGAGCCTGTGGCCGGTCACGCTGACCTGCGAGGTGCTGGAAGTTAGCGCCAGTGGCTACTTTGAACACTGGCGCCGCAAAGACGCCACCAGGCCCAGCAAGCCAGGGGTGAGCAAACGCATCAGCGACGAAGCCCTGCTGGTACATATCAAGGCCATCCACGCCGAGGTCAAACAGGAATACGGCTGGCCCAAGATGTGCAAAGAACTGGTGGCCCGAGGCATCCGGGTCGGCAAAGAGCGTGTCAGAAAGCTGATGCAGCGTCACGGCATCAAGGCCAGAGGCAAGAGGAAATTTGTTGTCACCACCGACAGCAAACACAACCTGCCCATTGCGCCCAACCTGCTGGAGCGCAACTTCTCACCCGAGGCGCCCAACCAGGTGTGGACCAGCGACATCACCTACATCGCCACCGATGAGGGCTGGCTGTATCTGACAGGCGTGATTGACCTATTTAGCCGCCAGGTGGTGGGCTGGAGCATGAGGGACAACATGCAGACAAACGCGGTGACCGATGCCCTGCGTATGGCGTGGTTCAGACGTCGCCCCGAGCCTGGTCTGATCTTTCACTCTGACCGTGGGAGCCAGTATTGCAGCCATGAGTTTCAAAGCGAGCTCAAACGCTTTGAGATGAAATCATCCATGAGTCGCAAGGGCAACTGCTGGGACAACGCACCGACGGAAAGTCTATGGGGTCGTCTGAAGGTTGGTCGGCTGTACGGGAGAAGATTTGCCACCCGGCGTGAGGCCATGGATGAAGTCATTGATTGGCTCAATTTCTACAACCATAAGAGATTGCACTCGACGTTGGGCTATGTCAGTCCGATGACGTTTGAGCAACGCTGGACAGCGGACCAGCAGCAAGACAAGAAGTCCGCATAATGGTGGCTTAAGGAGTACGAAAAACAGGGGCAAGATCACATCTCGCGCTATATCAGCACGGCAGTGGGTGAGGCGGAGATTGAGCTGAAAGCGACGCATGACGAGTTGGTCGAGATTTAAAAAGCCATTGCGGCGTCAAAGCACAAACACAACGACTTCCTGAAAGAGCTGGGCTTAAGCCCGCTGCCATAAATCGGTCTGGTTAACAGGTGGGGCCGCATGGCCAAGGCCCCTAAGTTCGCC
>JANYHL010000056.1 GCA_025359085.1 Gammaproteobacteria bacterium
CAAATACCAGGAAGCGCTGACGCAGTTGATGGGCTGAACGGTTGCTCAGCGCTGACCAGAGCGCTATCATGCAACTGGTCTTACCAATTAAAATCACGCCATGCTGCCACGCCGCCCTGCCGTCACCCGCCTAGCCGACACCGTCGCCGGTGAACTAGAGAAGCGAATCCTGGAGGGTTCGCTCAAACCCGGTGATCTCCTGCCCTCCGAGCGTGATCTCGCGCTGGAACTGGGCGTGTCACGCCCTTCACTGCGTGAAGCCATCCAGAAACTGGCGGCCAAAGGGCTGCTGCGCACGCACCATGGCAGTGGCACCTCTGTGACCGATCGCCTGGAAGCGCACTTTGTCGACCCCTGGCAGGACATGCTCAATGGCCACCCCTTGTTGCAGCAGGACCTGCTGGAATTTCGTCAGATGCTGGAAAGTCAGGCCGCCTACCTGGCAGCCGAGCGCGCCCTCGATGTCGACATCCAGCGCCTGGACCTGGCCTATGCCGCGCTGGAAAGAACCTACGCCAGCGATGACCTTCAAGCCTGCATTGACCGAGACGTTGCCTTTCACCAGGTGATTGCAGAGGCCGCCCAAAATGTGCTGATCGGGCACCTGAGCGCCAGCCTGATGCGGGTCATCCATGGCCACGTCTCCGGCAATCTAGAGCATCTGCATGCGCAACCCAAGCGCTGGGACCAGCTGCAGGCGCAGCACCACGCGATCTGGCAGGCGATCCGGGAACACCGGCCTGAAGAGGCGGCCCGTGCCGCCCGCAGCCACATTGAATTCGTGCGCCAAAGCATGCAAGACAGTGCCCGGGATGACGAGCGTCGCCTCAGTGCCATGCGGCGTCTGGGAACTTTGACGTCGGTCAGCCCCTGAGCTGGCAATCGGGCCCAGCGACCCGAGAAAAATCGGTTAATTGTTGACTAGGGTAAACACCTATTGTTCGATTTTGCCTTTTTTTTTACAGTTGCTTTTATTGGTAAGACCAATTTACCAGTCAAATATAAAACGACTGAGGAGAAAGACAGCATGGAGACCAACGCCCAATTTTCGCGTCAATACCCGCGCAAGCCGAGCGACGTCTATCTTTTTGCCACCTGTTTGATCGATCAGTTCACGCCCGAGGCCGGTCTTGACACGGTGCGTCTGCTGGAACGTGAAGGCATCCGGGTGCATTACCTGGAGCAGCAAACCTGTTGCGGCCAACCAGCGCACAGCAGTGGTTTCCCGGACGAGGCGCGCGCGGTGGCCTTGCAGCAGTTGAACCTGTTCGTGGAGCCCTGGCCGGTGGTGATCCCGTCAGGCTCATGCGGCGGCATGATTCGCAAACACTATCCGCATTTGTTTGCGGACGATCCGGTTTTGCATGCCAAGGCGCTGGCACTGTCCGAGCGCGTCTACGAGCTCAGTGAATTTCTGGTGCAGGTCGTCAATTTCAGCCAGCCGGACCTGGGCCCACCCTGCACCGTGGCGCTGCACACCTCCTGCCATGCAAGGCGCGAAATGGGCTCGCATGAAACCAGCGCCGCGCTGCTCGACAGCCTGGCGCAAGTCAAGGTGGTGGAGCAGGCCCGGATTGAAGAATGCTGCGGCTTTGGCGGCACCTTCGCCATGCGCTATCCCGATATTTCGGAGGCGATTGCGACCGATAAAGTAGCCAGCATCAAAGACACCGGGGCCGAGCGGGTCGTCAGCGCCGACTGCGGCTGCCTGCTCAACATCACCGGACGGGCTGCCAAACAGGATGAATTGGCGGGCCGCACAGCACTGACCTTGCCGGGGGAACACCTGGCAAGCTTCTTGTGGCGGCGCACGACAGAGGCCGCAGCATGAGCGCAGCGACCCAAACCACCGGGGCGCGAGACAGCATCCTGGCCCGCCTGCGCGCCACCTCGATTGCACAAACACCGCCGCTGCCCGACGTCAAAGCCTGGTTTGATGCGCATCGCCGCACCGAAGATACAGATCAGCGTGTCACCCGTCTGCGCGCCGCCCTGGAAGCCGTGAAAACCGAAGTGCATGACGTCAGCACCACCGATTGGCTTGATGCGCTGCTGCGCATCGCAGCGGCCAAGGGTCTGCGCAACTTGTTGATCGGCACGGACACGCCGCATGGGGCCGCGCTGGAAGCCCGTCAACCCGAACATCTGAAGCTGGTCCGGTATACCGATGCCATCGATTCCTGGCGCGATGTGCTGTTCGACGATATTGATGCCTCGCTGACTCTGGCCAAGAGCGCCATTGCCGAAATTGGCAGTCTGATCCTGTGGCCCAACCCTTCGGAGCCACGCTTGATGTCCCTGGTGCCCTCGGTGCACTTCGTGTTGCTGGATGTGGCCACGATTCATTCAGATTTTCATTCGGCCATCACAACCGAGGGCTGGAAGGACGGCTTGCCAACCAACGCGCTGCTGATCTGCGGCCCGTCCAAGACCGCTGACATTCAACAAACTCTCGCCTACGGCGCCCACGGCCCGCGCGAACTGGTGGTGCTGTTGCGCCACGCAGCGGGAGCGGCAACATGAGCCAGGTCATCAAAATCCACCCGATGGAAGAGTTCAAGGAACGCAGCCGGGCGGTGCTGAACGATCCAGGCCAGCGCAAGAATTTTCGTGGCGCCATGGACTTCCTGCAGGCCAAAAGGCGCGCCCAATTTTCGGATCAGGACGAGTTGCAGGGCTTGCGCGACTTGGGTTCCGCCATCCGGCGCTACAGCTTGGCGCACCTGCCGCGTCTGCTCGAAGAACTGGAGAAAAATCTCACGGCCAACGGCATCCAGGTGCATTGGGCGCAGACGCCTCTTGAAGCCAATACCATCGCACTCAGCATTGCCCAGCGAGTGAATGCCAAACGCATCATCAAAGGCAAGTCGATGGTGAGCGAGGAGGTGGGCTTCAACCACGCCATGGAAGCGGCTGGTATTGAAGCCTTTGAGTCGGACATGGGCGAATACATCGTCCAGCTCGCGGGTGAAACCCCTTCGCACATCATCATGCCGGCGATCCACAAGACCAAGCAGGAAATTGCCAAACTCTTTGCCGCGGAGATTCCGGGTGTGGCCTACACCGAAGATGTGGATGCATTGATTCGCATTGGACGAAAAGTGCTGCGCCGCAAGTTTGCCGATGCCGACATCGGCCTGTCGGGCGTCAACTTCTGCGTCGCTGAAACCGGCACCTTGTGCCTGGTCGAGAACGAAGGCAACGGCCGCATGTGCACCACGGTGCCGCGCGTGCACATCGCGATCACTGGCATCGAAAAGGTCGTGGAAAAGTTGGAGCATGTGCCCCCGCTGTACAGCCTGCTGTCGCGCTCCGCCACGGGGCAAGCGGTCACGACTTACTTCAACTTGATCAGCGCGCCGCGTCAACCGGGTGAAAAGGATGGCCCCGAAGAGGTGCACCTGATCCTGCTCGACAACGGCCGCACCCAGGCCTATGCCGACGAGGAGCTGCGCGAGACCCTGAAATGCATTCGCTGTGGCGCTTGCATGAACCATTGCCCGGTCTATGCGCGTATTGGCGGGCACGCCTATGGCACCACTTACCCCGGGCCGATAGGCTCCATCATCTCGCCGCACATGCTGGGGCTGGACGCCACCTATCCGCTGGCGTTTGCCTCGACGCTGTGCGGTGCTTGCGTGGAAGTCTGCCCGGTCAAGATTCCGATCACCGATATTCTGGTGCGCCTGCGCAACGAGGCCATGGCGCGACCCGACAGCATTGAGGCCACCTTGCGCGGCAGTGGCGCCGCGCGCACCACCTCCAGCACGACAGTCTGGAGTGTCTGGGCGCAGGTGTACAGCAAATTGGGCTTGTACAAGTTGGCCTCCTGGTTCATGAGCCGGGGCCGCGCCCTGTCGCCGACCGAGCAAGGCGCCTGGACGCGCAGTCGCACGCCACTGATTCCGGCTCCCAGGCGCTTGCGTGATCTGTTGAAGGACCGCAAGCCATGAGCGAATTCACGCAGGCCTTGGCGCGCTTCCTGCCACCCAAACAGCTCATCACCGACAGTTTGCGCCGCCTGGCCTATGGGACGGACGCCAGTTTTTACCGGCTGACGCCTGAGATTGTGGCCGTGGTCGAGTCTGAGGAAGAAGTGCAGGCGCTGCTGCTGGCCGCGCGGGCCCATGGCCGCGCCGTCACTTTTCGGGCGGCCGGCACCAGTCTGTCAGGGCAAGCCGTTACCGACAGCATCTTGGTGTTGATTGGCGAAGGCTTTGCCACCTGCGAAATCGGACCTGATGCGGCCACGGTGCGGGTTGGCCCCGGCATCATCGGCGGCGAGGTCAACTACCGGCTCGCTCCGTTTGGCCGCAAGATTGGCCCGGACCCGGCCTCCATCAATGCCTGCAAAATTGGAGGTATTGCGGCCAACAATGCTTCGGGCATGTGCTGCGGCACGGCGCAGAACAGCTACCGCACTTTGGCAGGTCTGCGCGTGGTGCTGGGCGACGGTGCGGTGCTTGATACCGAAGACCCGATCAGTGTGGCCCGTTTCCGCCAGAGCCACGCATCGCTGGTGAATGAACTGGCGCAGTTGGGGGCTGCCACCCGCGCAGACGCCGCACTGGCGGCACACATTCGCCACAAATACAAGATCAAGAACACCACGGGTTACAGCCTCAATGCGCTGATCGATTTTGAAGACCCGGTTCAAATACTGGCGCACCTGATGATTGGCTCCGAAGGCACGCTGGGTTTCATCTCGCGCATCACCTACAACACCGTGGTGGAAGACCCGTTCAAGGCCAGTGCGCTGGTGTTCTTCCCGAGCATCGAAAGTGCCTGCCAAGCCGTCATTGGGCTAAAGAAAGAGCCGGTTTCAGCGGTGGAATTGCTGGACCGCCCGGCCTTGCGCTCGGTGCAGGACAAGCCTGGCTTGCCGCCCATGATCCGCACCCTCAATGATGACGCAGCCGCGCTGCTGATTGAAGTGCGGGCTGAAACTGCGATGGCCCTGCAACTGCGCATTGACGCCTCACTCAATGCCTTGACGGGCATCAAGACCATCGAACCCCCAGTGTTTTCCACCGACCCCGCCACCTGCGAAATGTACTGGAAGGTGCGCAAAGGCACCTTCCCCTCGGTCGGGGCCATGCGGCGCACCGGCACCACCGTCATCATTGAGGATGTGGCTTTCCCAGTCGAGTCGCTGGCCGCCGCCACGCTCGACTTGCAGGCGCTGCTGCGCAAGCACGGCTACACCGAGGGCATCATTTTTGGCCATGCGCTGGAGGGCAATCTGCACTTTGTCTTTACACAGGATTTCTCGGCGCAAGCCGAGATCGAGCGCTACGCGCGTTTCATGGAGGACATCTGCACGCTGGTGGTCGACAAATATGACGGCTCGCTCAAGGCCGAGCACGGCACCGGCCGCAACATGGCGCCCTTTGTTGAAAGGGAATGGGGCACCCAGGCCACCGACTTGATGCGCCGCATCAAGCAGTTGTTCGATCCTCAAAACCTGCTGAATCCCGGCGTGATCCTCAACGACGATCCGCAAGCCCACCTGAAGAACCTCAAACCCATGCCCGCCGCCGAGGAACTGGTGGACCGCTGCATCGAATGCGGGTTTTGTGAACCGCTGTGCCCGTCGCACCGGCTCACGCTGTCACCGCGCCAGCGCATTGTGAGTTGGCGCGAACTGTCCCGCCGCACGGCTGCAAATGAGAGCGTGGCCGACCTGGAAGCTGACTTTGCCTATTACGGCCTGGACACCTGCGCCGGCTGTGGCCTGTGCTCGACTGCCTGCCCGGTCGGCATCGACACCGGCGCCCTGACACGTTTGCTGCGCGGCCGGGGCATGGGCTCGGGCTCACGCAAGGTGGCGCAATGGACGGCTGACAACTTTGGCAAGCTGGCCACGGTCTCGCGCATTGGCATTGGCCTGGGTCAGGTGGCCTCAAGTGTGGTTGGCGACGGCCTGCTGGGCCGTCTGTCAGGCGGCGTCTGGAAACGTGGCATGCCGCGCGCCGGCAAAGCACCCCAACCCTACACCGGCGCCGGTGACCCGGTGGTGTATTTCCCGACCTGTGGCGGGCGCATCTTTGGTGCCAACAGCGCGGCCGAGGCCACCCTGCCCGAAGTCATCATGGAACTGCTGGTGCGCGCCGGTTATGCGCCGATCCTGCCCGATGGGTTTGACAAACTGTGTTGCGGCCAGATGCTTGAGAGCAAAGGCATGGCCGAGGAAGCCGCCGAGATGGCGGATGCCGTGACCCAAGCCCTGCTGAAGGCAGCAGATGACGGCCAGGGCGGGTTTTACCCGGTGATCATGGACGCCAGCACCTGCTCGGTGCGCATGCAAAAAGTCCTGGCCGGGCGCCTGAACCTGATGGATTTTCATGAATTTGCCCATGACGCGCTCTTGCCCAGACTGCGTCTGACGCGCAAGCCCGGCCCGATCGCGCTGCACATCAATTGCAGCGTGCGCCGCACCGCCTCGGATGCCAAGCTGCGCAAGCTGATGGCAGCCTGCGCGCAGGAAATTGTGGAGCCCGCCGGTGTCACCTGCTGCGGCTTTGGTGGCGACCGAGGCTTTGCGGTGCCTGAACTGAACGTGCATGCGTTGCGCAAGGTGCACGACGCCTTGCCGACAAGCTGCTGCGAGGGCGTGTCAACCAACCGCACCTGCGAAATCGGGCTAACCGCTGAAACCGGTCGCCCTTACCACTCGATTGCCTACCTGCTTGAAGAGTGCAGCCGGGAGGAGGCCGCCATGCACTGTTGACGCAACCAAAACCTGGCGTGCAATGCCTGAACAAGCAGGCGTGTGATTGATTTTTTTAACAAGTTCGAGGAGATTTTTTATGACTTGGAATCAGGTTTACGACCCATTTGGGAACATGGTGATATCCACCCTGCTGGCTGCCATCCCGATAGTGGTGATGCTGGTGGCGCTGGGTTTCATGCACATCAAGGCGCACATTGCCGCCGGTATGGGTTTGATTGCTGCGGTGGTGGTGGCCGTGGTGGCTTACGGCATGCCTGCTGAGATGGCTGGCAAGGCTGCACTTTACGGTGGCTTCACCGGCTTGCTGCCGATTGGCTGGATTGTGCTCAACATCATCTTTTTGCAGCAACTGGCCGAGCAAAATGGCAGCTTTCGCATTTTGCAAGCCTCGCTCTCGGGCATCACCGATGACCGCCGCCTGCAACTGCTGCTGATTGCCTTTTGTTTTGGCGCCTTTTTTGAAGGGGCAGCAGGCTTTGGCACCCCGGTGGCGGTGACGGCAGGCATTTTGATCGGTCTGGGCTTTTCGCCTTTGGCTGCCTCGGGCCTCTCGCTGATTGCCAACACCGCGCCTGTGGCCTTTGGTGCCTTGGGTACACCGGTGATCACGCTGGCTAAAGTGCACGGTTACGACCTGATGGAAGTGTCCGCCATGATTGGTCGGCAACTGCCTTTCTTCTCGTTCTTGGTGCCATTCTGGTTAATCTGGGCGTTTGCAGGTCGCAAGGCCATGATGGAAATCTGGCCAGCTATTTTTGTCACCGGTTTGTCATTTGCCATTCCGCAGTACCTGGTGTCGAACTTCATTGGCCCCGAGCTGGTGGACATCATTGCTGCGATTGTGTCGATGGTCAGCCTGATCTTGTTCTTGCGCGTTTGGCAGCCCAAAAAAATCTGGACGTCGCCGGCCATCAAGGGTCACGACATGAGTGCCCATGAAGCCAAGCCACAGGTCGTGGGTGAAAAGTACACCAGAGAGCAACTGATTCAGGCCTGGACACCCTGGGCGATCCTGACGGTGTTTGTGTTTGTCTGGGGCCTGCCACCGGTCAAAACGTTCCTGAACAGTATTTTTGCACCCAAGTTTGTCATGGAAGGCCTGCACAACCTGATCATGAAAATGCCACCGGTGGTGCCCACACCGCACCCCGAATCTGCCATCTATGTGCTTAACTTGTTGTCAGCCACCGGCACCGGCATCTTGCTGGCGGCCACCATTGGCGCGCTGGTCATGAAATACAAACCGATGGAAATCGTGCGCACTTTCGGGCGCACTTTCTGGCTGGTGCGCTACTCGCTGGTGACCATTGTGTTGATGCTGGGTCTGGGTACGCTGACACGTTATTCCGGCACCGACACCACACTCGGCCTGGCATTTGCCAACAGCGGTGTGTTCTACCCGTTCTTTGGCACCCTGATGGGCTGGATTGGTGTGGCGATGACCGGCTCTGACACCGCGTCCAACGTGTTGTTTGGCGGCATGCAGAAGGTGGCCGCCGAACAGTTGGGCCTGTCACCTAATCTGATGGGCGCGGCCAACAGTTCGGGCGGCGTGATGGGCAAGATGATCGACGCCCAGTCCATCGTGGTGGCATCCACTGCCACGCGCTGGTTCAACCATGAAGGCGATATTCTTCGCTATGTGTTTTTCCACTCGATCGCACTGGCTTGCCTGGTCGGCGGGTTTGTAACACTGCAGGCCTATGTGTGGCCATTCACACTTATGGTTGTCAAATAATTCAGGAGAAAAACATGAGCAAACGTATTTTGGTAGCGATTGACGGCAGCGAATGCGCCCAAAAGGCGCTGGAGCAGGCGATCCAAATCGCAAGCGCCCAGAGCGCGCGTCTTTGCATCGCGAACGCGGTGGACGAAGGCCCGCTGGCCCAGCATGGCATGGGGCTTGGCACCTACATGGACATTGACAAGTTCAAGCAGGAGATGCGTGACGCCAGCAACGCGCTGCTGGATCACGCGCTGGCCCAGGCCAGGTCAGCGGGTTGCCAGGCTGAGCGCCTGCTGCTTGAATCCACCTTTAGACGCGTGGCCGAAATGATCGCCGAGGCTGCCAAGCAATGGGACGCCGATCTGGTTGTGGTCGGTACGCATGGCCGACGCGGCATCGAGCGCCTGCTGGTCGGCAGCGTGGCCGAGAACCTGCTGCGCCTGGTCAGCAGCTCGCTGTTGCTGGTGCGCTAGCCGCAGCCTTCAGCGCCGCTTCAGCTCAGCACCACGCTGCTCAAGCGGCGCCGGTAGGTCGCCACCACCGGATCGACCGGCGGAATCTGGCCGTCCGCCACTTTGACCTGGGGTGGCTCGATGATGTCCAGGATGGCGATATAGGTCTTGCGCGCCAGCTCGTCGGCCCAGCTCTTGTCGCGCATCAAAATTTCCAGCAACTCGTCCATGGCGCCGGTCCAGTCTTGCGCCGCCAGCAAAGATTGGGCCTTGCCGAAGCGGGCGTCAAAGTCGCGCTTGTTGGCTGCAATCTTTGCATCAAATCCGCCCGTAGCCCCCGTCAAATCTGCGCGATCAGCTGCAAAATCAATAGCATTCATCCAGCGCTGCAACGAGTCAAAGCGGCGTACCAGCGCGGTCTTGGCGATCACCGGGGCGAACGCGACCTTGGCGTCATCGGTGCGGCCCTCCTGCAGCAGCAGTTTGACGTAGTTGAAGCGGGCCTCCTCGTCGTCCGGGTCCTTCAACACCGCTTGCTGCAGCGCCTCTCGCATGGCGTCCGGGTCGTTGTCAGCGGGCGCGTCCGACACCGTCTCACTCGTCACCTCGGCTTCCAGCACCTCAGCGGCGGGCAAGTGTTTGTCCAGAAACGCCTTGATTTCGCCCTCGGGCAGCGCGCCCATGAAGCCATCGACCGGTTTGCCCTGGGCCATCAGCACGCAGGTGGGAATGCTGCGCACGCCAAACGCCTGGCTCAGTTCCTGCTCCTGGTCGGAGTCGATCTTGACCAGCTTGAAGCGTCCGGCGTACGCCGTCTCCAATTTTTCGAGCAGCGGGCCGATGACTTTGCATGGGCCGCACCAGGGCGCCCAAAAGTCGACCAGCACCGGGACCGTCATCGAAGCGGCAACCACCTCGGCATCAAAGTTTGCAATCGTTACGTTCATCATGGGGGCAATTCGGGGTTGGTAAGTAAAATTCAATTAAATCAACTTGCGGGACAGACCGCAGCCAGCCAAGCGTAGCGCACTGGCGAGCTCTGTCTTCAACATTATGAAAATTCAAATTGGTGTCGTTATGGGCTCCAGCTCCGACTGGGACACGATGCAACACGCAGTGCATATTCTCCAACAGTTTGGCATCACTTACGAGGCGCGCGTGCTTTCGGCGCATCGCATGCCCGACGACATGTTTGCGTATGCTGAATCGGCCCGGACGCGCGGCTTGCACGCCATCATTGCCGGCGCCGGTGGCGCGGCGCATCTGCCGGGCATGCTGGCGGCCAAGACCACCGTGCCGGTGCTGGGCGTGCCGGTGGCGTCCCGGCATCTGTCGGGCGTTGATTCGCTGCACAGCATTGTGCAAATGCCCAAGGGCGTGCCGGTGGCCACGTTTGCCATTGGCGCCGCTGGCGCTGCCAACGCGGCACTGTTTGCGGTGGCGATGCTGGCCCATCACGACGCCGCCTTGCTGGCCCAGCTTGACGCCTTTCGCACCGCACAAACCGAAACCGCCCGCAGCATGACGCTGCCGCCGGTGCTATGAGCGGCCAAGCCGCTGCCGCGCCGGGCCGTGATCTGCGCGCAGCGACAAGCGGGGCGGCGGCCATGCTGCCCGGCACCACCGGCAGCGGCCAGCAGACCACGCTCGGCGTCATGGGCGGCGGTCAATTGGGCCGCATGTTTGTGCAGGCGGCCCAAAGCATGGGTTATTTCACCGTGGTGCTCGACCCGGACGTGATCAGCCCGGCGGGCTTGGTCAGCCACTATCACATTCAGAGCGACTACCGGGACGAGCAAGGCCTGGCGCAACTGATGCAGCGCTGCGCGGCGATCACCACCGAGTTTGAGAACGTGCCGGCGCCGGCCCTGATCACGCTCGGCGCGCACCGTCCGGTGGCACCGAGCGCCGAGGCGGTCGGCATTGCGCAAGACCGGATCAAGGAAAAAGCGCATTTTGTGCGCTGTGGCGTGCCGCTGGCACCCTATGCAGTGATTGAGAATGCAGCGCAGCTGGCGGCCGTGGCCGATGATCTGCTGCCCGGCATCCTCAAAACGGCACGCCTGGGCTATGACGGCAAAGGCCAGGCGCGTGTCAGCAATCGCGCCGAGCTGGCCGCGGCCTGGGCCGATCTGAAGAACGTGCCTTGTGTGCTGGAAAAATTGTTGCCGTTGCAAGCCGAGTGTTCGGTGATCGTGGCGCGCGGCTGGGACGGTGCCTGCGTCAACTTTGCGCCGCAACGCAACCTGCACCGCGACGGCATTCTGGCCGTGACCCAGGCTTATGAAGGAAATATGGCCGCAGCCCTTGCAGAACGTGCGGTAGCAGCTACTAAAGCGATAGCAAATGAATTGCAGTATGTGGGCGTGCTGTGCGTCGAGTTTTTTGTGCTGCAAGACGACTCGGAAGCAGCGCAGGCGCTGGGCACCTTGATCGTCAACGAGATGGCGCCGCGCCCGCACAACAGCGGCCACTACACGCTGGACGCCTGCGACCTGTCACAGTTTGACCTGCAGGTGCGCACGCTCACCGGTTTACCGCTGCTGCAACCGCGCCAGCACAGCCCGGCCATCATGCTCAATTTGCTGGGCGACTTGTGGGCGGGCGGGGTGTCGCCGCCGTGGGACCAGGTGCTGGCGCTGCCGGGCGCACACCTGCACCTGTACGGCAAGCTCAAAGCCAGCAAGGGCCGCAAGATGGGGCACCTGACCTTCACCGGCGCCACCGTGGCTGAGGTGCGCACTACCGCCCTGGCGGCGGCCCGGTTGCTCGGCATGGACGCCTTTTGAGTGCTATCGCAGCCAGGGTTCTGGACGGCTTTGCTGCAGATTCAATAGCTGCCGGGGCAGAGCGCATCCGGGCCGGCGGCTTGTTGGGCTTGCCCACAGAGACGGTGTACGGCCTCGCTGCTGACGCCGAAAACGACGCCGCTGTGGCGCAAATCTTCAAAGCAAAAGGCCGGCCGACGGAGCACCCGCTGATCGTCCATGTGGCTGGCGTCAGCTGCGTGGGCCACTTTGCCGCCCAGGTGCCGGATTTCGCCGCCCAGCTCATGCAAGCCTTCTGGCCCGGGCCGCTGACCTTGATCCTGCCGCGCCGTCCCGGCGTGGCCAGTGCGGCCGCTGGTGGGCAAGACACGATCGGCCTGCGCTGCCCATCGCACCCGGTGGCGCAGGCGCTGCTCCAGGCGCTACTCAAAAACGGGGGGCAGATTCCAATTCATTCTGAAATCGCCAAGTCGCAAAAAAAGGAATTGGCATCGGATTCCCATTTGGTCTGGGGCCTCGCCGCCCCCAGCGCGAACCAGTTTGGCCGGGTCAGCCCGACCACCGCCGCACATGTGCAAGGCGAGTTTGGCCCGGACTTGCTGATTCTGGACGGCGGCGCTTGCATGGTTGGCATCGAATCCACCATCATCGACTGCACGCGCGGCCAGCCGGTGCTGCTGCGACCCGGCGCCATCACGCCGGCCCAGGTGCAGGCCGTGTGCGGCTTCAAGGTGCTATTAAAAGAGGAGCTGGCTACGCATACTGGGCCTGCGCCCAAGGCCTCTGGCACCTTGGAGTCGCATTACGCACCCAGGGCGCGGGTGCGGCTGATGGACGCACCGGCGTTGCAAGCTGCGCTCGCTCTGTGGGTGGCTGATGAAGCTGCCAGTGGCCCGGCCGCCCACGCTGCAGTCGCCACGCGGGCGAACGCCCCCGCCTTGCCGACGATAGCCGTCTATGCCCGCAGCATGGCGCCAAGCCGGTCGTCCCGGCTGCTGTCGCAAGTCATGCCGACTGACGCAGCAGCGGCCGCGCAGGAATTGTTTGCCGTGCTGCGCGAGCTGGATGCCCAGGGTGTGCAGCAGATCTGGATTGAGGCGCCGCCCGACAGTCCCGCCTGGGATGGGGTGCGCGACCGCTTGCAACGGGCAGCGCACGCTGACTGACGAGGGCGGTGACGAAAGTGGGTCAAGACGCCGTTTGAACAGAGCCTCCCATCCCCCAAACTCAAAAGCCCCGCAGAGCGGGGCTTTTGAGGGACAGGTTTAAAAGACTAGAACTTGTAGCCGACCGCCATGCCGTAGGCGGCCGGATCGAGGTCCACGTCCATGTGTTGACCGGTGGACATGCGGGTGGTGGTACTCAACTTCGACTTGGTGTAGTAGACCTCAAGGAACCACTTGTCGTTCAAGGCCAGCGTCGCGCCGATTTGCGGCGTCAGGATGAACTTGGAATCGACAGTCAGCTGGGTCGGCGGGCCACCCGGGTTGGTGGTGGCGGTCAGACGGCCACTGCCTTCTTCGTTAAAGAAATAAGCGTAAGTGACTCCCAAGCCGATATAGGGCCGGAACTTGGCATTCGCCTCCAGAAAACGGTACTGCAGGAACATGGTCACCGGCAGCGCCTGGACTGTGCCCAGGTCGCCGGCACCGGCCATGGCGCCTGCGCCGATGATCCTGTGTTTGAAAGGCAGCGCCAGCGGCACATCCACCGACCAGTGGTCGGTGTACATGTAGGTGATACCGCCGCTGGGCTGGGTGTCGGCACTGACATCCGACTTGGTGCAGCCGCTGGGGCCGTCGCCAAAATCCGGGGCCGTCAGGCAACTGCTATTGACCGAGGGTGCCAGCTTGGTGACACCGGCACGCACCATCCAGGTGCCTGCGGTTTGGGCGCAGACGCTACCGACAGTCAGCAGGGCGGCAACCGCCACCGTGAGGAACTTCACTTGGTTTTTCATATAGGTTTCTCCTTGAAGTTCAGTTGATTAAAGCCAGCCCGCGATGACCAAGGCTTTGGTCACAAACTGGGCCAACAACTTGTGGCCGAAAGGCGTCGGGTGGACGTAGTCGGCGAACAGGTAATGCGAGGTGTCGCCCGCAATGAGGTTCTTTGCGTTGCAAACCAAAGAACTGCCATCAGTTTTTCCTGCCGTGGCGAGCACGTTGGCGGGTAAGGCCAGGTTACAAGCAACATTTTTCACATTGGTGAGAGCGTAATGTGCCGGGTTGAGCAGCTGCCGCTGGTTTTCAGCAAACGCATCCACAAAGACCACGCCGGGAATGGCTACACCGGGGGCGGTTTCAAGGGCCGTCTGCAGCGTGGTGTTGAATTTGGTCGTCAATGCCAGAACCAGCTGCTGCTGGGAATTGTCTTTGATGCTGCCATCCGCGTTGTAAACAATGGTGCCCATCGCCATGGGGGTCTGGCTGACATCGGGAATGTTGACCACCACCACATGCCTGGCTCCGCTGCTGATCATGCTCTTGACAGAAGTGGCCAGGGTTGTGGCTGCAACGGCCATGCCGGTCAACGCATTGACTGCACCGGTCGTGGCGGCGTAGTTATTGCCGGCGGCGACGGCGGCCGCACCGGCTGTCTGCCCAATCGTTGCCGCGTTGGCTACGGCGGTGTTGGTGTAAGCGTTTATCCCGGCGTGAGTGGCGGCGGCAGTCACAGCCGCCGTGATGATGCTGGTCGGCGTAGCCGTTGCTTTTACCGCTTCGGTCTGAATGGCGCCACCAATAAACGCGTGCGCGGCCAACTGATTGGCTGGCGGTGCGCCGGCCACCAACTGGGTCACCAACGAGGTGGCCAAGGCAGCACCACCGGCTGCATTAGCATCCGCTCTTAACTTGTCCGTTTGCCCGAACAAGTCGTTCGCCCCCCCCAGCACCGTGACCAGTTCGTTGCCAGTAAAACTCCCACCATCAGCCACATAGTTTGCGATCTGCGTCACCATCGGCTCGGTGAGCGGGCCGGCTGTAAAGCCAACACCGACCGGATTACCCACACCTTTGGGATCGGCCACACGGGCGCCGCCCTGGGCGTAGTTGGTACATCCGGCGACCGCAATTTCAGCCACCCCGAAACCACCGACTCGTGCTGAGCAGGAGGCTTTGCCGACGGCCGCGGCTGACACCAGTTGTGCCCAGTTATAGCTGGGCACCGGATCAGCACCGATGGCACTGGCAATGCCGTTGACGGTGAACATGCCGCCGCCAGAAGCTTTGATGGGACCCACGTTATAGGTCCCGGCATCGCTCAGGCTGTCGCCAAAGGACACCACTTTGGTGTATTTAATGGCCGGTGACTGATCACCATCACCGCCGCCGCCGCAAGCGGCGACCAGCAGCGCGGTGGCCAGGGCCGTTGCTAGAACTCTAAATTGCTTCATCTGTGGACTCCAAAAGTAAAAAAAGAACGGTCGTGCTATTTACGATCTAAATCATAGTTCGCCAGCACGCCAGCCAGTATTGGGGTAAACCCCGCGTGGATGATTTTTAACGGCCCGAACCCGGGTGCGGCATTCGGGCCGAGGGAGGTGATTCACCGAAACCGCAGCTTCATCAGCAAAATGCCACCGGCCAGCGCCAGCGTGACGATGTTGGCCAGCACGATCGGCCAGGCGCCCAGCAGCAGGCCGTAGATCAGCCAGCAGGCCACACCGGCGGTAAAGACGCTGTACATGCCCAAGGAAATGCCGCGCACGTCACGCGTTTTGAAGGTGTGCCAGGCTTGCGGCACAAAGCTGACGGTGGTCAGGACGGCGGCGCAGTAGCCAAAGAGTTCAGTCAGGGACATAGGCGCCATTGTCTCTCACCGTCCAGTCCAGCAGCGCCTCCAGCGCCGGGCGGGCGGCATTGGCATTGGCATGGTTGACGAGCGCGACCAGCACGTAACGCTGGCCGCTGGCCGCATGGACATAGCCGGCCACCGCCACCACATCGCGCAGGCTGCCGGTTTTAAGGTGGGCGCGGCCCGGCGACCGAGCCTGGCTGCGTTTGAGGGTGCCGTCGATCCCGGCAATCGGCAGCGAGCTCATCAGCTCGGGCATCAGGGGCGAGGCCCAGGCGGTCTGCAGCAGGCGCGCCAAGCCCTGGGCGCTGATGCGCTCCTGGCGCGACAGGCCCGAGCCGTTGTCCAGCGTGGGCGCCTCAGAGGCGCTGATGCGTTGCTGCCACCAACGGCGCACCACCTCGCGCGAGGCGGCCCGGGTGGCCCGCCCCTGATCCGCCAGGCTGAGCGTCAGAAACACCTGCTGCGCCATCACGTTGTTGCTGTATTTGTTGATGTCGCGAATCACCTCCGCCAATGGCGGCGAGAGGAGTTCAAACGTGGGAGGCCGCGCCAGGGTCAGCGGCGGCACCGACCCGTCGCGCACGCTGCCGCCCAGTTGGCCGCCCATTTGCTGCCACAGGCCCTGCACGGCGCGCGTGTTGTAGCTGCTCGGGTCGGCATAGGCGACCGGCCACACTTTCTCCAGGCAAGCCGCCGGGTAACTGCCCGCGAAGCGGATGCGCGCCGGGTCAGAAAAATCGGCCTTGAGCGCGGCCCGGTAGTCACCACAACTGCCGTTGCTGCCACTACTGTCGTTGGCCAGCGGCACGCTGGACTGCATCCGCACGCCCGCCAGCGGTGGTTCGAACTGCACCGAGGCGGTGTTGGCCAACCGATCCGGCACAAAGGTCATGACGACCGATTTGAAGTTGACCAAAAGCGCATCCGGCGCGGCGTTGTAGGGGCGCAGCGGCTCCCCATCGAAGCTGGCCGGGTCGGCGTCCACGGCCTCAAAGGCACTGTGATCGAGCACGATGTCGCCCGTGATTTTCTGGATGCCCAGACCCTGCACCCGGCGCAGCAGCAGCCACAGGCGCTCGGCCACCAGCTTGGGGTCGCCCTGGCCCTTGATGTAGAGATTGCCCAACAAGGTGCCGTCCTTCACCGCGCCTTCCACATAGACCGGCGTGCGCCAGCTGTAGGCCGGCCCGAGCAGGTCGAGCGCCGCGTAGGTGGTCACCAGCTTCATTACCGAGGCCGGGTTCATCGGCACGCTGGCGCGGTGGCTCAGGCGCGCTGGCGCCTTGCCGGCGGCGTCGACGACCAGCAGCGCCACCGCCTCGCGGGGCACCTTGGCGCGTGCCAGCGCCGCGTCCACCTCGGGCGGGAGGTTTTGGGCCAGGGCGGGCCGCAGCAGCAAGGCCACGATCAGGATAGCCAGCAAGCGAATAGGGGAGGACATGCGCCAATTATCCAGCCGCCGCCGCGCGCCACGGATAATCGGGCCATGCACGCAGCCTCGCCCTCCCATTCAAGCGGTTTTTCACCGCGCACCGTTGGTATCGCCGCCGCCGTGGTCACGGTGCTGGTCTGGACCTCGTTCATCCTGATCGCCCGCGCCTCCGCTGACCCGGCGCGGGGCGGCACCCTCAGCTCGTTTGACATAGCCTTTTGCCGCATCGTCGGCGCCAGTCTGATCTTGCTGCCCTGGGGCGCCTGGCTGAGCTACCGGGATCGCGCGCGCGCCGTCCATCAGTCGTCGCTGCTGACGCTGTCGCCGCTGCCCTGGCGCGTCACCGCCACGGTGGGGTTTTTTGGCGGGCTGTTGTATGCGCTGGTGGCGTACAACGGCTTTGTCTTTGCCCCGGCGGCGCATGCCTCGGTGTTGCTGCCGGGCAGTTTGCCGCTCTGGACGGCGCTGCTGGCGGCGCTGATTTTGCATGACCACATCACGCCGCTGCGCGCGTTGGGGCTGGGCTTGATCGTGCTGGGCGACCTGCTGGTGGGCGGCAAGAGCCTGATCGGCGCCTTCGACGGAGGCGAGGTCTGGAAGGGCGACCTGCTGTTCATGGCGGGCGCCATGAGCTGGGCCACCTACAGCGTGCTGGCACGCCGCCACCACCTGGACGCGGTGCGCGCCACCATCGCCATCACGGCGTTTGCGTTTGTGACTTACGTGCCGCTTTACAGCCTGCTGGTGCTGGGCGGCTTTGTGCCCGGCCAGGTGTTCAGCGCGCCGCTGCGCGAGCTGCTGTTCCAGGCGGTGTTTCAGGGCTGGGGTTCGGTGGTGGTCTCGGGCATCACCTTCACCAAAATGATCCAGTATTTTGGTCCGGTGCGCTCGACCATGATCACGGCACTGGTGCCGGGCTTGTCCGCCCTGGGCGCGGTGCTGTTGCTGGGCGAGCCGCTGTACTGGAATCTGGCCGTCGGCCTGGTGCTGGTGACGCTGGGCATTTTGTTCGGGGTGCGCGCAGTCGCACCGGTTGCTATTAAAAAAATAGCTACTCCCGCAGGTAGAGCAAGGGCCAGAGGCTGATTTGATGCATATTTTTATACATGCGACCCGCTGGCATGGTAGGGCCGTCGCCAGCGCTTTCGCGCCTCGTTTTGCGCGCGCTGCCGGGAGGGGGCGATGAACCTGCTCGCCTTTGACACCAGCACCGACCGCATGTCAGTCGCCGTGCAGCGCGTCGACGCAGCGGCCCCGCACCCCGTCTGGCAGTACAGCGGCGCGGGCGGTGCGCAGACCTCAAGCCAATTGATTCCGACGATCCAGCGCCTGATGGCGCAGGCCGGTCTGCAGTTTGCTGATCTCGACACGATTGCCTTTGGCTGCGGGCCGGGCTCGTTCACCGGCTTGCGCACCGCCTGCGCGGTGGCACAGGGCCTGGCGTTTGGCGCGCACCTGACGGTGCTGCCGATCGACACCTTGCTGGCGCTGGCAGAAGAAGCCCGCTTTCAGCAGGCCAGCACCTTGGCCCATTGGCAGGTGCTGGCGCTGCTGGACGCCCGGATGGACGAAATGTATGCCGCTGACTATGTTTTTGACAGTGGCAAGTGGACGCAGGCCAAGGGCTGCCGCCTGATTCGAGCTGAAGAATTGAGGTCGGAGGCCGACTGTCCCCTGGCCGGCAATGTGTTTGCCAGCTACGGGGCGCGTCTGCCTGGGGCGGCGCCACGCATCGAGGCGCTGCCCACGGCCAGCGCGCTGTTGCGCCTGGCGCCGGCCCTGCTGGCCGCGGGCGCCGCGGTCGCGCCCGAGCAGGCGCTGCCGCTGTACATCCGTGACAAAGTCGCCAAAACCACGCTGGAGCGCGCCACGGAAAAGGCGGCACGGTGAGCGCCGTCGTTAAAAACGTCGAAGTCCGTTTCGAGCCCTTGACGCTGGCGCAGCTGGACGCGGTGCTGCGCGTGGAGCAGCAGGCCTATGCCCACCCCTGGGGGCGGCGCAACTTCGAGGACTCGCTCAGCGCCGGCTATCAAATCCAGCTCTTGCTGGCCGAAGACACCGTGCTCGGTTATTTCGTGGCCATGCAAGGCGTGGAGGAGGTGCATTTGCTCAATCTCACGGTGGCCCCGGATTACCAGCGCCAGGGCTGGGCGCAGCTGCTGCTGGAGGCGCTCTCGCTCTGGGCCCGCGGCCAAGGCGCCGAGTGGATCTGGCTGGAGGTGCGCATGGGCAATCGGCGCGCCATCCAGGTCTACGAAGCGCATGGATTTCAGCGCGTGGGCCAACGCAAAAACTACTACCCCAGTGCGCACGGTCAGCGCGAAGACGCGCTGGTGATGAGCTTGCGGCTGCGAGTGGCTGGCAGTCTGTGAAAATGCAGCGATGAGCCTTGATTTTGACCCCCGCCAGCGCGCCATGTTGCAAGAGATGGGGGTGCGCGTCTGGAGGCCAGCGGCGGCGGCGGCGAGCGCGGCGCCGGTAGTGCCAAAAAATGCTATTGAAAACGTAGTTACTAACGCAGTAAGGACGAGGGCTACAGCCCAAATAGGCTTAAAAAAAATGGCAGCGCACGAAGCGCGCGCCAGCGCGGACGGCGGCGGCGCTGACGCGGCCCGCCTGGACTGGCCCGCGCTGAGGCAAACCATTACCGCTTGCCAGGCCTGCCCCCTGTGCATCGGGCGCCGTGCCGCCGTGCTGGCGGCGCCCGATGCGCCTTATCGGGCCGATTGGCTGGTGGTCAGCGAGCCGCCCGATGACGCCGACGAGCAGGCCGGGGCGCCGTTGGCCGAGGCGGCGGGCCAATTGTTCGACAACATGCTCAAGGCACTGGGCCTGAGCCGCCACGCCCGCCCTGCGGGGGCCGACCCAGCGGCGCAGGCGCTGCGGGCGGCTTACGTCACCCCGGTCGTCAAGTGTCGCCCGGCGCAGGCGCGCAACCCGACCCAGGCCGAACTCGCCACCTGCGAACAGTACCTGCGCCGCGAGGTCGCCCTGGTGCAGCCCAAAGTCATTCTGGCGCTGGGCCGGTTTGCCGCGCAGGGCTTGTTGCAGGGCAGCGTGCCGGCCTTGGCCAGCCTGCCGCTGGGCCAATTGCGCGGGCAAAGCTACCACTACCAGGGCATTCCGGTCATCGTCAGTTACCCGCCGAACTACCTGCTGCGCAGCCCGCAGCACAAAGCCCGCGCCTGGCTGGATTGGTGCCGGGCGCAAGAGGCGCTGCGGCGCGGCGGCTAAACCGCCTGCGCCCGCCCTGGGTGCAGCCCGAGCCACACCAGTGCCGCCGCCGTCAGAGCCAGCGGCAGCAGCGAGCCGACATTGAGCAGTTGCCAGCCGCGGGTCGTTACCAGCACGCCGGAGGCAAACGAGCTCAGCGCCAGCGTGGCGAAGACCAAGAAATTCAGGGCGCCCTGGGCCCGGTCTTTTTCTTCGGGGGAGTAGGTTTGCAGCGACAGCGTGGTGCTGCCGGTGAACAGAAAATTCCAGCCGACACCAAGCAAGAACAGGGCGATCAAAAACTGCTGCAAGTCCACGCCGGACAAGGCCACCATGATGCACAGCGCGTTGAGCGCCACCCCCACGCCCATGATCGGCAGCGCGCCAAAGCGCTTGATCAAATGGCCGGTGAAAAAGCCGGGCGCGAACATGCCAATCACATGCCACTCCAGCACCAGCGCCACGTCGGCAAACGGCAGACTGCACTGCTGCATCGCCAGCGGCGTGGCCGCCATCAGCAGGTTCATCACGCCGTAGCCCAAGGCGGCGGTCGCGGCGGCGACGATGAAAGCCGGTTGCCGCATGATCTCGGTCAGGGGGCGCCCGCCGTGGGCTGATTTTTTGGGTGGGGTCGGCGGGAATTCGATGAAAGCCAGGACCGCCAGGGACAACAGCGCGACGACGGCCAGGGCCAGGTAGGCGCCCGCGAACGGCACGCTCGTCAGCGTGCGGGTCTGGGCCGCCAGGTTGGGGCCCAGCACGGCGCCCAGCAAGCCGCCGGCCATCACCAGCGACACCGCTTTTTCGCGCCCGGCCAGGGTCGTCAGCTCGGCCGCGGCAAAGCGGTACAAATTGGCGTTGGCGTTGTAGTAACCGGCCACCACCGTCGCCGTGCACAGCAACCAGAAATTCCTGCTGACGGCGGCGTAGGCGCACAGCAAGCTGGACGCCAGCGCCACCAGCAGTCCCATCTGAAACGAGCGCTTGCGGCCAAAACGCTGCTGTGTTTTAGCCACCAGCCCGGTCGACAGGGCGCCGCCGACCACATAGCCCATCACCGGCAGGGTCGCCATCCAGCCCAGGGGCGCCAGGCTGAAGCCGACCAGGCCATTGATGGCGATGAAGGTGACGTTGTTGGTCAGGAAGAGTCCCTGGCACAGGGCCAGTAGCCAGAGGTTTCGGTTCATGGGGGCGGTCGCTTGAGGCAAAAACAGACCTGCATTTTCACCGCATTGCCAGCCCGCGCTGTCCCCAACGGGTCGAAATCGCGGCTTCGGACGGGGGCTCCAAGACCGGGTAAAGTCCAAATCATGGAAAATCGACGCAGATTCGCGTTAACTGAAAAGACATACCCATGAACGAAGCCACTCCATTTCCTGCGCTGCCTGACCATCTGTCCAGTGACCCGCGCAGTCCTCATCACGTCGCTGCCGTGTTTGAACATGACATCGGCATACGCTTGAATGACAAGGAGCGTATGGATGTCGAGGAGTACTGCCTCAGCGAGGGCTGGGTGAAGGTGCCCGCCGGCAAGACGCGGGATCGCACGGGCAAGCCGCTGTTGATCAAGTTGAAGGGCAAAGTCGAGGCGTTTTATCGGTAAACCCCTTGGGGGGGGTGCCGACCTGATCGACCCGCAGGGGTCCAAAAAAACGCCCTGAGTCCATGACACAGGGCGCTGAGAAAGGCCCTCACCCGGGCCGAGGACTTGTATTTAAGCTGCTTGCTTTGTTGCCATCAAGGCCTTGGCAGCCACCCAGACCAGCAGGGCGAGTCCGACCAAGGGTAGCAACACGGCATAGGCCAGGCCGAGGAAGGGCGCGCTCACGAACTTGGCCATATTGAGCAGATAGCCCCCTGCTTTCTTGGCCGCTGGCAGGGTTCCAGGCGCCCTGACCGCCGTCCAGATCAGCATCCCGATGCCCACAAAGGGCAGGGCCAGCGCATAGGCCAAGCCGATGAACGGTGCGGCCAGGAACAGCGCCATGTTTTTCAGGTTGCTGCCAGGGGCGACCGCTTCGACCGGTAGCGCTGGGGCGACGGTTTCCACCCTTGGGGCCTCGACTGCCACTGCCGACTCCAGCAGCGCATGGGCGGCGCTCTCTTCAATCATCTCCGGCGACAGCGGCTTGCGCATGAAGTCCGCCACGCCTGCGGCCTTGGCCCGGGCTTCATTGGTCTGGGTGCCATAACCGGTGATGATGACCACCGGTGTCCAGGGCTGTCTCGCCTTGACCTGCTCGGCCAACTCGACCCCATCCATGCCCGGCATCTTGATGTCGGTGAAGACGAGATCGTAGTTTTGGGTACGCATCTTCTCCAACGCCTCAGCGCCGCTTTGCGCGGTGATGACGACATAGCCCTTGTCTTTGGTCAGAACCCGATTGAAACTCTTGCCAACCACGGCATCGTCATCGACGACCAAAACTTTACGCAGTGCATCCATGATGTTTCTCCTTCTGTTTCAATGTGTTACTTGACTGCTTGGCTATAAGCATAGCTCGTGCCAACTCTTGAATTTATAAAAAAGTCATTGTTAATCAAGTACTTAGCTGTTTGCTCATGGTGTTCTTCGCCCCTTGGACCGTGGCCGCCAGGGGTCCAAGTACATCGATTTCAGGCATCGGTTTGGCGCTCCCTGCATCGCAGGCAAGAAAACACGATTGAAATCAACAAGTTATGCGCCTGTTTTGGGTATATTTTTCTTGTACAGCGATGGTTGGGTCAGCACGGCGTGCCCACCCGGCCGCGCTCGCAGTGGGAGGCCGCGCGGCACTTGGCCACACGGTAAATCGATCGCATTAACCCTTGCAATAGACAGCAAGGCTCAAGTTGAAGCCTCGGATTGCCGCGCCATTGACTCTGCCTGGATGGCTGTCAGGGCGATGGTAAAAACGATGTCGTCGACCAGTGCGCCGCGCGACAAATCGTTCACCGGCTTGCGCAAGCCCTGCAGCATCGGTCCGACCGACACGACGTTGGCTGAACGCTGAACTGCCTTGTAGGTGGTGTTGCCCGTATTCAGGTCGGGAAAGATAAAAACGGTGGCTTGCCCGGCGACCGCACTGCCCGGCGCCTTTTGCGCTGCGACTTCACGCACAGCAGCCGCGTCGTACTGCATCGGGCCGTCGATCACCAACTCCGGCCAGCGGGCTCGGGCCAGCTCCGTGGCAGCGCGGACCTTTTCGACATCGTCGCCCGATCCGGATTCTCCAGTGCTGTAGCTGATCATCGCGACTTTGGGCTCGATGCCGAAAGCCTGTGCGCTGTCGGCGCTCTGCTTTGCAATGTCGGCAAGCTCTTGGGCGGTCGGATTCGGGTTAATCGCGCAGTCGGCGTAAACCAGCACCTGCTCGGGCATCAACATGAAGAAGCAGGACGACACGATCGACGAACCCGGTGCCGTCTTGATCAACTGCAGCGCAGGACGCACCGTGCTGGCGGTGGTGTGCACCGTGCCGCTGACCAGGCCATCGACTTCGTCGACAGCCAGCATCATGGTTCCAAGCACGACGCTGTCTTCCAGCGCTGCACGGGCTTGCACCGGTGTCAGTCCTTTGCTCTTGCGCAGCTCCACCATCGGTGCCACGTAGCGTTCGGCAATCTGACTGGGTTCCAGTATCTCAAGTCCCTTGGGCAACTCGATCCCCAGCGCATCGGCCACCGCCTGGATCACCTTGCGCTTGCCCAGCAAAACGCAGCGCGCGATGCCTTTCTCGGTGCAGATGACGGCGGCACGGATCGTGCGCGGTTCGTCCCCTTCGGGCAACACGATGCGCTTATGGGCGGCCCTGGCCTTTTGAATGAGCTGGTAACGAAAGGCCGGCGGCGACATGCGTGTCGATGTGGCATGCTCCAGCCCGGCACAAATCACATCCCCATCGAGCTGTTCGGCCACGCTTTCGATGACGCGATCCATCCGACTCAGGTCGTCCTGCGGTACCGCAAGGGGCATTCGGCTGATGCGGGCGGCAGTTTCATAACTGTCGCCGTTGGTGCGCAACACCGGCAAGCCGCTATGAAAGGCGAGTGAGGCAAAGCGCTCGATCCGCGGGCTGATGGCGCTGTGGTGGGTCAGCATCAGACCGGCAAGCTCAACGCCGTTGCTGGCGGCCAGCGCCGTGGCGAGTATCACATCGTCGCGGTCGCCCGCGCTGACCACCAGGGTGCCGGGTGTGAGGCGCGGAATGACTTCGGCCACCGAACGCGCGCAGAGGACGGTGTCAAGCATGCGCCGAGTTGCGATTTCGCCCTCGATGATCACCTCGGCGCCCATATGGCGGGCAACGTCGATCGTGCGCGGCGCGGACAGCGCCGGATTGTCTTTGACGACGCCCCAGATCGGCACGCCGTCCAATTGCCGGGCAGCGCCGGCTTCGTCAAAGTCCGCTGTTGCACGGTTGAAGATGACACCCACCACCGTGCGACCGACACTGCGGACCTGGGCAATCAGGTAGTTGGTCTCGGCAATGCCCTGCGCGTCCGCCGCGCTGGCCACCAGTACCACGTCCGCCTGCAGGCTGCGGGCGATGTGACCGGACAGGCGTGGAATGAAAACCCGGCTCGGATCCGCATGAATGCCTTCGACCACCAGTACGTCGGCCTCCGCGGTGGCGGACATGGCCAGGCTGATAATGTCTTCCAGCAGTTCATCCGTCTTGCCGCTGGTGACGCGTTGTGTCACCAGGCTCATGGGCAAGGGATCAGGCGTGTTATGGAGCTGGCAGATGCTTCGGGCGAACAGGACCGATGGTTCGGCGTCGGGCGTGCTCTTGGTGATCGGTTTGACAAACGCCACCTTCAGACCGCGCCGCTGCAATGCCCGCAAGAGACCGAGTGAAACCGAAGTTAGACCGACGTTAGGTTGTGTTGGCGCCAGGAAATAGGTACGCATAAAGGGAAACTCCGCTTGTGGTCAACAACCCCTTGCCGACAAATGGAAGAGGATTTGTGCGGTGCATCATAATTGCTCAAGGGATTTACCTTATTGACATAACCTTAAATTGTTATGTTTTTGCATCAAGCTCCAAGTCACTTTAAGTTGATTCAATTCGTTGTTTTTTTCGTGTTGCCGGTTACATTAAACAGGTATTAATAATGTATTTTTTAAATTTATGTTGTTGATAAAGCAAACCCAGTTGAAAGCCCCGGCCCTGTTGGCATCCTTCGCCACCACCCTTGACCTACATCATTGGACTTGACCGCGCCGTCTGGTACTCTTTCGCCATTCAATTTCCCTGCTTTTTTAGGTCGGCAGTGACACACCGCTTTAGGTGGCCCACAATCCCACAACCATGATCAAATCCATTTCGGACAACTCCCTTGTGCCCCCGCTGGCTGCGTCATCCCTGGAGCTGGTTTGCCCGGCGGGTAGCCTGCCCGCGCTCAAAGCGGCGGTTGACAACGGCGCCGACTGCGTTTACCTCGGCTTTCGCGATGCCACTAACGCGCGCAACTTTGCCGGCCTCAATTTTGACGAAGCAGCCATTGAGGCGGGCATTCGCTACGCCCATGAGCGCGGACGCAAAGTGTTTGTGGCGCTTAACACCTACCCTCAGGCGGCCAAAGCCGAGCTCTGGCAGCGCGCGGTAGACCGTGCCGCGCACAGCGGGGTCGATGCCGTGATTCTGGCCGACCCGGGCATGATGGCCTACGCCGTCAAACACCAGCCGCAATTGCGCCTGCACCTGTCAGTGCAGGGCTCGGCCACCAATTACGAAGCACTCGATTTTTACTACCAGCACTTTGGCATCGCGCGCGCCGTGCTGCCGCGCGTGCTGTCGCTCACGCAAGTGGAACAGGTGCTGGAGAAAACTCCGGTCGAGATCGAGGTGTTTGGCTTTGGCAGCTTGTGCGTGATGGTGGAGGGGCGCTGCGCCCTGTCAAGCTACGTCACGGGCGAAGCGCCCAACACCAATGGCGTCTGCTCACCGCCCAAAGCGGTGCGCTGGGTCGAGACCCCGCAGGGCCGCGAGTCACGCCTGAATGGCGTCCTGATTGACCGCTACGCCGCGGGCGAAAATGCGGGCTATCCGACCTTGTGCAAGGGCCGTTTTGACGTCGGCGAAGAGAAAAACTATTACGCCATTGAAGAGCCGACCAGCTTGAACACGTTGTCCCTGCTGCCCGAGTTGCTGCGTATCGGCGTGCGCGCTATCAAGATCGAAGGTCGCCAGCGCAGCCCTGCTTATGTGGCGCAAGTGACCAAGGTGTGGCGCGAGGCGATTGATAATTGCCGCGCCAACCCGCAGCTTTATGCCGCCAAACCGTCCTGGATGAGCAGCCTGGACAAAGTGGCGGAAGGGCAACAACACACGCTAGGCGCCTACCACCGCCCTTGGAAATGATCGGACTCACGCAAAGCTGCCCCAGCGTCGTTGCGCTGCCTTGCCGTACGGGGCGTACTGTCTGCGTCAGGGCGCCTAGCTGGGACAGTTTTCCGCGAGTCCTCAAACATCTTGAAACCAGTTTATGAAATTAGCTCTTGGCCCTCTTCTGTACTACTGGCCGCGCGACGACGTGCTGGCTTTTTATGAGGCCGTGGCGCAGTCGCCGGTGGACATCGTCTACCTGGGCGAAGCGGTGTGTTCGCGCCGCCACGAGGTGCGGCTGAAGGACTGGCTCGACATCGCCGCCGCGCTGCGCGATGCCGGTAAAGAGGTGGTGCTGTCAACCCAGGTGCTGATCGAGTCTGGCGCCGATGTCACGGTGCTGCACAAAATAACCGGCAACGGTCAATTCATGGTCGAAGCCAACGACATGGGCGCGGTGCACTGTCTGGAAGGCAAGGTGTCTTTTGTCGCCGGGCCGCACCTGAACATCTACAACGTGCCGACGCTGCAATGGATGGCCGGGCTGGGCATCCAGCGCTGGGTGATGCCACTGGAGATGGGACGCGAGGATCTGGCGCTCATGCTGGCCGGCTGCCCGGCGGGCATGCAAACCGAGGTGTTTGCCTATGGCCGCATGCCGCTGGCGTTCTCCGCGCGTTGCTTCACCGCGCGCCAGTGCAATTTGCCCAAGGACGATTGCCAGTTCAAATGTATCGAGTACCCGGATGGTTTGTTGATGCGCACGCGCGAGAGCGAAGAGTTTCTCGTGCTGAACGGCATTCAGACCCAATCGGCCCGCGTGCACAACCTGTTGCCAGAGCTGTCGGCCATGCGAAACATGGGCGTGGATGTGGTGCGTATTAGTCCGCAGGCGCAACACACGGTGCGCATTGTTGAGCTGTTTCAAGCGGTGATTCAGGGGCGCACCGAGGCTGCTGTTGCCAACGCCGAGTTGCTGGGCTTGATGCCGGAAAAGCCCTGCAACGGTTATTGGTACGGTCAACCCGGGCTGGAGCAAGTGGCCCCCAATGCGCTGCCAACGCCTGCCTAAAGGAAGCTGATATGAGTGAAAAAACATGGACCATTCCGACCCCGGTCGGGCAACTGCTGGGGCGGTTGCCTGCTTTTCCGGGGTCTTTGATGTTTGTGACCGGCCTGAACCGGGCGCTGGCCAAACAACTGAATGCCGATGTGACGCAGATGCTGCTCGGCAAGAAGCTGCGCCTGTGCGTGACGGACGCGCAATGGGCGTTTGACTTTGAATGGAAAAACGACCGTTTTCTGGCCAGCCAGAACCGCGGTTCAGCCGACCTCGTTATCAGCGCCAGCGCCCATGATTTTGTCAAGCTGGCACGCCGCCAGGAAGACCCCGATACGCTGTTTTTCAACCGCCGCCTGGCCATGGAAGGCGACACCGAGCTGGGCCTGCTGGTTAAAAACACGATTGACGCGATCGAGCTGCCGATGCTTGATCTGGAGTCGTTCAAGCCAGCGCAGGTGCTGGCACGACTGCGCGCCCGTTGGGCACTACGGCAATCCCATTGAAGCGCATCATCATCGCCATCTCGGGCGCCAGCGGTGCCGTTTATGGTGTGCACTTGTTGCAGATGCTGCGTGGCATGGCGGACGTGCAAACCCACTTGACGGTGTCCGAAGCCGGTTGGCTCAACGTGCAGCAAGAGCTGGACATGGCGCGCGCCGATGTGCAGGCCCTGGCCGACGTGACGCACCCGGTGCAAAACGTGGGTGCAGCCATTGCCAGCGGCTCGTTTCCATGTGACGCGATGGTGGTGGCGCCCTGTTCCATGCGAACACTGGCCGCGGTGGCGCTCGGCCTGTCCGACAACCTGATCACGCGTGCGGCGGACGTGATGCTCAAGGAGCGCCGCCGTCTGATCTTGATGGTGCGCGAGACTCCGTTGAACCTGGCGCACTTGCGCAACATGAGCAGCGTGACCGAGATGGGCGGCATCATCTTTCCACCAGTGCCGGGCTTCTATCACCGCCCACAGTCGATCAACGAGATGGTGGACCACACGGTCCACCGGGTGGTGGATTTGCTGGGCCTGCCCCAAACCAGCGCGCCGCGCTGGGCTGGCCTGAGCGCATCAAACTAAAAACCATGGCTTACCGCGACCTCCGGGATTTCATCCAGCAGTTAGAGCACTTGGGCGAGCTCAAACGCGTTCAGGCCGAAGTCTCGCCGCATCTGGAGATGACCGCCCTGTGCGACCGCACGCTGCGCGCCGGGGGGCCGGCCTTGCTGTTCGAGCACCCCACCGGGTACAGCACGCCGGTGCTGGGCAACCTGTTTGGAACGACACGCCGGGTCGCTTTGGGCATGGGCGTGAGCGATGTGTCAGAGTTGCGCCAGTTTGGCCACGTACTGGCCAACCTCAAGGAGCCCGAAGCGCCGAAGGGCTTCAAGGAACTCATCGGCATGAGCAGCCTGGTCAAAACCCTGTGGAACATGGCGCCCAAAGAGCTGCGCAGCGCACCGTGCCAGGAGATCGTCTGGGAAGGTGCGGACGTGGATCTGGCAAAGCTGCCGATTCAACATTGTTGGCCCGGCGATGTGGCCCCGTTGATCACCTGGGGCCTGGTGATTACCCAAGGACCGCACAAGACGCGCCAAAACCTGGGCATTTATCGCCAACAGGTATTGGCCCGCAACAAGGTCATCATGCGCTGGTTGGCTCAACGGGGGGGCGCGCTGGACTTCAAGGAGCACGCGGCCCTGCACCCCGGCCAGCCCTACCCGGTGTGCGTGGCCTTGGGTGCTGATCCGGCCACCATTCTGGGTGCCGTCACCCCGGTGCCCGACAGCTTGTCGGAATACCAGTTTGCCGGCCTGTTGCGCGGCAGCCGCACCGAACTGGTCAAAGCCCTGGGCAGCGAGTTGCGGGTGCCGGCCTTTGCCGAAATCGTGCTGGAAGGCCACATCTACCCCGATGCAATGCATGCCAGCGGTTTCGAGCACGCACTCGAAGGCCCGTTTGGCGACCACACCGGCTATTACAACGAGCAGGACTGGTTTCCGGTCTTCACCATCGACCGCATCACGCAGCGGCGCGACCCCATTTACCACTCGACTTACACCGGCAAACCGCCGGATGAGCCCGCCATGCTGGCGCTGGCTTTGAATGAGCTGTTTGTGCCGCTGTTGCAGCGCCAATACCCTGAAATCACCGACTTCTATCTGCCCCCCGAAGGTTGCAGCTACCGGCTGGCCGTGGTGCAGATCAAGAAGTCTTACCCCGGCCACGCCCGCCGTGTCATGTTTGGCATCTGGAGTTTCTTGCGCCAGTTCATGTACACCAAGTTCATCGTGGTGGTTGATGACGACATCAACATCCGCGACTGGAAAGACGTGATCTGGGCCATCACCACGCGGGTGGACCCGACGCGCGACACGCTGCTGGCGGACAGCACACCGATTGACTACCTCGACTTTGCTTCGCCCGTGAGCGGTCTGGGCAGCAAGATGGGGCTGGACGCCACCCATAAATGGCCGGGCGAGACCAGCCGGGAGTGGGGCCGACCCTTGACCATGAGTGCGGAGGTCACCGCCAAAGTCGATCAGATTTGGCAAACGCTGGGTTTATGAGTTAAATTAGCCTCTAGCCCCCGTGGAATATGCTGATACAGCTATCAATTCAGGATTGAATTGGCCAGGCGGTGGCGGCTGAAAGAGCCAGGGATGTGCCGCACACCGGCACCCATTCCGGTCGCCCCGATGCTGCATCCGCGGGTCGGAAGGACGACTGCCAGGCCGCCGAGCGTCGCCAGCGCAATACGCGGGCCTCATGCCCTACCCGGCCTACCACTGGGGTTAACCCCGTTTCCCCTGGGCCGCGATTCATGCAAAATTAAAAGGCGTCATCCAGCGTGGTTGATGCAAAACCGCCAACTTGTTCAAAGAAAATTTGTATTTCTAAATTCCGGAGACAACATGATGATTCATTTCGCCAAATTGGCCAGTAGCGTGGCGCTGGCTTCTGCCATGATGATTTTGTCGGGCGCCGCTCTGGCGGCTGACCCTATCAAGATCGGTGTGTCAGGCCCCTTCACCGGTGGCTCGTCGTCAATGGGGGTCAGCATGCGCGATGGCGTGCGCCTGGCTACTGACGAGATCAACAAGGCCGGCGGCGTACTCGGTCGCCAGTTGCAACTGATCGAGCGCGACGACGAGGCCAAAAACGAGCGCGGCGTGCAAATCGCCCAAGAGCTGATCAACAAAGAAAAGGTGGCGGCCACCGTTGGTTTCATCAATACCGGCGTGGCGCTGGCCTCGCAGCGCTTCTACCAGGAAGCCAAAATACCGGTGATGAACAACGTGGCCACGGGTTCGCTCATCACGCATCAGTTTGACGACCAACCCGAGAACTACATATTCCGCAACTCCGCCCACGACAGCATTCAGGCCCCGATGATCGTTGAAGAAGCCATCGTGCGCCGTGGTTTCAAGAAGGTGGCGATCCTGGCTGACTCCACCAACTATGGCCAGTTGGGCCGCGAAGATCTGGAAAAGGCGCTCACACTCAAAGGCGTCAAGCCGGTTGCGGTTGAAAAATTTAACATCAAG
>JANYHL010000063.1 GCA_025359085.1 Gammaproteobacteria bacterium
CTGCCAGTTGATCGGCTCGATGTAGGTCACGTCCGCCGTCGCCGGGTCGGTCATGATGGTGGCCGGGTTGCTGTTGATCAGGATGACTTTGAAACCCTCTTCGCGCAGCGCCTTGCAGGCCTGCACGCCAGAGTAGTCAAACTCGCAAGCCTGGCCGATGATGATCGGGCCAGCGCCAATGATGAGGATGCTTTTGATGTCGGTACGTTTTGGCATATTGTGGACGGCTCTCTCGTTGTCACGTGCAACCTTGAGGGTTGCAGCTACAAATTCATAAACTCAAAAATGGTCAATCCAACTGACTCAGTTCAGACTGGCGGTGGCCAGTTTGGCCCCAAACCAGACAAACAAACCACCCACCAGGCTGGAGAGCCCGCTGGAGAGCCGCTTGCGCTGGCTGAATGTTTGCGCCAGCCGGGCACCTGCAAAAATAAGAATCGTCAGGTAGGCGGCACTGAAACTCATCAAAATGGCGCTCAAAATCAAAAATGGCACCTCGGGCTGGGCGTAGGCCGGGTCAATGAACTGGACAAAGAACGACAGCAAAAACAAAATCGCTTTGGGGTTGAGCAGGCTGATCAGCAGTGCCCGGCGAAATGGCCGCTGCAAGTGCGCCGCCGTCGCGGCCGACCGGGGCGCAGACGCTGGCGCGGGCAAGACATCGGCTCGGGCGCGCAAGCCTGCGATGGCGCCGCGCAGCAAATTCAAGCCGACCCAGAACAGATACGCCGCCCCGGCGTACTTGACCACCATGAACAGGGCCGGATGCGTGCGCAGCAGGCTGGCAGCGCCCAGGGCGGTGCACACCAGCAAAATAGTGTCGCCCACAAACACCCCCCACGCACCCTGATAACCGGCACGGACACCGCGCACGGTGGCCACCGACAGCACATAGAGCGAGTTGGGTCCGGGCAGCAAAATGATGCCGAACGCGCCAACCACGTAAGTCCACAGGTCGGTGACGCCGTAAAAACTCATCCGCGCGACGCCATGGACGCAATGAACCGGTCAAACAGATAAGCAATATCGTGTGGCCCCGGCGAGGCCTCCGGGTGGCCTTGAAAACAAAACGCCGGTTTATCCGTGCGCTCCAGCCCCTGCAGGGTACCGTCGAACAGGCTGATGTGGGTGGCACGCAAATGGGGCGGCAGCGTCTTTTCATCCACCGCAAAACCGTGGTTTTGACTGGTGATGCTGACGCGCCCGGTGTGGAGGTCTTTCACCGGGTGATTGGCACCGTGGTGGCCAAACTTCATCTTGAAGGTTTTGGCACCACAGGCCAGCGCCATGATCTGGTGCCCCAGGCAAATGCCGAAGGTCGCAATGCCGGATTCGATCAGCTCGGCGGTGGCGGCAATGGCGTAGTCGCACGGTTGCGGGTCGCCGGGCCCGTTGCTCAAGAAGATGCCATCGGGCTGGTACTTGAGCGCATCAAACGCACTCGTTTGCGCTGGCACCACGGTCACCCTGCAACCCCGCTCGGCCAACATGCGCAAAATGTTCTTTTTGACGCCAAAGTCATAGGCGACAACATGAAATTTCGGTGCTGTCAATTCACCATAACCGGGCTGGCCGCCGAGCGTCGGCTGAGACAGGCGCCACTCGGTCTGCGTCCAGGAATAAGGCGCTTTGACCGTGACCACCTGGGCCAGATCCAGTCCGTCCATGGCGGGCGCCGCCTGCGCCAGCGCAATCGCCTGGTCGATCAAGGCCTGGGTCACCGCCTCGCCCTGCGCCAAGGCCATGATGCAGCCGTTTTGCGCCCCCTGGCTGCGCAACTGGCGCGTCAGCTGACGGGTGTCAATGTTGGCAATCGCCACCGTGCCTGCGCGCACCAGGTAGTCACTCAAAGACAGGGTTTGACGAAAATTGGACGCCAGCAGCGGCAAGTCCTTGATGACCAGACCGGCCACGTGCACTTTGTCCGCCTCAACGTCTTCCAAATTGACACCGTAGTTGCCAATGTGCGGATAAGTAAGGGTGACGATTTGCTGGCAGTAGCTCGGGTCTGTGAGAATTTCCTGGTAGCCGGTCATGGCGGTGTTGAACACCAGCTCGCCGACGGTGGAACCGGTGGCTCCAATGGAATTGCCAACGTAGACTGTGCCGTCTGCGAGCGCCAAAATGGCGGGGGGAGCATTTCCCTGTAAAGACAATAGCACTGGGTTCTCCGGAAGGGGTTTTCGGGTACGCCCACGCCCGCTCAAGATGAAACTCTTGGCTTGTATTATCGGGAGAATGGGCTTGAGAAGGCGCTAGGCGTACAGGGTGCG
>JANYHL010000075.1 GCA_025359085.1 Gammaproteobacteria bacterium
CCGATCTGCCCGCCGTCGCCTCGCCCTTGCAGGTCGACGACTTCCTCACCTGGGCCACCCTCGGTGTCGTGCTCGGCGGGCGGCTTGGCTACGTGCTGTTCTACCAGCCCGCCACCTTCCTGGCCGACCCGGTGCGCATCCTGGAGGTGTGGACCGGCGGCATGAGCTTTCACGGCGGCATGCTGGGCGTCATTGCCGCGATGATCTGGTTTGCCCATTCACGCGGCAAGCCCTGGCTGCAGGTGGCGGATTTTGTGGCGCCCTGTGTGCCGACCGGGCTGGCCGCCGGACGCGTCGGTAACTTCATTAATGGTGAACTTTGGGGTCGTCTGAGCAGCCCGGATTTGCCCTGGGGCATGGTGTTCCGGGGCGCGGGCGATTTGCCACGGCATCCGTCGCAGGTCTACCAGTTCTTGGGTGAAGGCTTGCTGTTGTTCGTGCTGCTGTGGCTGTACGCGCGCAAGGAGCGCAAACAGGGAGAAGTGGCTGCGGCTTTCTTGCTGGGCTACGGTGTGTTTCGCTTTGTAGCCGAGTTTTTCCGGGAACCGGATGATTTTCTTGGCATTCTGTCGCTTGGCATGAGCATGGGGCAGTGGCTGTGTGTGCCGATGATCGTGGGCGGCATCGGTTTGTGGTGGTGGGCGCAGCGCTCCTCAATAATTTATAAGAAATAAGGCTCTAGCCAGCGTGTAATAAGCGTTTACAGCTATCGATAGCATAGTAAATATTTCCTGCTGAGTTCGTGTTATTCCATTCTGAAAGCAGATTGTGATGAGTTCCAAAGTGACGTCGCAGGGCCATATTCGCTGCGAGCACCAGGCCGGCCTGGCGCGGGTCACGATTGCCAATTCCTCTAAATTCAATGCCATGTCGCGTGCCATGTGGCGCGAGTTGCGCGCTGTTTTTGAGCACATTCAGCGCAGCCCTGAGCTGCGTTGTGTGCTGCTGGTGGGGGAGGGCGCGCATTTTTGTGCCGGGGGTGATATTTTTGAATATGCGGCTTTCAGGTTCCAGGAGGCGAGCCTGCGCGACTTTCACGAGAACGACGTCTGGGGTGGTTTGCAGGCCATGCTGGACTGCGACGTGCCGATCGTGGCGCAGATTGCGGGCAACTGCATGGGCGCGGGGGTGGAGATGGCCAGTTGCTGCGATATCCGGCTGGCCAGTGCCAGCGCCCAGTTTGGCGCACCGATTGCCCGGCTCGGCTTTCCGATGGCACCGCGTGAAGCCGCCCTGGTAGCGCGCGAGCTGGGACTGACCGTGGCGCGCCAGATGCTGTTGGCCGCCGAGATTTTCAGCGCGGCCGACATGAAGGGTGCAGGTTTTCTCAGCCAGGTGCTGTCCGTGGACGCTTTGGCGACGCAGGCGCAAGCCACCGCCGTGCGCATCGCTGCCCTGGCCGCGCAGGCGGCGCGTCTTAATAAACAAACCATTCGGGCATTAAATCAGCCGCTAGTCCCCGAAAATAGGGCGCAACCAGCTATTGATTTGATATCAAACGAGGCGAGTAGCGCCTACGCCTACGCCGCCAGCGCCGAACACCGTGAAGGCATTACCGCTTTTCTGGAGAAGAGAAAACCGGTGTTTTAAAGGGGCTGCACCCAAAAATGCCTTTCGATTTCACGATTCGACGCCTGCCTTAACGCAATACCAGCACCGGCACATGGGAGTGCGTTAACACCAGTTGCGTTTCGCTGCCCAGCAGCAGGCGCTTGATGCCACGCCGGCCGTGTGAAGCCATCACGATCAAATCGCATTTGTGTTTTTTGGCCGCGGCAATGATGGCGTCCGATACCAGGTCTGACTTGACCGTGATCGCCTTGGTCTTGACACCGACGGCCAGGGCGGCTTGCTGCACCGCGTCGACGATCGCTTGGCCGTCTTCGGCCCACTGTTGTTCCACCCGGCTCACCTCGGCTGCCTGCAAGGCCAGACCGCCTTCAAAGTAGCTCTGCGGATAACGCGGAATGATTTTTACCGCCACCAGCTCGGCGCCGCACAGCGCCGCCAGATCGATGGCGCTGCGGACTGCTTTTTTGGACAATGGGGAACCATCGGTGGCGACGAGAATCTTCTTGTACATGGTTTGCTCCTGAAGGTTTAAACAAAACAGCTTACACCCCTCCAGCGCTGATGTTTTGATGGGGGTCAAGTAAACTGCGGGCCTTGTTGGCAACCCTTGGAGCTCATGTCAATTGCCAGTTCAGCCGTCGCCGTTGCGGCGCCCTCTGTCCCGATCGATCCCGCTGTCGGCAGTCCGGTCAGCGCGCCGGGTCCTGATGCGCTTGCAGACAGGCTGCGGCTACTGGACGAGCCGCAGGAGTGGATGGCCTTCAGTCGTCCTGAGGCCAAGCGCGCCCATTGTTGGGAGTCCAACATCCTGATTGAAGGCATGCACTGCGCGGCCTGTGCCCTGACGCTGGAAGATGTACTGCGGGGTGTGCCGGGCGTGTTGGCGGCCGAGGTCAGCGCGGGCAGCCACCGGGCGCGCGTAGTCTGGTCGGCCGATGCGGTGCGCCCATCGGACTGGATGCATGCGGTGCAAGTGGCCGGTTACCGTGGCGTACCGGCGAATGATGCGTTTGCCCGCGAGCGTCGAAAAAACGAAGCGCGCAAGGCACTTTGGCGCCTGCTGGTGGCCGGGCTGTGCATGATGCAGGTGATGATGTACGCCTACCCGGCTTATGTTGCGGCGCCCGGGGATTTGACGCCCGAGATGGAACAGCTACTGCGCTGGGCTTCCTGGGTGCTGACCTTGCCGGTGGTCCTGTTCTCCTGCGGGCCGTTCTTTGGCAACGCCCTGCGCGATGTAATGCATCTGCGCATCAGCATGGATTTGCCGGTCGCACTGGGCATGCTGATTACTTTTGCCGTCAGCACAGCGGGCACGTTTGATCCGCAGGGCATCTTTGGTCGCGAAGTTTATTTCGACTCGCTCACCATGTTTGTCTTTTTTTTGTTGTCGGGGCGCTGGCTGGAATTGCGTCTGCGGGACCGGACGGCCGGCGCGCTGGAAGTGCTGATGAACCGCTTGCCGGACAGTGTGGCACGCCGGGCTATTGACGGTAGTTATGAACGGGTGCCGGTGCGCCGTCTGGTCGCGGGCGACGTCATGCGTATCCTGCCGGGTGAGACTTTCCCGGCCGATGGCGTGCTGCTGCAAGGCGAGACGATGGTCGATGAGGCCTTGCTCACGGGCGAGTCGCGTCCGGTCGCGCGGGGCGTTGGCGCGGCGGTGATTGCAGGCAGTCACAACCTTTCAGCCGTGGTTCAGGTTCGGGTTCAGCGACTCGGCGACCACACCCGCTTTGCCCAGATTGTGGCGCTGATGGAGAGCGCGTCAACCACCAAGCCGCCGATCGCGCGCCTGGCCGATCGCATTGCCAAACCCTTTTTGCTGGTGGTCCTGCTGGCAGCGGGTCTGGCCGGTGCTTTCTGGTGGGGACGGGGACCCGGTCAGGCGCTGATGGTGGCGGTGGCGGTGCTGGTGGTGACCTGCCCTTGTGCCTTGTCACTGGCCACGCCTGCCGCCATGTTGGCGGCGGCGGGCACGCTGGCGCGCCGGGGCGTGCTGGTGCGTCGCCTGGAGGCTTTTGAAGCCTTGGCGGCGATTGACACGGTGGTGTTCGATAAAACGGGCACCTTGACGCGTGATGCCATGGTGTTGGGTGACCGGCAGACACGCGCGGGGGTCGCGCCAGAACAGGCGCTGGCGATGGCTGCGGCTTTGGCGCGCTATTCGCTGCACCCGGTATCGCGGGCATTGGTGCTGGCAGCCGACGGGGCGGCAACTCCTGGGGCGTGGCAGGCCGACGCCGTGCGCGAGCTTGCAGGGGCCGGGGTATCGGGCCGGGTCTGGCCGGGCAGTGTCGCGGGCGCACCGATTGATTTGCGGCTGGGCTCTGCCGATTTCTGTGGCGTGGCGGTGGCCCGGTCAGATTCGTTACAGGTTTATCTCAGCGATGCGCAAGGTTGGCTGGCAACTTTTGCATTTCATGAGCAGTTGCGCTCAGATGCCAAGGCAACGGTGGCAGCTCTGCAAGGTGCGGGTATCGAGGTGCATTTGTTGTCGGGCGACAGTGTGACGGCCGCGGCCCGGGTCGCCGCGCAGGTGGGCATCACCGCGTTCAAGGGCGCCTGTTCACCACAGGATAAACTCGATTTTTTGCGCCAGGCCCAACAACAAGGCCATAAGGTGGCGGTTGTGGGGGATGGCCTGAACGATGGCCCGGTGCTGGCGGGCGCCCACGTGTCGTTCGCCTTTGGGCTGGCTGTGCCCTTGGCGCAGGCGCAGGCGGATTTCGTGGTGCTGGGTGATCAACTTGAGGCGGTGGCGCAAGCGCTGCGTCTGGCTCGCCGGACCCTGCGTGTGGTGCGGCAAAATTTAGGGTGGGCAGCCGGCTACAACGCGGTGTGCATTCCGCTGGCGATGGTGGGATGGATGCCGGCTTGGCTGGCGGGCTTGGGGATGGGTTTTAGCTCTCTGTGGGTGGTCCTCAATGCCCTGCGTTTGGCCAAGAAACCGGATTAATAACAAAGTCACTATGGATATACTGTATTTGCTGATTCCGTTGTCAGTGATTCTGGTTTTTTTTATCCTGGGCGGCTTGTGGTGGGCGATCTACCGTGGTCAATTTGAGGACATTGAGTCTGAAGGCGAAAGAATTCTGAAGGATTGATGAGAATTTTTGTAAGAATTTGACATGCTTCATAGGGTCTACCGGGAACTGACGAGTCGACGTGACCCACCCTAAGAAACTAACGTAAAACAAACTGAGAAGAGGTGAATATGGCATTTTCAAATACGCTGGCAACTACCTATGACGACAAGGTGGTCAGGCAGTTTGCTGTCATGACCGTTGTATGGGGCGTGGTCGGCATGCTGGTGGGCGTGATTATTGCCGCCCAATTGGCCTGGCCAGAGCTTAATTTTGGCATTCCCTGGCTCAGCTATGGTCGCTTGCGCCCCTTGCACACCAATGCGGTGATTTTTGCATTTGGTGGCTGTGGTTTGTTTGCCGCTTCCTACTATGTGGTGCAGCGAACATGTCAGGTTCGTCTGTTTGCCAGTGGTCTGGCCTCTTTCACTTTTTGGGGTTGGCAGTTGGTGATCCTTGCTGCCGCTGTTTCTCTGCCACTTGGGTACACCCAAGGCAAAGAATATGCAGAGCTCGAATGGCCCATTGACATCTTGATTACCCTGGTCTGGGTCTCCTACGCGATTGTGTTTTTTGGCACGGTCGGCACCCGCAAAGTCCGGCATATCTATGTGGCCAACTGGTTTTTCGGGGCGTTCATTCTTGCCGTGGCGCTGTTGCATTTGGTCAATAGTGCCGCCATTCCCGCGGGCTACATGAAGTCTTATTCAGCCTATGCCGGTGTGCAGGATGCCATGGTGCAGTGGTGGTATGGTCACAACGCCGTGGGCTTTTTCTTGACGGCCGGTTTCCTGGGCATGATGTATTACTTTATTCCCAAGCAGGCTGAGCGTCCGGTTTACTCCTACCGTCTGTCCATCGTTCACTTCTGGGCGCTGATCTTTACCTACATGTGGGCGGGTCCGCACCATTTGCATTACACCGCGCTGCCGGATTGGACGCAATCGGTGGGCATGGTGTTTTCCCTGATTTTGCTGGCGCCAAGCTGGGGCGGCATGATCAACGGCATCATGACTTTGTCGGGTGCTTGGCACAAATTGCGTGACGATCCCATTCTTCGTTTCCTGATTGTTTCGCTGTCGTTTTATGGCATGTCGACCTTTGAAGGTCCGATGATGTCGATCAAAACCGTGAATGCCTTGTCGCACTACACCGACTGGACCATTGGTCACGTGCACTCCGGCGCACTGGGTTGGGTTGGTCTGGTGACCATGGGCTCCATGTACTACCTGATTCCGAAGCTGTTTGGACAGAAACAGATGTACAGCGTGAAGGCCATCGAGGTGCATTTCTGGACCGCAACGATTGGGATCGTGATCTACATCGCGGCCATGTGGATTGCCGGTGTAATGCAGGGTTTGATGTGGCGTTCGATCAACCCCGATGGCACTTTGACCTACTCTTTTGTGGAATCCGTCAAAGCCACGTTCCCGTTTTATGTGTTGCGTTTGCTCGGTGGCCTTTTGTACCTCGGTGGCATGTTGGTCATGCTCTGGAACACATTCAAGACGGCGACCAGGGGCCGTTCCGTTAACGTGACCATTCCGGCCGTCGTTGTCCACGCTTGAGAAAGAAAATACCATGGCAAACAACAAGGCAAGCGGCGGAATGTCGCACGCAAACATTGAAACCAACAACTTCCTCATGATCGTTTTGATCTTGCTGGTGTTGCTGGTGGGCGGCTTGGTGGAGATTGTTCCGCTGTTTTTCCAGAAGTCCACGACTGAGCCTGTCAAGGGTCTGCAGCCTTACACGGCACTGCAGTTGGCCGGGCGTGACATCTACACCCGTGAGGGGTGCTACAACTGCCACTCACAGATGATTCGACCGTTGCGCGCCGAGACTCTGCGCTATGGCCACTATTCCGTCGCGGGCGAATTTGTCTATGACCATCCCTTTCAGTGGGGCAGCAAGCGCACCGGTCCCGATCTGCATCGCGTCGGGGGCAAGTACAGTGACCAATGGCATGCAACGCATTTGAATAATCCGCGGGATCTGGTGCCTGAATCCAATATGCCTGCTTATCCATGGCTTCTTAAAGACACGGTGGATGCTGAATCCATGCCAGCGCACATGAAGGCCTTGCGAATCGTGGGTGTGCCTTATACCGACGAGCAAATCGCCCAATCTTCTGCTGAACTCAAGGGAAAGAAGGAGATTGAAGCAGTCATCGCCTACCTGCAGGTGTTAGGAACCTTGGTCAAGTAAACGGGAGATATTTCGCATGGAACTCGACATCAACACTCTTCGTTCGTGGGCCACGGTGACTAGCTTCATCACGTTTATTGGCATCATTGTGTGGGCTTATTCCCGCCGAAATGCGGCCGATTTCGAGGAAGCCGCCAACCTGCCGTTCGAGCAAGACTGACGGACTGCAATAAAAGGATAAAAAATGAGCGACTTTAGTAATTTTTGGGCGATATATGTCGCCGCCATCACCATCGTCAGTATTGCGGCCTGTTTGCTGCTGCTGATACTGACCGGCAAGTCCAAAGGGATAATGAGTAGCGACAACACCACCGGGCATGTGTGGGATGGCGATTTGCGCGAGATGAACAACCCCCTGCCGCGCTGGTGGGCTTGGTTGTTTGTCATTACCATTGTTTTTGCTTTTGTTTATTTGGCCTTGTATCCAGGATTAGGTACTTACGCCGGCAAATTGGGGTGGACCTCTACCGGTCAACACCAGGCTGAGGTTGATAAGGGCAATGCGGAGGTTGCCCCCTTGTACGCCAAATTTTCAGCCATGAAACCCGAAGACGTGGCCAAAGATGCACAAGCCATGGCTATTGGTGAGCGTTTGTTCATGAACAACTGCGCACAATGCCACGGCTCTGATGCCCGAGGCAACAAGGGTTTTCCCAACTTGACTGACAACGATTGGTTAGGGGGCGGTACGCCGGAGATTATCAAAGCCGACATCACCAATGGTCGAATCGGCATCATGCCCCCGATGGCAGCGGCTGTCGGTACGGCAGATGATGTCAAGAACCTGGCGCAGTATGTTTTGAGCTTGTCAGGCAGCCCGCATGATTCCGTTCAAGCGGCTCTCGGTAAAGAGAAATTCGCGGCTTGCGCAGCTTGCCATGGTATCGACGGGAAGGGTAATCAGGCCCTTGGTTCGGCCAACCTGACAGACAACATTTGGCTGCATGGCTATGGCGAAGCGGCCATTATTGCCATGATCAATGGCGGCAAGACGAACCAGATGCCCGCCCAGGCCGATAAGTTGACAGAGGCTCAGATACATGTTTTGGCGTCCTATGTGTGGGGGCTTTCCAATAAGAGCGGTATCGCCGCTCAGTAAGCTGGCTACCATCAGCCGGTGGCCACTTGGAAAGTACACCGTTGAACTATAAAGCGCTCGGTGATCGCAAGGTCATCCCCATTGTTGCCCAGGAAGGCTATGTGCCAGCGCCTCCATCGGAGTCGACGGATGGCGGCATGCTCTCCCTGTATGCCTCGCACCAGACGATTTATCCACGCAGTGTCTCGGGCCTGTTCTCCAACTGGCGCTGGGGCATGGTCTGGCTGACCCAGTTGATTTTTTACGGTCTGCCCTGGCTCGAGTGGGGCCAGCGCCAGGCGGTCTTGTTTGACCTGGCCTCCCGGCGCTTCTATATCTTTGGCCTGGTGCTGTACCCGCAGGACTTTATCTACCTGACCGGCATGCTGGTCATCGCCGCCCTGTCGCTGTTTCTCTTTACCGCTGTCGCCGGACGACTGTGGTGTGGCTATGCCTGCCCGCAGACGGTCTATACCGAAATTTTCCTCTGGATCGAGAAAAAGGTCGAAGGCGACCGCTCCGCGCGCATGCGCCGCGATGCCAAACCGCTATCGCTGGACAAAGTGATGCGCAAGTCCACCAAGCACTTCCTGTGGCTGGGGGTCGCGCTATGGACCGGCTTTACCTTTGTTGGTTACTTCACGCCGATCAAGCAACTTGGCCTTGATTTCCTGCGGATGAGCATGGGATCCTGGGAGGTATTCTGGACCTTCTTCTACGGCTTTGCCACCTACGGCAACGCCGGCTTCATGCGTGAGCAGGTTTGTAAGCACATGTGTCCGTATGCGCGCTTTCAAAGCGCCATGTTTGACAATGACACCCTGATCGTCACCTACGACAGCGAGCGCGGCGAGCCGCGTGGGGCCCGCTCACGCAGAGCCGACCCAACCCAGCTGAAGCTGGGCGCCTGCGTTGACTGCAGCCTGTGCGTGCAGGTCTGTCCCACCGGCATTGATATTCGCCAAGGCCTGCAATACGAATGCATCGGTTGCGGCGCCTGTGCTGATGTTTGCGACACTGTGATGGACAAGATGGGCTATGCCCGGGGTTTGGTTAAATACACCACCGAACACGCAATGCAAGAGCACTGGACCCAGTCGCAGACCTTGCGCCATGTGCTGCGGCCGCGCATACTGATTTACACCGCCATTCTGGCGGCGATCGTGATTGCGATGGTGACCAGTCTGGCCCTGCGCAAACCGTTCAAGGTGGATGTGATCCGCGACCGCGGTGTGATGGCGCGCGTGGTGGAGGCGGGCAAGATCGAAAACGTCTACCGTCTTCAAGTCATGAATGCCACTGAAACGGATCAGCGCTTTAAAGTCACGGTGTCGGGTCTGCCCGGGCTGGTGGTGACGTCAGACAACGAGCTGGCCGTGCCTGCCGCGCAAGCGCGTTGGCTGGTGGTGCGGACCCAGTTGCCGCCCGATGTGGCGCTTGCGGGTTCCCACCCGATTAAATTCGAAATTCAGTCCATCGATATGGACGTTCATGATGCAGAAAAATCTGTATTTTTGGTGCCGTAATAAGGATAGCTTATGCAAAAAAATTCCCTTGAATCTCCTGAGCCGTGGTGGAAATTTGGCTATGTATGGATGGTTGTGGCTGGTCCGGCGATTGTGGTCGTGGCCGCTTTTTTCACTTTGTATCTTGCGGTGACCCGGCCCGACCCGGTCATAAGCCAAGATTATTACCGCCTGGGGATTGAAATCAACAAGACCTTGAAAGATGAGCCGCAGGCTGCTGCCAGCATGGCGCCGGCGCTACAGGCCCGCAATCATGCGCAGACCGGCGTTGTACCCAGTTCCCAAATGCCCACCAAGCCTTGAACGCAATGATCTCTGAAGTACAGGAGGCTCGCTCATGTTGTCACAACGCTTAATGTGGATTATCTGGCCCGCGTTTCTGGTGGCCGGCGTGCTTGAAATACTCGTGTTTGCATTGGTGGATCCGCAAGATATGCAGTGGTTCGGTCAGCCCGTCGAATTGTCACGTCAGGGTGTTTACACCGTGGCATTTTTTGTCTTTTGGGGCATCAGCATGTTGGGTAGCGGCTTGACCACCTTGCTGTCCATGTCGCCGTTTGAAGTCAACCGTTGCCCGTTGCCTGCTAACGCGCGTCCCGACGGGTGTCCCAAGCAGGGGCCTTGCTGAGTCGGTCTCGTTCAGGCGGTTCCGGCGCCGGATTTTGGATTGACGATGTCTTTCAGCGCCTCCGTGTTAAGGATGCGAACGTGGCGTTGTTTCACTTCCACAATGCCGTCTTCAGAAAATCTTGAAAAAGTGCGACTGACGGTTTCGAGTTTCAAGCCCAAAAAACTGCCAATTTCTTCCCGCGTCATGCGTAATACCAACTCTGATTGCGAGAAACCCCGAGCGTGCAACCGCTGAACCAGGTTCAGAAGGAAGGTGGCGAGACGTTCCTCGGCGCGCATGCTGCCCAAAAGCAGCATGACACCATGCTCGCGGACGATCTCACGGCTCATGATTTTGTGGACGTGGCGCTGGAGCGCGTTGACTTTGCGAGACAGTTCTTCAATGCGATCAAACGGCATGACACAGACCTCAGCGTCCTCCAATGCAACGGCGTCGCAGGTGTGATAGTCGTTGACGATGCCATCGAGGCCGACGACCTCACCGGCCATCTGAAAGCCCGTCACCTGATCCCGTCCATCCTCGGAGGCCACGCAGGTCTTGAAGAAGCCCGTGCGGATGGCATACAGGCTGGTGAACTTCTCGCCATTGCGAAAGAGGAGAGAGCCTCTCTTGATGGTGCGCCGGGCAGCGACCATGCCATCAATCAAGTCGAGTTCTTCCTTGCTTAGGCCCATGGGCATGCACAGTTCCCGCAAGTTACAGTTGGAGCATGCGACTTTGATGGTATGAGGGTTCATATGCTGATTTTGGCACTAATCATTAACCTATCCTGATGTGGGTCAATTTTTTAGGTCTTACACTTTCCTATGATTCAATCCAAGTCAAGAAACGATTTCAATTTTTGAGGCACATTTGTCAAGCTTGACAAGGAGTATTCATGAACACAGCTGTTGCAACCCCCATTTCCGAAGAACTGATACATCGTTTTGATGTATCAGGACCCCGTTACACCTCTTATCCGACGGCAGACCGTTTTGTGGAGGCTTTTTCAGTTGAGGACTATACCCAAGCTTTGAAGCTGCGGCGGGCCGGAGGTGCGGCCATGACCTTGCCTTTGTCCTTGTACGTTCACATTCCTTTTTGTGAGTCCCTTTGCTATTACTGCGCCTGCAACAAGATCATTACCAAACACCATGATCGCGCCGGGCCCTATTTACGCTATCTGAGCCGTGAGGTCGATTTGCACACTGAGCAACTCGGTGTCGGGCAAACCGTGACCCAATTGCATCTCGGTGGCGGCAGCCCCACCTTTTTGACAGATGACGAGCTGCGTGAATTGATGGCCATGTTGCGGCGCAGCTTTACTTTCGCCCCAGGCGGTGAATACTCGATAGAAGTAGACCCGCGCACCATTGACGCTTCGCGCCTCGATACCTTGGCTGAATTGGGCTTCAATCGCTTGAGCTTTGGGATTCAGGACTTTGACCCTGACGTTCAAAAGTCGGTACACCGTGTGCAGCCCGCGGAACAGGTTTTTGCCTTGGTGGCTGCCGCTCGTGACCGCGGCTTTGATTCCATCAATGCCGACCTGATTTATGGGCTGCCGCTGCAAAGTCCGGAATCATTTGACCGCACGTTGGCGCAGGTGGTGGAGTTACGGCCAGAGCGCATAGCTCTGTACGCCTACGCACATTTGCCGGAGCGGTTCAAGCCCCAGCGCCGCATTCCGACGGTGGAGATTCCCAGTGGCGCGGCCAAGGTTGCCATGCTGGCGCGTTCCATGGCCGCTTTCATGGCCGCGGGTTATGTGTATGTTGGGATGGATCACTTTGCGTTGCCGACAGACTCGCTGGCAATTGCCAAGCGGCAAGGGCGTTTGCACCGCAATTTCCAAGGTTATAGCACCCAGCCCGATTGCGATCTGATTGGCCTGGGCGTCTCATCCATTGGCCGAATTGGTGCCACCTACAGTCAAAACGCCAAGACGCTGGAAGAATATTACGATCACTTGGATCAAGGGCGCTTCCCGGTGGTGCGCGGTTTGGCGTTGACGCGTGACGACCTGTTGCGTCGTGCAGTCATTATGGCCATCATGTGCCAGGGGCGGGTGTTGTTCGAACCCATTGAACTGGCGCATCTGGTCGAATTTCGCAAGTACTTTGCTCCTGAGATGGAGGCCCTGCAAAAGCTGGCAGATCAGGGCATGGTCACGCTGGACGAGACCGGCATTCAAGTCACTGACATGGGTTGGTTTTTTGTCCGGGCCGTGGCCATGGTGTTTGATCGCTATTTGCAGACAGACCGCACGCGCGCTCGGTTTTCCAAAATTATCTGATCGGGTCAATGCAAACCTCGCTGGCTGCCACTGCCTTGTTGATGGGCTTGGCCGGCGGGCCGCACTGCATCGCCATGTGTGGCGCTGCCTGCGCGGGTATTGGCCAGGCGGCGGGGGCCCACAAAAATTCAGCGATGTGGAGTTTTCAGGCCGGACGCGTGTTCGGCTATTCGGCGCTCGGGGCGCTGGCGGCGGCCTCAATGCAGGGTTTGGGTTGGTTGACGGTGCAGACCGCTGCGTTGCGCCCGGTCTGGACGCTCTTTCATGTCGCTACCCTGGTGCTGGGTCTGTTGCTGCTATGGAAAGCGCAGCAACCGATCTGGCTGGAGCAGGCGGGTAAAAAAATATGGATCGGCGCCCGCTCGCTGGCGGCCGGACGGGGCCGGGGGGCACCGTTAGTGATCGGTGCGCTTTGGACTTTTTTGCCCTGTGGCTTGCTCTACTCGGCGCTGCTGGTGGCTGCTTTGACCGGTCATGCTCTGGAGGGCGCCTTGGTCATGGCCTTATTTGCCTTGGGCACCAGTGTCTCCCTGATGGCCGGACCCTGGTTATGGCTGCGTTTGCGGGGTCATGGTGCTGGCGATTGGGGTGTGCGTTTGGCCGGTCTGGCCCTGGCTGCCAGTTCGGTCTGGGCTTTGTGGATGGCGTATGCCCATGACGCGGCCCCCTGGTGTGCGACCCCCTTGACCGGTTGAATCAGCGTTTCTTGACCCAGGAGTCGCCGGCGCGTTCATGGCGCAGGGTCAACCTGCTGCGCCATCTGCCGGGGCTGGGATAATCCACCCTATGCCGAACCCGAACCTTGTTGGCGCCGACCGCCGCGTCGAGCCCGACCGCTGGAAGCTGTCGGTGGCGCCGATGCTCGACTGGACCGATCACCATTGCCGCTATTTTCATCGTCTGCTGACGCAGCGCGCGCTGCTGTACACCGAGATGGTGACGACCGGCGCCTTGATGCATGGCGACGTGCCGCGCCATTTGCACCACAACATGCAAGAGCATCCGGTCGCGCTCCAATTGGGTGGCAGCGAACCGGCGGCCCTGGCCCATTGCGCCCGCCTGGGTGAACAGTGGGGTTACGACGAGATCAACCTGAATTGCGGTTGTCCCAGTGAGCGCGTGCAGCGTGGCGCGTTTGGCGCCTGCCTGATGGCCGAGCCGAAGCTGGTGGCAGATTGCGTCAAGGCGATGGTAGACGCCGTGCAAGTGCCGGTTACCGTGAAACACCGCATTGGCATCGACCAAGCCGAGAATTACGACTTCGTGCGCGATTTTGTTGGCACCGTCAGCCAGGCTGGCTGTCGCACCTTCATCGTGCATGCGCGCAACGCCTGGCTCAAGGGCCTGAGTCCGAAAGAAAATCGTGACGTGCCGCCCTTGCGCTATGAGCTGGCCTACCAGCTCAAACGCGATTTCCCTTCGCTCGTCATTGTCATCAATGGCGGCATCACCAGCAGCGCGCAAATCGCTGAGCATCTGTTGCATTTGGACGGCGTGATGCTGGGGCGCGAGGCGTACCACAACCCCTGGTGGCTGGCTTCCTGGGATGCGACGTTTTACGGGGCTGACGCTACAGAAACCAGCCGCGAGCAGGTCGAACAACAGATGTGTGACTACATGACGCGCGACGCTGCCGGGCACGGCACACCGTGGCCCACCATTGCCCGCCACATGCTGGGCCTGCGGCACGGACTGCCGGGTGCGCGCCGCTGGCGCCAGGTATGGAGTGACCACAAGCTCAAGGGGCTGCCTGCGTGTGATGTGATGGCCCAAGCGCACGCCCCGGTACAGACCACATAAGCAACGCCGGATTTAAGAGTGCTCATGCCGGTGCTACCAGCACAGCGTTGGCGCCATGACGTATTTTCACGTTGCTGACCTCGCCTCGGTTGTATTGAAAATATTAATTTGCTATATAAATAATAGCTATAAACCTATATTCTACGGGGGCTACGAGCCAATTTTTTATAAACTTGACAGAAAACGGCTTGCGGGCGTGAAGGGGGGCGTTCTGTGTGTTGGCGCCGGTTCCCTTACCATCGCGGCATGACCAGTACCGCTCTTCATTTGCCCCTCGCCGTGCCGCTCCAGCAAGATGCCAACATCATTGCTTTGGTTGGCCTGGCCCACGCCAGTTCCCATTTTGCCCATCTGTTGCTGGCGCCGCTGTTTCCGGTGTTCATGACTGAGTTTGGCTTGAGCTACTCCGAGCTGGGCCTGCTGATGACCACGTTTTTTGTGGTCTCGGGGCTGGGGCAGGCCTCGGCCGGTTTTGTGGTCGATCGGCTGGGGGCGCGGCCGCTGCTGTTTGTCGCGCTGGGTATTTTTGTGCTGGCCTGCAGCGCGGCGTCCCTGGTGAGGGGCTACGTCGGCTTGATGGGTGTGGCCGCGCTGGCGGGCTTGGGCAATGCCACTTTTCACCCGGTTGATTTCACCATTCTGAACCAGCGCGTTTCGGGCCCGCGGCTAGGCCATGCCTTCAGCGTGCACGGCTTGACGGGCTATCTGGGGTGGGCCGCGGCCCCGGTATTTTTAGTTTCTCTCAGCAGTTTTTACAGCTGGCGCACAGCCTATCTGGCCGCCGCTGTGATGTACGTCGGGATTCTGGTATTGCTGATTTTGCAGCGTGACAAACTGCGCACCCAGGTGGGGGTGCAGCAGGCAGACACTGCTGCAGAACACAGCATGGCGTTCATGAAGTTGCCGGTGGTGTGGTGGTGCTTTGCCTTCTTTTTGTTCTCCACCATGACGCTGGCGGTGGTGCAAAGTTTTTCAGTGCCCATTCTTAAGGCCATGCACGGCGTCAGTTTTGAGGCCGCTACCTTGACGCTGACCGCTTACATGCTGTGCGGTGCGGTCGGCATCTTCGTCGGCGGATTTGTGGCGGTGCGCACCAAAAATAGCGATCGTGTGGTCGCGTTTTCCATGGCGGTGGCGGCGCTCTTGCTGGCCTTGTGTGGCACCGGTCTGTTTGGGGCCAGCGGCACCATGGTGGTGCTGGCGGGCACGGGATTGGCGGTGGGAATGGGCGGACCAGCGCGCGACATGATGATCAAAAACGCCACGCCCCCGGGCGCCACCGGCCGGGTTTATGGCTTGGTGTATTCAGGACTGGACACCGGCTTCGCGCTATCGCCCATCGTGTTTGGCGTCTTCATGGACCGGGGCTGGTATGGCGCGACGCTGTTCGGCGCAGCGACCGTGTTGCTGCTCAGTGTGGTGGCGGCATTGGGGGTTGGCCGCAGGACGGTGCGCTCAGGCAGGTAGGTGGAGCCGCCTGTCATGCTGGAGCGGCAGAGGTCATTTTGTCGGCGACGTGGCCAGTGACACGCGCAATCGCGAAGCCTTCCAGGAGGTGGACTACCTGAGTTTTTTCGGGCCCAGTACCCCAGGTTTTGCCAAACGGGCGGAACGCATTGACGATGCCCGGCGCATCCCCGAGTAGGTGGCGCATGCGCTCCCGCGCGTCAAACAAGTTGAGATCAATATGGGCACTGAACCCTGGCGGCCTTATTTTATAGGCTTTGATTCCGCGTTTGACCCAAACCGCAACACCTCGTGTGCTTGCCGCTTTCCTGAATCGGAGGGCAGGGATTTGTGCCGTAGGAGCAAAACACGCAGCAGTCTCCCGGCAGCGGTTGAAGCACCGCGTGGTAGTACGTACATTCGTAAAACCATTGACAGGCATTCGTGGGCATGATCTCGCTTTTGCAAGATCCACACTCAGGGCACGTCAGCTTGGACTCCCGCGTTGCGGTCCTTAATTCGCAGTCCCTACCACCGTGGACGGGTAACCCGCATTCTTCGTGGATTCAGTCAAGGCTCCGACATTGGTTTTCGCGTCGTCAAAGTTCACCACCGCCTGCCGTTTTCCAAAGTTCACTTCGGCTTGGCTGACACCGGGTACTTGCGACAAAGCCTTTTTTAGGGTGATGGGGCAGACCGGGCAATCCATGGACGGAATTGCTAAAGTAACCGTGGTGGGTGCGGCGCTGGCCGCCAAGGACGTGCCCGTGAGGAGGATGGCAATGCCGGCCGTAACGAGTATTTTTTTGGCTTGCGGCCGAATTTGTGTTTTCATGGGAACGTCCGTTCAGTAAAACCAGGGAGCTATCAAAGGGAAGAGCAGGGTCACGAGCAATAGCATGCAGACCCCCGCAAAGAGAATTTGGTAGGCACGCCGCACGCCTGGCAAGACACACAATTCACCCGGCGCACATGGGACCACCGGACGCCAAACACGGTTACCGGCGAAGAACAAGGCGACCCATGCCGCAACAATGAATATCGGTTGATAGGGCTCCAGCACCGTGAGCTTGCTGATCCACGCTCCCGAAACCCCCAGCGTTATCAGGACCAGCGGCCCCAGGCAGCAGGTGGACGCCAGAAATGCAGCAAGTCCTGCGGTCACCAGACTGCGCAGACCGGTTTTGTCGCTGGTTTTTTCTGCTTGAAATGCATTCATGGCGTCATCTTATCTCCGTGCTCAACTGGTTTGATATAAAAAAAGCCGGAGTGAACCGGCTTTTTGGGTCAGGTAACTTGAGGCTTACTCTTTGATGTCCACGCCGTAGAAGGTGTGACGTGCAAACGGGCTGAGTTTGAAGTCAATCACTTCCTTGCGCACCGGCTTGATCTGCACGGCGTGCGCAATGGTGAACCAGGGCGCTTGTTCCTTGAAGATCACCTGGGCTTTTTCATACAGTTTGCTGCGCTCGGCCTGGTTGGATTCAACCTTGGCCTTGCTGATCAGGTCTTCAAAGGGTTTGAAGCAGAACTTGGCGACATTGGAGCCATTGGTTTTGGCCGAGCTGCAGCCCAACAAGGTGTTGAGGAAGTTGTCCGGATCGCCGTTGTCGCCGGTCCAGCCCAGCATGCCCATCTGGTGTTCGCCCGCCTGCATGCGCTTGCGGTACTCGCCCCATTCAAAGCTCTTGATCTCGGCTTTGACGCCAATCTTGGCCAGATCCGCCTGCATCAATTCCGCAATGCGCTTGGCATTCGGGTTGTAAGGGCGCTGCACCGGCATCGCCCACAGGTCGGTCGTGAAACCATCGGGCAGTCCGGCGGCGGCTAGCAGTTTCTTGGCGGCGGCGGGGTCGAACGGATCATCCTTGACCGCGTTGTTGTAAGACCATTGGGTAGGCGGAATCGGGTTCTTGGCCGCCATGCCGGTGCCGAGGTAAACCGCGTCCACAATGGCTTGCTTGTTGATGGCCATGTTGATCGCTTTTCGCACGCGCACGTCATCGAATGGCTTCTTGGTGGTGTTGTACGCCAGATAGCCGACATTCAAACCGGGTTGCTCCAGCACGACCACGTTCGGGTCCTTGCGGATGGCGGGCATGTCGGCCGGGTTGGGGTAGGGCATCACATGGCATTCGCCTTTTTGCAGCTTGGCCCAGCGCACCGACGCATCGGGGGTAATGGCGAAGATCAGGTCATCAATCTTGGCCTTGCCGGCCCAGTATTGAGGAAATGCCTTGTAGCGGATGAGTGCGTCTTTCTGGTACTGCACCAGCATGAACGGGCCTGTGCCGATGGGTTCCTGGTCCAGCTTTTCGGGGGAGCCCGCCTTGACCATGGCAATGGCGTACTCCTTGGACTGGATGCCGGCGTATTGCATGGCCAGGTTGGAGAGAAACGGGGCCTCTGCCTGGTTCAGCGTGATCTTGACGGTGTAGTCGTCCACCTTGTCGACTGATTTAAGCAGCTTGGGCATGCCCATGTCGTTGAAATACGAGTGGTTGGAGCTGGTGACCTTGAAGTAAGGGTCTGATTCCTTCCACTGACGTTCAATGGAAAAAATGAAGTCGTCGGCGTTGAAGTCGCGCGAGGGTTTAAAGGTCTTGGTGCTGTGCCACTTGACGCCCTTGCGCAGGAAGAAGGTGTACTCCGTGCCATCTTTTGAGATCGTCCAGCGTTCCGCCAGGCTCGGCATGACCTTGGTGCCACCGCGTTCGAACTTGACCAGGTTGTCGTAAATTTGTTCCGTGGCATCAAAAGAGGTGCCGGTGGTGTTCACGCTGGGGGCAAAATTTTCCGGGCTGCCTTCTGAACAGTACACCAGCGTTTTGGCCGAGGCCGAGGCCGACGCCAGTGCCAGCAGGGCGGGCAATGCCACGGCGCACAGCACACCAGGCTTGACACCGAATTTTCGGCGTGCGTTTGATTTTGAACCGGTCATCTTGTGGACTCCTTCGGGGTTAATGCTGCGGCGCAGCGGGTTGGATGAATTGTTCAGCCTCGTGGCAGGCCACCTGGCGCCCGGCCAGTTCGCGCAATACGGGGCGCTCCAGATGACAGCGGGCCACCACATTCGGGCAGCGCGTCGAAAATACACAGCCGCTCGGTGGGTTCAAAGGCGAAGGCAGTTCGCCCTTGAGCACGATGCGCTGGCGGCTGATGCCACCGCCGGCCAGGCCGGGGGTGGAGGCCAGCAGCGCCTGGGTGTAAGGATGAAGCGGCTGCCCGAAGACGGTATTTTTCTCACCCTGTTCGACGGCGTGGCCGAGGTACATGACCAGCAGATCGTGCGCAATGTGGCGCACCACGCCCAGGTCGTGCGAGATAAACAGATAGGCCAGGCCCAGCTCTCGTTGCAAGTCGCCCAGCAAGTTCAAAACCTGCGCCTGAATCGAGACATCCAGGGCCGACACCGGCTCGTCGGCCACGATCACCGCCGGCTTGAGCATGAGGGCGCGCGCAATTGCCACGCGCTGGCGCTGGCCGCCTGAAAACATATGCGGGTAACGATCGTAGTGTTCCGGGCGCAAGCCAACCAGGGCCAGCATGGCGCGGGCCTGCTCAGCGCGTTCGGTCGGTGTCAAGGTGGTGTTGATTTCCAGCGGCGCTTCCAGAATGGCGCCGATCTTTTTGCGCGGATTCAGTGAGCCGTAGGGGTTTTGAAACACCAGTTGCACGGCACGGCGCAGCGCGTGGCGCTCAGTGGTGCTGGCTTTCACCACGTCGATGTTGTTCAGGCGCAGTTCACCGGCAGTGGGTGTTTCGATCAGGGAGACCATGCGCGCCAGCGTCGATTTGCCACAACCCGACTCACCGACGACCGCCAGTGTTTTGCCCGCGTGCAGTGTGAATGAGACGCCGCTGACGGCTTGTAGTTGATCGGCGGTGTGAAGAAAGCCTCGGCTTATTTTGTAGACCTGGCGCAGATTCCGGGCCTCGACCACGGGTGTATCAGATGCGCTCATGCGTTTTCTCCCAGCGGAAACTGGCAGCGCACCATGCCGGCATGCCACGGGCGCAGGGGCGGGCGTTGGGCGCGGCAACTGTCCACCGCATAGGCGCAGCGCGGAGCAAACAGGCAGCCGCCGGGCCGGTCATACAGGCCAGGCACCATGCCGGGAATCGTGGCCAGGCGGCTCACGCCGTCGCTGCGCTCGGGCATGGCGGACATCAGCGCTTCGGTGTAGGGGTGGTGAGGCGTCGTAAACAGGGACTGCGCGGTCTGCTCTTCCATGATTTGGCCGGCGTACATCACCGCCACGCGCTGCGCCATCTCTGACACCACGCCCATGTTGTGTGTGATCAAAACAAGCGCCATGCCGCGCTCTTTTTGCAGGCTGCGCAGCAAATCCAGAATCTGTGCCTGAATGGTGACGTCCAGCGCCGTGGTGGGTTCATCGGCGATCAGCAACTTGGGGTTGCAGGAAATGGCCATGGCGATCATCACGCGTTGGTTCATGCCGCCCGACATCTGGTGCGGATAGGCCTTGAGACGGCTCTCTGGCGCCGGAATGCCCACTTGCTCCAGCAGTTCGATGGAGCGGCGTTTGGCCGCCTTGCCATCGAGCCCGAGATGCAGCTTGAGCGTCTCGGCGAGTTGAAAACCAACGGTGAAGCAGGGGTTGAGACTGGTCGTGGGTTCCTGGAAAATCATCGCCACGTCTTTGCCGGTCAGTTGGCTGCGCTCACTGGTGGAGAGCTTCAGCAGGTCGTGCCCGTCAAAACGCAGTTTGTCGGCGGTGACCACGCCGGGATAGGCCACCAGGCCCATCAAGGCCATCATGGTGACGCTTTTGCCTGAGCCGGATTCGCCAACAATGCCCAGCACATCACCGGCGTTGAGTGACAGGCTGACCCCTTCGACCGCGTGCATCACACTGTTGGTCGAAGGAAAGTCGACGGACAGATTTTCTATTTCAAGTAGAGCCATAAAAGTAAGTGGGCTTTCAGCGCTTGAGTTTGGGATCAAACGCGTCGCGCAGACCATCACCGAGCAGGTTGAAGGCCAACACCGTGATCAAAATTGCCAGACCGGGGAAGGTCACCACCCACCAGGCGCGCAGCACAAACTCGCGCGCATCGGCCAGCATGGTGCCCCATTCGGGCGAGGGCGGTTGTGCACCCAGCCCTAGAAACCCGAGCGCCGCAGCATCCAGAATGGCAGTCGAGATGCCCAGCGACGCCTGCACAATCAAGGGTGCGGTGCAGTTGGGCAGGATTTCGTTGAACATCAGGCGCAGGTGACCCGCGCCATTCATGCGCGCAGCGGTCACATAGTCTTTAGTCGCCTCGGAAATCACGGCGGCGCGCGTGATGCGCACATAGTGCGGCAAAACCACCACCGCCACCGCGAGCATGGCGTTCATCAGGCCCGGGCCCAAAATGGCCACAATCACAATCGCCAGCAACAAGCTTGGCAGCGTCAGGATGATGTCCATCATGCGCATCACGGCGACCTCAAAGATACCCCGAAAATAACCTGCGGTCAGCCCCAAAATAGTGCCGATGATCACCGACAGCGTGACCACCGCCAGGCCAATCGCGAGTGACAGACGGGCTCCGAAAATCAGGCGCGAGAGAATGTCGCGGCCGATGGCGTCGGTGCCCAGCCAGTGGGCGCTGGAACCCTCGGCCTGCCAGGCGGGCGGCTTCAGAAAGACACTGGGGTCGGTCAGGTCGGGTGCATAAGGCGCAATCAAGGGTGCAAACAGGGCAAGCAAGAGCACCAGCAGCACAATCCCCAAGCCGCCGACGGCTCCATTGTTAACGCTGAAATAACCCCAGAACTCACGCAAGGGGCGCGGCGGCTCCAGGGCTTCGTCGGTATGCAAACTGGTCAAACTTGTGCTGGTCATTCTGGCCTCAGTGCCTGATGCGGGGGTTGATGATGCCGTAAGTGACGTCTACCAGCAGGTTGACCGCCATCACGATCATGCCCAGCAGCAGCATGCCACCTTGCAACACGGGGTAGTCGCGCCGCCCAATGGCCTCAATCAGCCACTTGCCCACCCCGGGCCAGGAAAAAATAGTTTCGGTCAGGATGGCACCGGTAAACAGCACGCCCACTTGCAGACCGATCACGGTGATCACCGGAATCAGTGCATTGCGCAAGGCGTGCAGACCGACCACGCGCAGGTTGGACAGGCCCTTGGCGCGCGCGGTGCGGATGTAGTCTTCTCCCAACACCTCCAGCATGGCCGAACGTGTCATGCGGGCAATCACCGCCAGTGGATTGGTGCCGAGCACGATGGTGGGCAGGATCAGATGGGTGAAGGCGGACCAGAAGGCTCCTTTGTCGCCGGCCAGCCAGGTGTCGATCAGCAGCAAGCCGGTGACGGGCTCAATGAAATACTGCACCGCAATTCGCCCGGACACCGGCGTCAGGTCAAGTTGCACTGAAAACAGCAGGATCAGCAGCAAGCCCCACCAGAAGATCGGCATGGAATAACCCGTGAGTGACACGCCCATCACGCCGTGGTCGAATATCGTATTTCGTCGCACTGCCGCCAGAATGCCCGCCGGAATGCCCAGCAACAAGGCAAACAAAATGGCGCACAGCGCGAGTTCAATGGTGGCGGGGAACAGCGTCAGGAACTCACTCAGCACCGGCTCGTGGGTGATGATCGATTTTCCCAGATCACCCTGCAACACACGACCGATGTAAATGCCGTATTGCACCAGCACCGGGCGGTCCAGCCCGTATTCTTTGAGCAGGGTGGCGTGGCGCACGGCATCAATGCCGCGTTCGCCGGCCAGGGTTTCAATCGGATCCCCTGGCACCAGGCGAATCAGGAAAAACGCCACCATGGTCATGCCGATGAAGGTCGGGATGATCAGGCTGAAGCGGGTTAAGAGAAAACGCAGCATGTTTCAGGGTTTGGGTGATCGGGCGAAGCGTGGATCATGCCAGAAGAAAAAAGCCGACTTGCGTCGGCTTTTGCGGTAGGCAGCGAAAGCTGCTTACTTCAGGTGCTTGCCAATCAGGCCAGCCATCTCAAACATCGACACCTGCATCTTGCCAAAGACTTCTTTCAGTTTGGCGTCGGCATTGATCATGCGTTTATTGACGGCGTCTTGCAGCTTGTTCTTCTTGATGTAAGTCCACAACTGCTTGACCACCTCGGTGCGCGGCAGCGGGCCAACGCCCACGATGGCTGCCAGCGCGGCGCTGGGCGTCAGGGCCCTCATGAAGGCGGCATTGGCCGTGCGTTTTTTAGCGGGTGCTTTTTTGACAATAACTTTCTTGGCCGGAGCGGCTTTTTTAGCCGGTGCAGCTTTTTTTGCCGGAGCCTTGACGGCTACTTTTTTAGCCGGAGCGGCTGTTTTTGCCGGAGCGACTTTCTTGACCGGTGCTACTTTTTTAGCGGGAGCAGCTTTTTTTGCCGGTGCTTTCTTTGCAGTTGCCATGATTGTTTGTCCTTCTGAAAGTTGATGAGTCACCAGTAAAAACGGCTTCCTCACTGGTGCGGTGGATGCTACTGGAGAATGGCTGTGTTTCCAAGGGGAAAATCCTGTATTTCATTGGGAAATGTTGTTTTTTTTGGTTTGTGCGCTTCGACTCTACAATTTTGCTGCTTAAAGGACATGAATCATGACCCCAACATTCACCACTTGTGATTTGTGCGATGCGTATAAAAACGATGTTTCCGGTGCTTTGCGGGTGTTGCCCCCGGTGTTCCGGGACTTCGGCGGCGTGCACCATTTTTGCGGACCGGTGGTAACCGTCAAATGCTTTGAAGACAACTCGGGGGTCAAGGCGGCCGTCGAGTCAGTGGGTTATCAAGAGACGCCAGCGGGGCGCGTTGGCAAAGTGCTGGTGGTCGATGGCGGTGGCTCTTTGCGGCGCGCCTTGCTGGGTGGCAAGCTGGCGGCGGCCGCGGCCCGAAATGGCTGGGCCGGCCTGGTGATCGATGGTTGCGTACGTGACGTGCGCGAACTGGCTGCGTTGGGTCTGGGCATTCGCGCGCTGGCGTCGATGCCGTTGCCAACGGAAAAACGCGGTGAAGGGCACCACGACATTGCGCTGCAAATCCAGGGTGTCTGGGTGCGACCCGGCGACTGGCTCTATGCCGATGAAGATGGCATGGTGCTGGCTGCCAGTCGTCTCATTTGACTCGCGCGGCGGGCAGGGTGGCCAGCAGCACGCCGGCCAAGGCAATGGCGAAGGCCAGCACCTGCAGGCCAGTGAGCGTTTCACCCAAAGCCAGCACGCCCACCAGTGCCGCCGAAATCGGCAGCATCACCGTGAAGACGCCGGCCTTGGCAGCGGGCACGGTTTTGAGTCCGGTCATCCAGAGCCAGACCGTCCAGACACTGGCCGCCAGCGCATAAAACACAAGCAGCAGCCAGGTGGCGGGCCGCACCGCAAGCCAGTCAAATTTCAAGGCGGCGTAAACACCGAACGGCGTCATCAAGACAAAGCCCCACAGGTTGATCAGCGCGGTGATGCGTTTGGGTGTCAACGCGCCTGTGAGTTGCTTGCCGATCACGGCGTAAGACGCCTCGCACACGACCGCCGCAAAGACCAGGAGATTGCCCAGCATTGCATTTTTAGAGATTAAACTTGGCTCTAGCCCCCGTCCTTCTTGGGTGAGTAGCTCTGATTTTGATAATGCAAAGAGGCCAATGCCACAGGCAGCGCAGGCAATGGCGATCCCTACCCGCAGGCCAATGCGCTCGCGTAAAAAGACCCAGCTCAGCAGTGCCACCATCGCCGGAATGGTGGCCAGGATGATGCCCGCCGAGACCGCACTGGTCAGGCTCACGCCATACAGCATGCACAGGGTAAACAAAAAATTGCCTAAAAAGGACTCCAGAAAAAGCAGCCGTTTGATGCGCCCGGTCATCGGCACTTCGGTCGCCGGTTTGGCCAGCCAGTGCGGCATCGCGAGCGCGCCGATGCCAAATCGCAACCAGGCCAGCAACAGCACCGGCAGTGCCGCCGCCAATGGTTTGGACAGGGCCACGTAGCTGCCCACCAGGGACATGCTGAGGGCTAGAAAAAAATAACCACGCAAAAGACGGGAGGTGCTTGGCGCGGAGCTGGGAGCGGGAGTCACTGCGGTCAGGTACCTGGAAATTGCTGCAGCTGCGCATCATGCCTGATGCCTGCCCGGCACCCCCTGGGGGCACTGGGCGCGCCTGGCTTGGGAAGAGGTTTTGTATGTCGGTATAATTTAAAAAAAGCACGGTCGTACTATTATTTGCCAAATTTATCGCCTGTCATCTGCATGACCCAGCGGGAAGATGGCACAGCATAGAATGCCCTCATTGACGTGCACGTCAATGAGGATGACGTGCTTTGTGAAGTCAATCGCCGAATTCGTAACTATCTGGAGTCGAAGCAATGAAAGTCCTGGTCGCAGTGAAACGCGTGGTCGATTACAACGTGAAGGTCCGCGTCAAATCGGACAACACGGGTGTTGATATCGCCAACGTCAAAATGAGCATGAACCCTTTTGATGAGATCGCTATCGAAGAAGCCGTGCGCCTGAAAGAAAAAGGCGTGGTCACCGAGGTCATCGCCGTATCCTGCGGCGTGACTCAGTGCCAGGAAACCCTGCGCACGGCCATGGCGATTGGCGCGGACCGCGCCATCCTGGTCGAGACCACGGTCGAACTGCAGCCCCTGGCCGTGGCCAAGCTGCTCAAGGCGCTGGTGGACAAAGAACAACCCGGCCTCATCATCCTGGGCAAGCAAGCCATTGACGATGACTGCAACCAGACCGGCCAGATGCTGGCCGCGCTGGCCGATCTGCCGCAAGCCACCTTCGCCAGCAAGATTGAAGTGGCGGACGGCAAAGCCTCAGTCACGCGCGAAGTCGACGGCGGCTCGGAAACGCTGTCGGTCAGCCTGCCCGCCGTCATTACCGCCGACTTGCGCCTCAACGAGCCGCGCTACGTGACGCTGCCCAACATCATGAAGGCGAAAAAGAAGCCGCTTGAAATTTTCAAGCCCGAGGACCTTGGTGTGGACGTGACACCGGGTATCAAGACCCTCAAGGTCAGCGAACCGCCCAAGCGCAGCGCCGGCATCAAGGTCCCCGATGTGGCGACGCTGGTGGCCAAACTCAAGAATGAAGCGAAGGTGATCTAAATGACAGCTCTAGTAATTGCAGAACATGACAACGCGACCCTCAAGGGCGCAACCCTCAACACCGTGACCGCTGCCGTCCAATGTGGCGGTGCGGTGCACGTGCTGGTGGCCGGTGCCAACGCCGCCGCGGCGGCTGCGGCTGCGGCGCAGATTGCAGGCGTCTCCAAGGTGCTGCACGCTGACAGCGCCGCCCTGGCCCATGGCCTGGCCGAAAACATGACCGCGCAAATTCTTGGCCTGGCCTCGAACTACAGCCATATCCTGTTTGCCGCCACCGCCTCCGGCAAGAACATTGCGCCACGCGTGGCCGCCAAGCTCAACGTCGGTCAGATATCTGACGTCACCAAGGTCGACAGCCCCGACACTTTCGAGCGTCCGATCTACGCGGGCAACGCCATTGCCATTGTGCAGAGCACTGACGCTATCAAGGTCATCACCGTGCGCACCACCGGCTTTGACCCGGCGGCGGCCACCGGTGGCACGGCGGCCGTCGAGACCGTGGCAGCGGTCACCGCCAGTGACAAGTCAACTTACATGGGCAGTGAAATCGCCAAAAATGATCGCCCTGAGCTGACCGCAGCCAAGATCATCGTTTCTGGTGGGCGCGCGTTGGGCTCCAGCGAGAAGTTCATGGAAGTGCTGCTGCCGCTGGCCGACAAGCTGGGTGCCGCCATCGGCGCCACGCGCGCCGCCGTCGATGCCGGTTACTCGCCCAACGACTGGCAAATCGGCCAGACCGGCAAGATTGTCGCGCCCCAGCTGTACATCGCGGTGGGTATCAGCGGCGCGATCCAGCATCTGGCCGGCATGAAGGATTCCAAGGTGATCGTCGCCATCAACAAAGACCCCGAAGCACCGATTTTCTCGGTGGCTGACTACGGACTTGAAGCGGACCTGTTCGTGGCGGTGCCTGAACTGGTTGCCGCGCTCTAAGCCAGGCGTCATCAGGGCATCGCTTGCGGTGCCCTTTTTTTTCGCGCCCTGTTTGAACGATTGGACGAGCGCACTTTTCCTTTTCCATTTGGAGACTCGCCATGAGCTACGTTGCCCCCCTGAAAGACATGCTGTTCAACCTCAAGTATCTCGCCGATATTGAGCAAATTGCGCAGTTTCCCGGTTTTGAAGATGCCGGTTTTGAGACGGCGCAAGCGGTGCTGGAAGAGGCCGCCAAGTTCAATGAAGGGGTGCTCGGGCCGCTGAATTGGGAAGGTGACAAAAATCCGTCGAGCTGGAAAGACGGCGTGGTGACGGCCACGCCGGGTTTCAAGGAAGCGTTTCGCCAATTCGCAGAAGGAGGCTGGCAAGGCTTGCAACACCCGGTCGATTTTGGCGGCCAGGGTTTGCCCAAGACCATCGGCGCGGCTTGCGGCGAAATGCAAAACTCAGCCAACATGAGTTTTGCCTTGTGCCCGCTCTTGACCGACGGCGCGATTGAAGCCCTGCTGACGGCCGGCTCCGACGAACTGAAAGCCACCTACCTTGAAAACTTGGTGAGTGGCAAATGGACCGGCACCATGAACCTGACCGAGCCGCAGGCCGGCAGCGACCTGGCCGCCGTGCGCAGCCGGGCGGAACCGCTGCTTGACGGCAGCTACAAGGTGTTTGGCACCAAGGTCTTCATCACCTGGGGTGAGCACGACATGGCTGAAAACATCGTCCATCTGGTGCTGGCCCGCGTCACGGGGGCGCCGGAAGGCGTCAAGGGCATCAGTCTGTTTGTGGTGCCCAAATTTTTGGTGAACAACGACGGCTCCTTGGGTGCGCGCAATGATGTGCAGTGCGTGAGCATCGAGCACAAGATGGGCATCAAGGCCAGCCCGACCGCCGTGTTGCAGTTCGGTGACCATGGCGGTGCGCTGGGTTACCTGGTGGGCCAGGAAAACCGGGGCCTCGAATATATGTTCATCATGATGAACGCGGCCCGCTACGGCGTTGGCGTGCAGGGCATTGCCGTTGCCGAACGCTCTTATCAACAAGCGGTGAGCTTCGCCAAAGACCGGGTGCAAAGCCGTCCGGTCGACGCCTCGGCACCGGCCAACGCGACCATCATTTACCACCCGGATGTGAAGCGCATGCTGATGACCATGCGCGCCTACACCGAGGGCTGCCGCGCCATGGCAACCGTGGCCGCCGCGGCCTTTGACGCCGCCCATCATCACCCAGACGCGGCGACGCGCAAACAAAATCAGGCGTTCTATGAATTCATGGTGCCTTTGGTCAAGGGCTACAGCACCGAGATGAGCCTGGAGGTCACCTCGCTGGGCGTGCAGGTGCATGGCGGTATGGGCTACATCGAAGAAACCGGTGCCGCGCAGTACTACCGTGATGCCAAAATTCTGACCATCTACGAAGGCACCACCGCGATTCAGGCCAATGACCTGGTCGGGCGCAAGACGGCGCGGGATGGCGGGCAAACTGCCAAGGGAATTGCCGCGCAGATTGAAGCGACGGAAGTCCTTTTGCTCAAAAGCGGCAGTGCCGACGCGGTGGCGGTCGCCCAGCGGCTCAAGGCCGCCCGTTTGGCTTTTGTCGATGTCGTTGAGTTTGTGGCGAGCAATACCAAGACCCGGCCCCAAGATGTGTTTGCCGGCAGTGTGCCCTACCTGATGCTGGCCGGTAACCTGATGGCCGGTTGGCAATTGGCGCGCGCGCTGCTGCTGGCCCAGGACGAGATCGCCCACGGTGTGGATGTGTCCTTCATGCAAGCCAAGATCATCACGGCGCGCTTTTATGCCGACCATCTGCTGACCAAGGCCCCGGGCATGCGTGACGCCATCGTGGAAGGCTGCCAGAGCGTGACAGCGCTGGCTTTGGAGGCGTTTTGATCGGATTTGAAGTTGCTATCTATTGAATAGCTGCTTACCCTTTATAGACAAGGGCCAGCGGCTATTTTTATCAATAACACTGAGATGTTGACGGAGATTTGATGTCCCACTTGCCCGCGCCCCTGAACCGCTTGCCGTTCCCGGTGATCGGCTCGCCCTTGTTCATCATCAGCAACCCCAAGCTGGTGATTGCCCAGTGCATTGCGGGGGTGGTGGGGGCGATGCCGGCGCTCAACGCGCGCCCGGCCGAGCAGCTCGAAGAATGGCTGATCGAAATCACCGAGGCGCTCGCGGCCTATAACCAGGCCCACCCGGACCAACCCGCCGCACCCTTTGCCATCAACCAGATCGTGCACAAGAGTAATGACCGCCTGACGCACGACATGGGTTTGTGCGTCAAGTACCAGGTGCCGATCATCATCACCAGCCTGGGCGCGCGCGAAGACATCAACGCGGCCGCTCACTCGTATGGTGGTGTGGTGCTGCATGACGTCATCAACAACAAGCATGCGCACAAGGCGATCGAGAAAGGCGCCGACGGCCTGATTGCGGTGGCGGCGGGGGCCGGGGGCCATGCCGGATTGAAGAGCCCGTTTGCCCTCATTCAGGAAATTCGCCAGTGGTTTGACGGCCCGCTGGTCTTGAGCGGTGCCATCGCCACCGGCAACGCCGTGCTGGCCGCGCAGGCCATGGGCGCTGACTTTGCCTATATTGGCTCGGCCTTCATTGCAACCGAAGAGGCGCGCGCCGCAGAGGCTTACAAACAAGCCATTGTCGACAGCAACTCGGACGATATCGTCTACAGCAACCTGTTTACCGGCGTCCATGGCAACTACCTGGCGCCCAGCATCCGCAACGCCGGCCTCGACCCCGAGCATCTACCGGAAAGCGACCCCAGCAAGATGAACTTTGGCGGCGACAAGTCACGAGCCTGGAAAGACATCTGGGGCTGCGGCCAAGGGATTGGCGCCGTCACCAAAATTCACAGTACCGCCGATTTTGTGGCCCAGCTCAAGCGTGAGTACGCCCAGGCACGCGTGCGACTTTTGGAAATAAATTATGCCTGATTGGGCTGTAGCCCCCGTAGAATATGCGCAATTTGCTATTTAAATAATAGCATTTGGCTGGGCCCCGATGTGAACTTGCTGCCGGGCCTTGGCCAGTTCCCATTGGCGCTGACGTTCGCGGGCGCTGTTCTTCTGGCATTCACGGGTGGTGGCGTGGCATTGGGGGCAGCTTACCCCCGCTTCAAACAGCGCTGAAGCCAGGTCGGCCTCATCCAGCGGCTGCCGACAGGCCCGGCACAGGCTGTGCTGCTCGGGTTTCAGGCCGTGGCCCACCGATACCCGCTCGTCGAACACAAAACACTGGCCCTGCCACAGGCTTTGTTCCAGGGGAATCGTCTCCAGGTATTTCAGGATGCCGCCCTCCAGGTGATAGACATCGTCAAAGCCTTGCGAACGTAAGAGTGCGGTCGATTTTTCGCAGCGGATGCCGCCGGTGCAAAACATGGCTACTTTGGGCTTTTTGCCGGTGGCCGGGTGCAAGGCGGGCGCTTGTGCGATCCATTCGGGCAATTTGGCAAAACTCTTGATGGCGGGGTCCAGCGCCCCGGCAAAAGTGCCAATGCCGACCTCGTAGTCGTTGCGTGTGTCGATCACGACCACATCGGGGTCGCTGATCAGCGTGTTCCAGTCTTCTGGCTTGACATAGACGCCTGCCATGCGGGTCGGGTTGATGCCGGGCACGCCCAGGGTCACAATCTCGCGTTTGAGCCGCACCTTCATCCGGTAAAACGGTGCTTTGGCTGACCAGGCTTCCTTGTGCTGCAGGTCCGCCAGGCGCGGATCCCGCCGCAGGTAGGCCAGCACGGCTTGCACGCCCGCTGACGGTCCGGCAATCGTGCTGTTGATGCCCTCGGTCGCCAGCAAAATAGTGCCTTTGACGTCGTTGGCGTCGCAGCACGCGCGCAGCGGCGCTTGGAACTCCGCGTAATCAGGCAACTCGACAAATTTGTAGAAGGCGGCGGTCAGGAATTCTGTCATGGTCGTCGGGGTCGTCGCGCGCGAAAAGCGCTTGTTGTTGATGCGGGCGGCGTGCCCAGGGCTCAGCGCCTTTATAGTCGTTTTTACTTGACGCTGGGCGGGCCGCCCAGCGTCCACCCCACCGCAATCGATCTCGCAAGGGCTGCCCCGAAGGCACGCCGCGGGTCGCCCAAGCGTTTTTTGGGGGAAACAGACCATCGCCTTGTGAATAGCCTGACTCGGTACGAGAGCGCACATACAGGGGCTGATTTTTGTCTTACGCTTCAAATACCCAGTTGGGCCCATCCTTAAACCACTTGAGCATCCGCCAGCACTGACAAGCGGCCAACCGTTTCGAACTGTTGTCCTCGTCTAACCATCACTTAGGAGTTCATCATGATCACCACTCGTCTTCCGCTTCGCCATCTCGTGCTTGCCGCAGCAGCCACCCTGCTGGGCGCCAGCGCGGCACTGGCGGGCACCGCCCGTGTCGAAAGCGATGCCCAGGCACGCTACCGCCAGGATATGGCGGCGTGCACCAGCGGGCAATCAAACCAGGACCGCGCGACCTGTCGGCTTGAGGCGAAAAATGCCCTGACCGCAGCCAAACGCGGTGACCTGAGCGCTGCCCCTGACCAATACCAACAGAATGCGCTGAAGCGCTGTGACGCCCACCAAGGGGACGACCGCACCGCCTGCTTGGCGCGCATCCTCGGCGAGGGCAACGTCGACAGCGGTGTGATGGAGGGCGGGATATTGCGCAAAAGCATCATGATCACGCCCGCGCAATAGTCCGGCTGGTCGGCTCAAGTCGGCCAGGTCGAACCCTGTTCCGGCACCATGGCACGCCAGCCCAACTCATGCTTGATGCGTTTGCGTAGTTCATCCGCTGCGCCCAGTTCGCCGTGGACCATATAGACCTGGTCCGGCGCTTGGGGCAGCGTGCGCAACCAAGCCAAGAGCTGGTTGGCGTCAGCGTGTGCCGAGGCCGATTGCAGCTGCACGACTTCGGCGTTGATCTCGACGTCGCGTCCGTGCAAACGGACGGTCTTGGCGCCGCTGGCGATGGCGGCGCCACGGGTGCCAGGCGCCTGGTAACCGGTCAGAATGATCATGTTGCGATGATCGCCTGCGTAGTGGGCCAGATGATGCAGCACGCGACCGCCGGTGGCCATGCCGCTGGCCGACAGAATCACCATCGGGCCATGGCGAGTGGCCAGGGCGCGTGACTCATCGGTGCTGCTGACCATGGTGGCACAGTGCGTCAGGTCCTGGGCTTCCTTCTTGCTGAGCCGGTGTTCGCCCAGATGCTTCTCAAACAGATCGGTCGTGTGGACCGCCATCGGGCTGTCCAGAAACACCGGCAACGAGGTGGGCAGATCGCCGCGCAGCTTGAGCTGATGAATCGCGTGCAGCAGGGCTTGCGCTCGTCCGACCGCAAACACCGGAATCACCGCCACCCCGCCCCGTTGGGCCAGGCGTTGCAACGCGGGCGCCAGTTCGCCCAGCACGTCTTCGTGGGGGTGCTGGCGGTCGCCATAGGTGGACTCGATCAAGACGGTGTCGGCCGCCGGTGCGTTGGCTGGGGGATTCATGATCAGGTCGTCGGGGCGACCCAGATCGCCGGAGAATAAAATGCGCCGTCCGGCCACTTCCAGCAGCACACTGGCGGCACCCAGAATATGCCCGGCCGTGGAGAACGTGGCGCGCCAGCCGGGAATTGGCTGGAAGGTCGTGCCCAGGTCGACCGCCTTCAAGCGGGGCAGGCAATCGAGCGCATCTTGGCGCGTATACAAGGGCAGCGCGGGGGCGTGTTTGGAAAAACCGGCGCGGTTGGCAAACGCAGCATCTTCTTCCTGGATGTGACCGCTGTCGGGCAGCAAGATGCGGCACAGGTCGCGCGTGCCGCCGGTGGCGTACACCGGCCCCGCGAAGCCTTCCTTCACCAGCAGAGGCAGGTAGCCGCTGTGGTCCAGGTGAGCATGGGTCAGCACGACCGCATCAATCTGGTTCGGTGCGAGTGGCAAAGGAGTCCAGTTGCGCAGGCGCAGCGGTTTGTAGCCCTGAAACAGACCGCAGTCCACCAGCAGGCTCTCGGCGCCGTTGCGCACCAGATACTTGGAGCCGGTGACGGTGCCGGCACCCCCCAGAAAAGTAATGTTGACGCTCATGTGGAAATGTCCTGCTTCGGTGATGTCACGCCCACACTATGCCCAAAAAAATGCCACGAAGACAGCTAAATCTTTCGTGGCATTTCGGCGGCGCCCATTTTTATGACGCCAGGTGATCTTCATCAACTAAAAAAACTTTTCAGCCGGTCGGTCCAGCTGTCGCCGCTGGGCGAATGTTTGCTACCGCCTTTTTTGAACGACTCGTCAAGCTCACGCAGCAATTTGCGCTGGTGTTCACTCAGCTTGACCGGTGTTTCCACCAGAATGTGGCAGTACAGATCGCCGGGATAGCTGGCACGCACGCCCTTGATGCCTTTACCGCGCAGACGGAATTGCTTGCCGGTTTGCGTACCTTCGGGGATATCAATGGCGGCCTTGCCGGCCAGCGTCGGGACATCAATTTCGCCGCCCAGTGAGGCTGTGATGAGGCTGATCGGCACCGAGCAATGGATGTCATCTCCATCACGCTCAAAAATATCGTGCTTCTTGAGCCGGATTTCAATGTAGAGGTCTCCCGGTGGGCCGCCATTGGTGCCAGGCTCGCCGTTGCCGGCACTGCGAATGCGCATGCCGCCGTCGATACCGGCCGGAATCTTGACTTCCAGCGTTTTTTGTTTCTTGATCTTGCCCTGCCCGTGGCAGGCGGTGCAAGGCTCGGGAATGACCTTGCCGGTGCCGCGGCAGGTCGGGCAGGTTTGCTGCACGCTGAAAAATCCCTGGCGCATTTGCACGGCGCCCGAGCCACTGCAGGTGCCGCAGGTCTTGGCCTGGGTGCCGGGTTTGGCGCCGCTGCCGTGACACACGTCGCACGCGTCCCAACTGGGAATCCGGATCTGGGCGTCCTTGCCCCGCGCCGCCTCTTCCAGCGTCACTTCCATGGCATAGCTCAGGTCGCTGCCACGGAAAACCTGGCGTCCGCCGCCCGCGCCAGCCCGCCCGCGCTGCTGGCCAAACATGTCGCCAAAAATATCGCCAAAAGCTTCGGCGAAACCGCCATAGCCTTCCGAGCCGGGTCCGCCGCGCATGTTGGGATCGACACCGGCATGGCCGTGCTGGTCGTAGGCCGCACGCTTTTGCGGATCCGACAGCATTTCGTAGGCTTCCTTGGACTCTTTGAATTTTTCCTCGGCCACTTTGGACGCATTGCCCTGATTGCGGTCCGGGTGATGCTTCATCGCATGTTTGCGATAAGCCTTTTTGATTTCTTCGTCAGAGGCGTTCTTGGGAACGCCCAGGACTTCGTAATAGTCTCTTTTAGCCATGTCTTTGAGTGCCTGGTTTCAACGCAAACGCCGCGTTGAATCAATATTCAACGCGGCGCCCCTTATCAGTATTTAAAACAATGTTCAGCGCAAGCGCTTAACCTTTTTTGACTTCTTTCACTTCTGCGTCGACCACATTGTCGTCAGCCGCCGGGCTGGAAGTGTTTTGCGCTCCCGCTGCCGCTTCAGCACTGGCGCCGCCCGCGCCCGCTTCAGCCGCTTGCTTGGCTTGCTGGTCGGCATACATCTTCTCACCGAGCTTCTGGCTGACGGTCATCAAGGCGGTGCTCTTCTCGTCAATCGATGCCTTGTCATCACTCTTCAGCGCTTCTTCCAGGTGCTTGATGGCTTCTTCAATCTTTTCTTTTTCACTGCCTTCGAGCTTGTCGCCGTAATCGGTCAGGCTCTTCTTCACACTGTGCAGGCTGGCATCAGCCTGGTTTTTGGCTTGCACCAGCTCGAGTTTTTTCTTGTCATCAGCCGCATTGAGCTCAGCGTCTTTCACCATTTGCTGAATCTCGGCCTCAGACAAGCCGGAATTGGCTTTGATGGTGATCTTGTTTTCTTTGCCCGTGCCCTTGTCTTTTGCGCCGACGTGCAAGATACCGTTCGCATCAATGTCAAAGCTCACTTCAATTTGAGGGGTGCCGCGTGACGATGGAGGGATGCCTTCCAGGTTGAACTCACCCAGCAACTTGTTGACGTTGGCAATTTCGCGTTCACCTTGGAACACTTTGATCGTCACCGCAGGCTGGTTGTCTTCCGCCGTCGAGAAAGTTTGGGCAAACTTGGTCGGGATGGTGGTGTTCTTGGTGATCATCTTGGTCATGACACCACCCATGGTCTCGATGCCCAGGGACAGCGGGGTCACGTCCAGCAGCAGCA
>JANYHL010000109.1 GCA_025359085.1 Gammaproteobacteria bacterium
CAAAAATTGTTCATAATTTTTTCTTTACTAACAGAGATTTTTTTATCTACTAGAAGAAGTTGCAACGCAGAAATGATCTGGGACTGTTTATTTATATTAATGATGTGGCCTAGTTGATGCGTCCTCGTGAACCAGCCAATCAATCCATCTTGAGTCGCAATAACTGGCTTTCCCGCGAGTGCCGCTAGCACCAAAACTCCACTCATTGAATAGTGGTTGCGATAGCCCAGCCAGACGATGTGTGACGCAGCAAACACCTGCTGTTCCACGTCAGTGTTCACAAATTTGTTAATGACGTGGCATCGTCCTTCCTGCATCAGCGTGCGGACTTGCGTAGATTTCATCAGCGGCTGCATGCCCGTAGCCAGTTGCCCAGCCACAAGTAGGTGAAGCGTCTTGGGCACTTCGGGACTGCTCAATGCCTCAATCAGTACACCCAGCCCCTTGCGATCGTCAATAGCTCCATATACCAACACCACCACGGAGCCATCTGGAATACCCAGCGCCTGGCGGGCTGATTCGTAGGTATGGCTGCCCTTCAACTCGGCCGGGTCGGGCACATACTGCAGACGCTGCGTCCACGGCGTATGCCGTTCGGCCACAAAGCGATGCAGTAACTCGTCAATCGTGTAAACCGACTTCAAGGTTATGCTTTGCAGCAGTTTAAGAAAAAGTGCGCCCTTGACGTTAGCCAACTTGGGCTTGGGTGCGATCACGCCATAGTGGGCATAGTGAAACGAGGGACGCATGCAAATGCCGCCCCATTGAGTACCCCCAAATGGCGAGCCCAGCAGACCCAGCGCATACAAACAATAGTCCAGATAAGGCAGAAAGACGTAATCCACCGACTTGTCTTGATGGACGACGCGATATGCACGGCCAAAGAGTCGCCTGAGCGCCAGTTCGCGCCCAGGCTCTCCCAGACGCGAGTGCAATGCGGCATCGTACTTGGCATCGTCAAGCGGCAGTACATTGAATGCAGCGCCGAACTTGCACTTTAACCGGCCAATGGCAGGGTGTACGACGTCGCGCTGCAAGACGGTGGCAGTGACAGAATGCCCGGCAGCCATGTAGGCGGCAGCAATGCGCTCCAAGTAGCCTGAGTGGTGGCCCGTCAAGGCGGCTTCAATAATCAGAATGTGCATGGGCGAAGGTGGAAACGTGCGCCGTGGTAAACGGCAGCCCTGTAGCCAGTATTCATCAGCTTAAGCTTTTTGTGAGTTTTGAAATAAAAAAGGCAGTCGCAATAGCGAGCGCAAAGGCGCTGGCACTAGCCATGCCAACACTGCCAAATTTCCAGATCATGACAGGAGCTAGCATCCCCAGAATCAACAATTGAGCAGTCACGGCCTGCGTAACAATTTGTGGCCAGCCAACGGCACGGCAGTAGGCAACTAATACCGTGTTTAATGCGGAGAAAAGCGCCGCTATGGCCATCACACGCAATATTGGAATAGCTGCTATCCACTCCTTACCCAACATTTCGCTGACAATTATTCCGCTTCCAATCATTATCAAAATGGAAATGCATGCGCCTACCAAAACGATTCGCCACATGATCTGCTTGAAATACTCCTGGGCGAGCCGTGGAGAAGCGCGATGATGTTGCGCAATAGTGGGATAGAGATATTGTCCCAAGGCAGAAGCACCATCAGCCACAAGTAATTGGGCGATGCGGGATGCCACTTGGTACAAACCAAATTCAGTACTACCTAAAAAACGAGCTACCAATACTTTGTCTAGTTGGTTAAGCGCCAGAATAATCACACTGGAGCCCCATACCCATTTACCAAAGGAAGTAAGTTTTTGAATCAGACCCCACTGAAAGGTGGGCTGCAGTGGAACCCTGAACCAGGTCCATGACAAAAGCAGTTTCACGCAGTCACTGGCGATATTGCCCAGCAGAATAGACACTGCGCCAAAGCCAAGATGGATCAACAGCAGCGTGGTCGCAAAGTCCAGCAAGGCGGCTGAAGCTTCATAGAGGGACAACTGCCGAAAATTTCGGTCACGCTGGACCAGAAACACGCCTGGATTGAAGGCATTTCGCAATAACGGAATGACAGCGGCGAGCGCTACCAGGCCCGCCGATGCAGCAACCTTGAACAAGGCCGCGATTGGCACCGCCAGCAGCAGCAATGCAATAGCCAGCACAAGCCCACGACTCATTTGCAGCGTCCAGACTGCGCCTGCCTCTTGTGGGCTGATCTTGCTGTGACGCTGAACCACGGCTTGGGACAAGCCTGTGTCGGACAGAGATTCCACAATGGCTAGCGACAGCGTTGCGATGCCTACCAAGCCAATCTGCTCGGGGCCCAGTAACCGTGCGGCCAGCAAAAACTTGAGCGCAATCAATCCACGCACTGCTACCTGCTGGATCAATACCCAAAGCGCATGATCCGAGCGCGCGAGCATTTTGTTAATCGCTGCTGTCACCATTGATGTGATCCTGGCTTGACCCGCGCTTTGGTCTGGTTTGGCAAGCTGATCAATCGACTTCCTCAATCACCAGCAACTTGGAGAGATTGGACTCATCCATCAATGGCGCGGCAGTGTTGCGCCCAATGCCGAAGTATTCGATGTCTGCTTCTTGCAGGATGTGCGGCTCATACAGATTGCGCCCATCAAAGATCACCGGGGCGTTCATGGCAGCCTTCAGCGCCGCCCAGTTGGGGCTGCGGTAGGCCTTCCACTCGGTCACGATGATCAGAGCGTCTGCGCCCTGCACGGTTTCCATGGCCTTGTCGGCAAACTGCAGGTTCTCCAGCAAGGCGGGCGCATCGGCCAGATCCAGCGCCAGCACGCGCCTGGCTTCTTCTTCGGCCACGGGGTCGTGCGCATGGATGCGGGCGCCGGCGCGCAGCAGCGCGCTGATCACCACGCGGCTGGGGGCGTCGCGCATGTCGTCGGTATTGGGCTTGAAGGCCAGGCCCCACAGGGCGAAGGTTTTGCCGCTCAGGTTGCGGCCGTATTTGGCAAACACCTTGTTCACCAACACCTGCTTCTGGTCGTGGTTCACGGCTTCTACCGCTTCCAGCACGCGCAGGGTTTGGCCGTGTTCGCGCGCGGTGCGGGCCAGCGCCTGCACGTCTTTGGGGAAGCAACTGCCGCCGTAGCCGGTGCCAGCGTACAAGAAGCTGTAGCCAATGCGCGGGTCTGAGCCTATGCCTTGGCGCACCAGTTCGATGTCGGCGCCTACCTTTTCTGCCAGATTGGCCAGCTCGTTCATAAAGCTGATGCGGGTGGCCAGCATGGCGTTGGCGGCGTATTTGGTGAACTCGGCGCTTTTCACGTCCATGACGCGGGTGCGTTCGTGGTTGCGGTTGAAGGGGGCGTAGAGCTGGCGTAGTGTGGACAGGGCTTGATCGCCTGCGGCGTCGTTGGCTACGCCTAGGACGATGCGGTCGGGGCGGGTGAAGTCTTCTACGGCGGCGCCTTCTTTGAGGAATTCGGGGTTGGAGACGACGGAGAAGGTGAGGGCGGGGGTGGCGCGGGCGGCTAGTTCTTCGTTGATGACTGCGGTTACTTTGTCGGCGGTGCCGACTGGCACGGTTGATTTGTCTACCACTACCTTGTCGTCTGTCATGTGGCGGCCGATGTTGCGGGCCGCGGCCAATACATATTGCAGGTCGGCGCTGCCGTCTTCGTCGGGCGGGGTGCCTACGGCGATGAACTGCACGCAGGCGTGGGCCACACTGGCGGCAACGTCGGTGGAGAAGGTGAGGCGCCCGGCGTCCACATTGCGTTCAATGATTTCTTTCAAACCCGGCTCATAGATGGGCACGCCGCCGCTGTTCAGCAGGTCGATCTTGGCTTGGTCTACGTCCAGGCAAAAGACATGGTTGCCCAGGTCTGCCAGGCAAGCCCCGGTGACCAGGCCGACGTAGCCGGTGCCTATGATGGTTAGGTTCATTGATTATTTAGCAGCTTTGCATTTTTAGTGCTTACTACGGGTTTGCCGGTTTTTAGTTCGATCTCTTTGCGGGTGTTACCGGCAATGGTGCCGCCTTGCTTGGCAATTTTTCGGTTTTGTTCAAATCCCTTGACCTGTTTGTATTCCCGCGTGCTCAGGCCGCTCCAAGCCTTTGTAATTTCGTCAGTCAAGATGGCAAATTCTTGGCCTTTTTGCACCCCCCGGTTTTCCCATTCGTCAGTTTTTTCAATGCGCTCGTAGCCTACGCGGGCGAGCCATTGTTTGAGCTTGCGCCAATAGGCCGCAGCATCAACGCTGTCCGTAAGTACCGATATCACGTCCACGATGCTGAAGTACCAAGCCTCTTTGTCTTGGTCCCACAAGGATCGGACTTGCTTGGTTTCAAATAGTTTGATGGTGCTCATTTTTTGCTTACTCCCTTGGGCTGCGCAGGTTTGGCTGCTGCCGCGTGGTAGCCACCTGTTTTGGTGGCACCCGTAAACTCGATCAGGCCATTTTCTTTGAGTTGCTTAAGCCAGCGCTCGATGTTTTTGGGCGAGGTTTGTAGCGCGTCGGCCATGGATGGCGTGCGCATGCCAGGGTTTCTTCTGACGAGCTGGATGAGGGCTTTTACTCTCTCATTTACTCCCTCATTTACCCCCTCATTTTGATTTACTGGAAGTGCATTGATGGGTGTGCTTTCAGTCACTGGCTTGCGGTGCACGGTTGCGGTAAACAGGCAGCCGTCCCGATCATCAGAAAACTCGATGTCGGGCCAGCTTGTCAGTGCGCGCTTGATGCCGGAGCCCAAGCCGTGGTAGGGCAGCAGCCCTTTGGCTACGTAAGAAACCAGAATCGGGTTGCGAATGTTGGAGTTGCCCGCGCGAATTTTTTTAACCGTCAGGTTGTTGGGCAAGTGGCCTGGGCTGATGATTTCAATGCGGTTGTCGAAGATGAAGAGCCGAATAGGCGCACTAACAAAGTAGTCGCGGTGGACCAGGGCGTTAACCAGCAGTTCTTCAAACACAGCTTCAGCAATTTCAGCCCGCCCCGGCGCGTTCACGCCACGACCACCCTGGGTTTTGTGCAGGTTGCGCATGATGAACGCCAGCGCATCTGCAAATAGCTTGGGTAGGGGGCCGGCAAAATCCTCGGTGTCGATATAGTTGCTGACATGAATCTGGTTGCCGGGATAGCGGATGGCTTTGATGACGAATTGGGGTTTGATCCGCTCGGGCTGCTCGGCAAACAGTAAAGCCCCAGCCAGGTTGAGGTGGCCGTCATCAGCGGCAAGGTTCATGTTCTGCAAAAGCTGTGTTAGCCCCTGCGGGGTTTCAGGCAGGGCTTGCTGGTAAACGTCGCGCAAAAAGTCCCTAAAACGCAGTTTGTCGAGCTTGTCGATGCCAGACTTGGTGGGCAATTCATCGGCATGAAATTGATCGGACATCTGGAATAAGCGGCGCAGTTCTTCTTTGGAGTTGACGCGGCGCTTGTCTGCCCCGGTCTTGAGCCAGATGACGCCATTTTTGTCGAAATAGGGCTTGTCAATGCCTTTGGGTACGCTGAGCACAATCAGCACGCGACCATTTCCAAGCGCCAGGTTTTCAGTTTGCACGGCAAGCGGGCTGCGTACCAGTTGACTGGCCGCGTTGCTGATGAGTTGGTTGATGCGCGCCACGTCGTCTTTGCCAAGGCCGGGCGTGCTGCCATCATCAGCTACACCGATCAACAGCGTGCCGCCTTCTGAGTTGGCAAAGGCCACCATTTCAGCGGCCAACGACTCGCCATTGCGCACATCCACCTTGAATTGACGGGTGGTATCTTCGCCAAGGGCGATTTGGGCCAGGATGGTATTTAGGTTCATACTAAATATGATAGCTGCTCACGCTTATTCCACGGGGGCTAGAGGCTGATTTGGCATAAATTTATTTGCTGTTGCCGGTAGGCTGGCCGTATTGGTACTGGGTGTAGCGGTAACGGCTGTATTTGTAGCCATAGCCCCCACCGTAGCCGTAACGGCGTTTGGTGATGTTCACGTCGTTAAAGACAACGCCACGCACCGCCACACCTGACTGTTTGAGCCGCTTGGCGGACTCTTGCAGCTCGCCCAGCGTGCTGACATCAGCCCGCGCCACCAAAAACACGGTGCCGGCTTGCGGCGCAATCACCTGGGTGTCAGACACGGCCAGCACGGGCGGGGTGTCGATCAGCACGATGTCGTATTGGGCTGCCAGGTTTTGCAGCAGCGCCACGGTGGTGGGCGACATCAGCAGCTCGGCCGGGTTGGGCGGCAGGGTGCCGGTGGTGATCAGGTCCAGCTGTAGCGATACGTCTTTGTGAATGACCTGCGCCAGCGTCTGGCTGCCCGCTATCAGCTCGCTCAGGCCCAGGCCGCGCTTCAGTCCGAATGACTGGTGGATGTGGCCCTTGCGCATGTCGGCGTCGATCAGCAGCACGCGCTTGCCGCCAGCGCCCAGCACGGCGGCAAAGTTGGCACTGACAAATGACTTGCCAATGTTGGGGGTGGGGCCGGTGATGAGCACCACGTTGTTGGGCGCGTCCAGCATGGCAAATTGCAGCGCCGTGCGCAAGCTGCGCAGGCTTTCCACGCCGGGGTCTTCAGGCCGCAGGTTGGCCAGCAGGTGCATGCCGGTTTTTTTGACTTCCATTTCTGTGGTCAAACCCTCCTGCTCGCTCGAATGCGGCACGGTGGCAAACACATGCAGGCCCAGGTGTTGCTCGATGTCGTCGGCATTCTTGATGCCGGGGCGCAGGCTGTTGCGCAAGAACGCCAGGCCCAGTCCGGCCAGCAGGCCCAGCACGCCGGCAATGGCCAGCACCTGCGAGCGCTGGGGTTTGACGGCTTTCTCTGGCACGGCTGCTACGTCCACAATGCGAACGTTGCCGACCTTGCCCTCTTTGACCAGGCGCAGTTGCTGAAAGCTGTTGAGCAGGCTGGTGTAGAGCTCGTTGTTGACCTTGACGTCGCGCGTGAGGCGCAGCAGGTCTTGCTCCACGTTGGGGAAGGTTTTTGACTTGCCTTCCATGCCGCCAAGTTGAGCGCTGATGTCTTTGATTTGCGCGTCCAGCACCTGGATGGTGGGGTGCTGGGCGGTAAAGCGGGTTTGCAGCTCGGTGCGCTTTTGCTGCAGCTCCAGCAGCTTCACGCGCAGGCTCACGGCTTGGTCCAGCAGGGCTTTGGCTTCAGTGCCCAGGTCAAAGGTGCCGTTTTGGTTGCGAAACTGGTTGAACTTGCCCTCAGACAGCTCAAGCTCTTTGCGCAGCTGCGGCAGCTGGGTGCCCAGGAAGCTGAGGGATTTTTCGGCCTCGGCGGCTTTGCGCTCGATGTTTTGGCGCACATACAGGGCGCCCATTTCATTGACGGTGCGGGCGGTCAGCGCCGCGTCTGGCCCGGCCAGGCTGAACAGGATGACGCCCGACTGCTTGCCTTGCTCGGCAATGACGATGTCTTGTTGCAGCTTCTCGGTGACCAACAGGTGCGAGCCGCGCGTGACATAAAACTCGGCGCCAGGCTTGCCCACGCTGCTTGCCACCAGCAGTTCGCCAGTCGCGCCCTCATGCTTGAAGCTTAAGGGCTGGCCCAGGCGGCCCTGGCCCAGCGAGTCACCGTCGGGCGAGCGCAGCTCGTAGCCTTGCGCGCTCAATGTGACGGTGTAGCGCTCGCCTTCAAGGGTTTGGGGTACTTTCAGGTAGCCCACTTGCAGCGCTTCGGTCCCGCGCACATAGCCGCTCAGGCCCATGAAGCCGGGCTCGGACGGCTCGGTGGCGCGCCGGGCCAGCCAGCGGCCCACCACAGGCAGGTATTTGGGGTTGACGGTCAGGTCAAGCTGCAGGTTGGCCACGGCTTGGCCGACTACCAGGCGCGAACGCAAGATCTCGATCTCGGCGGTGGCGGGGGACTTAATGTCAAACATGCTGCCCACGTCGCCCAGCATGCTGCTCATGCCGCCGGCCTTGCTGTCTTCAACCTGGATGAGTGAATTGGCTTCAAAAATGGGGGTGGCCAAAAAGGCATAGGCGCCGCCCAGGCCCAGCACCACGGCGGTCACTGCGGCAATGAGCCAGCGTTGGTCAATAACGACATCAAGCAGCTCCAGCAGGTTGATGCTGTCTTCGTCATCTTGCGCGGCTTGCAGGGCAGGCAGGGCGCCTTGGGGGAATGAGTTCATGCTTTAAAAATCAGGTTCTGCTTAGTTCAGCTGGCGGATGCGCGGCACCCAGTCAGCCACGCCTTGGGCGATTGACGCGTAGGCCATTTCGAAGGCTTCAAGGGGTTGTTGGTAGGGGTCGGCAATGTCGAATTTGCCAAACTGGCCCAGGGTAAAGACCTTGCCGCGCACCACGGGGAACAATTGCTCCAGCTGACTCTTGTGCGCCTGCTCCATCACCAGAATGAGCTCTGTCTGCTGGCACAGCCAGCTGGTCACCTGTTGCGCGCGGTGTTCGGTGATGTCGAGCCCGTGCGCTCTAGCCACTTCAATTGACAAGGGGTCGGCCGCTTGCCCGACCAGGGCACCCAGGCCCGCCGACCAGACGGTATAGGCAGGCAGTTCGCGCGCCAGCATGGCTTGCGCCAGCGGGCTGCGGCAGATATTGCCGATGCACAGCGTGAGGATGCGTTTCATTAATTGATGGCGTTGCGCGTGGTGCTGACGGCCAGGGCGCTGGGGAGAATCAGGCTGATGACGCGGTTCCAGCGGACCACCGGCACCGGGTCCACATAGACCACGTCGCGCGCTTGCAGTTCAAAGCCTTCGGCCAGGGCATAGGCGGTGGGCGAGCGGGCGTCAAGGTGGTAAACCTCTGGCTGGGCGGTGTTGGCGGCGCGAATGACGAAGATCTGGCGCGGGTCGCCCGACAGCGGGTTCACGCCACCAGACTCGCCCAGCGCCTCGTTGAGCGTGAGGCGCCCGTTGCGCAGGGTTTGGGAGTTGGGACGCAGCACCTCGCCCAGCACAAAGACCTTGGCGTCTTCACGGCCAAGCACGCGCACCAGGTCGCCGTTGCCTAGCAAGATGCCAGACGGGTTGATGCCGCGTTCGGTGAGCTGGGGCAGGTTGACCAGGGTTGTGCTGCCGTTGCGCGTGATGGCAATGGAAGAACGGTCAGCCAGGGCGGTGAAACCACCTGCGCGGCCTAGCGCTTCAGGCAGGGTCATGGGAATGTCGTTGACGGCTTGCAGGCCGGGCGTGCGCACCTCGCCGTCGATGTAGACGCGACCGCTGCGGTAGGACTGGATGCGCACCGTTATTTGCGGGTCTTTGATGTACTTGGCCAGACGCTGTGTGAGAAGGTCGCGCGCCTCGTACTCGGTCATGCCGGAGAGTTTGAGCGTGCCCACATACGGAAACTGCACCAGGCCTTGCGTGCTGACGTTGTAGCCGTTGCCCACCGCAGCCAGGCTGCCGGCATCGGTGGCCAGGCTGCCGGCGGCGGCAATGGTGAGCTCGGGGTGATCCCAGACCACGATGTTGAGCACGTCGCCGGCGCCGATGAGGTAGGGCTTGGGCACGTCGAACAGTTGTTTGACCGCCGGGGTGAGGTCGGTGCTGCGGCTGGCGCGCTGCTGGCGCAGCAGTTCGGGGTTGATGGCGATCAGGCTGCCGGGGGGCGGGGCGTCTGGCGCGGCAGCGTCACCGCGCGCCTGGGTGATGGACCACGGGTTGCGGTCGCCGTCAGTGTCGAAACCCGCTTTGCCAACGTACATGCCGGGGGCATAGGCGCAAGCGCTCAAGCACAGACTTGCCAACAAGGGCGGCAATGCGCGAAGGAGAAATAAGGGCATGCAGAAGTAGGGAAGAGGAGGTGTTGATTTCATGGAAGGTGGCGTCGCGCGCGGCACGGGCACGGTCAGTGCGCATTGCGGTGGGTAAAGCCTTTGAACATGGTGATGAAAATAATCTTGAGGTCAAACCCAAGCGAGATGTGTTCGATGTAGAACAGGTCGTACGTTACGCGCTGCTCCATTTTATAGAGCGTGTCGGTTTCACCGCGAAAGCCGTTAATCTGCGCCCAGCCGGTGATGCCGGGTTTGACTTTATGGCGCCGCATGTAGCCTGGCACCAGCTCTTTGTAGTGTTCGTTGTGTTGCACGGCATGCGGACGCGGACCGACGATCGACATGCGGCCCTGCAACACATTGAAGAACTGCGGCAATTCGTCCAGGCTGGTGCGCCGCAAGAAGGCGCCCAGTGGAGTGATGCGGGCGTCGTTTCGGGTGGCCTGCGTGACCTGAATATTGGCTTCCCGGTGCACCACCATGCTGCGAAACTTGTGGACCGCGATGCTCTCGCCGTTCCAACCGTGGCGCAGTTGTTTGAATAGCACCGGGCCCGGTGAAGTCAGCTTGACCGCCAAGGCAATGAGCAGCATGAGTGGGCTGATCAAAAGCAAAATCAATGCGGCCAGCACGATGTCTTGAACTGTCTTGACCAGATGAGTCATGCCGGTCATGGGTGAAGTCGACAGGTCAAGCAGGTGCAGGCCCACCATCTCGCTGACGCCATGGTTCATGAGCTTGAGAGCAAACCAGTCAGGTACCATGCGAATGTTGGCCGTGCTGTGACGCAGTGCCTTGAGACTTGTTTCAATGCCCGCCTTGTCGCCCAAGGGCAGGCACAGCCAAACTTCCTCGGGCGGTCGCCCATCAGTGGCGTTGACGTGAGCGGCGACTGATTCTGGCGCCGCCACGGCCTGTACCTTCAGCCCGCTCCAGGGGGCGTCTAGAACAGCCTTTTGAGCGGCGTCGCTGATGGGCCCAGTGCCGACGATCAGGATCATCTTGAAGTTGTAGCCCTTGCTTCGAAGCCAACGCAGCGCAGCATAGATCAGCACACGCGCTATGCACATCGAGCCCAGTGAGCTCAGAACCCAGGTGCCAAACCACAAACGCGACACGTCGGACGAAGTCTTGGAGAGATACAGCCACGCGATGATGACGGCCAGGCAATAAAACCAGGACGTCAGCACCGGCTTGAGCATGTCCAACAGTGTCGCGCCCCGCCATGAACGGTTGATGCTTCTTGAGAACCCAAACATCATCACAATCGCGGCAAGCACCAACAGGCTGTAACGGGCAAGTAACGGGGCTTGCTCATTATTGCCAAAATGCCAGCGGAAGCTGGCCAGGGCGCAGACGGTAATCAGCACCGCATCCATCCCCATGGCCACGTAGTGCCACACCGGCGAGGACAAGCGCATGGGGCTGCGGCTGGTGATCATGTGGCCAGCTTTCTGTTGAAACCCAACGCTGGGTCGCCAAGCGACGCTTCCTGCATCAAAGACAAGAGCGCCAGCAGCGAAGGTTTGATGAGGTTCTGGCGGTTGTGGCGATATGCGTGTGAGAAGCGCCCCCAGGTCTTGAGGCTCAGCAGACCCACGCTGGCGTAGTCCACACGTAGTAGACCGGCTGCAGCCAACTGCTTCACACAAACAGAAAAGATACCGCGAGAGACGCCGCACATGGAGGCCAGCAATGACTGTTTTAACGGGATATCCAGACTGTCTTCAAGTTCGAAGTGGGGCAGATGCGATGA
>JANYHL010000144.1 GCA_025359085.1 Gammaproteobacteria bacterium
AAGAGATTGTACAGCTCAGAGCGGGGTTTCCGAGAATGAGATCACACCTTTTTTGAAGATGAAGTTGCCGTAGGGCCGCAGTTCGCCCGTCACCAGAAGCGGTTCCCCGACCTGCAGCAGAACTATGCCATCGACGTCCACCACGGCGACGCTCTGGTAATGATTGGCTTGGTAAATTCCAGTCAGACGCCTTTCAAGGATATTCCTTTCCTTGGCATCGCCGGTCATCAGCCAGTGATGCATGGCTTCCGGGAACAAAGGACTGGCGCGCATCACCTCGGCGTCGGCTGAACGCTCTGCGAGCCATTTGCTGATCTCATTCGACTTGAGCTTGGAAATGGCAAACAGTTCGTTGTTCTTTTGTTCGCGAAAATTATGCTGCTGGCTGACATACGTGCCCCAGCCCAGGAGCATTATGGCTGTGGCCAGCACCGCCAGCAGCAATGTCTGCCATTTGCCGAATGGTACAAGCGCCTTCTTCTCGCTCCGCGCCCAAAAATTATCGGGGTGGCCTGCAGAGCGGGAGAAACGTGTCTGGCTGGCATCTGAAAAATTTTGACTCATGGCTTTTGTCTATGCATGAGCGTATGTGGTGCCAAGTTACTGTTACCAACGTGTAGCGACCAAAGAGATTTAGATCTAGATTTCCCGCCCACGAACGTTCGTGTGCTATCGATGCGTGGATCTGCCTCAGTCAGACTCAGCACAGACTGCATATCTGTCTCGACGAGCCTCAGGCCGGTGGATGCTGCCGGCTCAGTGCTCCAATCAAATCGGATAACAACATTGGACTCAAGCAGTGCGATTACAACTTGCTCCATAAATGGCATCGATGTCATATGACTGCCCAGGCGCAAGTGCAAGCGCCGGGTAAGGGCCGTGGCCCTCTTAGAGATCTGTAGATTTGCGGCCGGCATGGCGCCTTCTGCGCTCTAGCCCTGAATATTCAAAAACTATCGGCTCGAGTGGCCGCAGTTCGCACACGTCACGCACCAGAGCGGCGGTCTGACTCAGGGCAAGCTCCTTCAGACGGCAGCGCATGTTCCATACGCCGTCGGCAGATTCCGAAACACCGCAGGTATGCGAGATTTCGCCGGCCACTCTTCGATTTTCGGACGACACGGGAGACCCTATACAGCTCATCACTGCCACTGGCAGATCCGGATAACGCCGTCTCGCTTCCCGGATCCAGCCCAGCAGATTTACTTGCTGAATGCAATCGGATACATTGCCATCCACCAGCACCATGTCGTAATTATTGAGACAAATCCCCAAGGTATCATCAAGCTTGCGTTGGGTTAGATGATGTTCTGCTCTTGCCAACAACTTGTTAAGAAACTGCTGCATATCCGGTTCATCAGCCAGCATAAGAATATTCATGCTGCCTCCCCATATGCTTGTTCAGGCAGAGCGTCGAACAGTGCAAATTCGGTAATTTCGTCAATTTCCAATGTGCAAGCGACGGTCAGGACCCGGCCGATTTTGATGGGAGCACCCAGCCTGATAACGTTAATACCAAGCTTTTGTATCAATCGCTCCACTGCAACGGTAGTCACCGTCACGTACCGTTTAATCCCATTTTTCTGAGCAAAGCGATATAAAATTTGCATCATTTGTACCGGAATATCGCCAAAACCGAATCCAACGTTTTCAGATTTTGAAACGGCAGCCGCAAACCGGCTCAATTCCCACACATCGTGGCGCTGTGGAGCAGTTTTTCCATGCAGCAATTGCGGAAAAACATCTTTGAGCATATAGGGGCCGGTGGTCGGCAGCAGACGCGAGCAACCCCTCACTTCCAGATCTCTCTTGGCCAGCACATAAACTGGATCAAGCTCATCAAACTCGTCGTGCTCCAGACCGTTATCGCTCACGACATCCCAACCCAGCCGGTCATGAAAAACATCGTGCCGCAACCGGTACATGGCTGTGGTGGTTTGATGATTGAGCGACCCGTCCCGATGTTGCGCCAGCACAATCTGTTCCATTTCAGCCCCCAATTAAATGACGAAGGGGCTATGAAACG
>JANYHL010000076.1 GCA_025359085.1 Gammaproteobacteria bacterium
CTGGTTCGCACCTTGCTCAAATACCTGGTGCCAGGCTACCAGCCCGATGCTGAGGTGGTGGATTGGGTACATTTGGCGCGGGCAGAAAAACCGGGGTTGGCGCCCGTAGCGCCCGCCCCGATTGCATGGGTCGCCAATCAATCCAAATAACGATTGCTTTCAACAGTTGTTCGTGACGCTGAGTTGTTATTCAGTTACCGTGCCGATATCGGTGTAAATGATCGCAGCAGCGCTGACGCCGGATCTGGCGTCAGCCGTCAGCGCTGGCAAATTTAACGGGTCGGCTGGACCCGTCAAGTCGTTAAAACTGGGCTGCTACACTTTTCGGATACCAACCGACAGCCACAAAAGCACCCCTCCCCATGACTTCCGTCTTCAACTTCACCTTTGTGCCCTGGTTTCGCTCGGTGGCGCCTTACATTCATAAATTTCGCCACCAGACTTTTGTCGTGGGCATCGCGGGTGAAGCGATTGCCGCAGGCAAGTTGCAGCACCTGGCGCAAGACCTGGCGATGATCCAGAGCATGGGCGTCAGAATTGTGCTGGTACACGGCTTTCGGCCCCAGGTGAGCGAGCAACTCAAGGCCAAGGGGCATACGGCGCGCTATTCACATGGCATACGCATCACTGATGAGGTGTCGCTCGACTGCGCGCAAGAAGCTGCGGGGCAATTGCGTTACGAGATTGAAGCTGCTTTCAGCCAGGGCCTGCCCAACACGCCGATGGCAGGCGCCACCGTGCGCGTGATTTCAGGCAATTTCCTTACGGCGCGACCGGTTGGCATTGTGGATGGGGTCGACTTTCAACACTCGGGGGTGGTGCGCAAGATTGACACCGCCGGCATCATGCGCTCGCTCGACATGGGCGCGCTGGTGTTGATGTCCCCGTTTGGTTTTTCGCCCACCGGCGAGGCGTTTAACCTGACCATGGAAGAGGTCGCCACCTCAGTGGCGATTGCACTGCAAGCCGACAAACTGATTTTTATCACCGAGATCGCCGGCATCCCCACGGATGTCAAGCAGCCCGTCAGTGAAGACAACCCGATTGACACCGAGTTGCCGCTCGCCACGGCCGAAAAGCTATTGGCTGATTTGCCGGCAGCCAACCAGCCCACCGATACCGCGTTTTACCTGCAGCACTGCGTCAAGGCCTGCAAAAACGGGGTTGAGCGCAGCCACATCATCCCGTTTGCAGTGGATGGCTCGATTCTGCTGGAGGTGTACGTGCACGATGGTATTGGCACCATGGTGGTGGACGAAAAGCTGGAGAGCCTGCGCGAAGCCACGGTGGACGACGTGGGTGGCATCCTTCAATTGATTGAGCCGTTTGAGAAAGACGGCACGCTGGTCAAGCGCAGCCGGACCGAGATCGAGCGTGATGTCGGCAATTACACCGTGATTGAACACGACGGTGTGATTTTTGCCTGCGCCGCGCTCTACCCCTACCCGGAAGCACGTACCGGCGAAATGGCCGCCCTCACCGTGTATCCCCAGGTGCAAGGTGAAGGTGATGGTGAACGGGTTTTGAAACGCATCGAGCAACGCGCCAAGGCGACCGGCTTGGAGAGCATTTTTGTACTGACTACCCGCACCACGCACTGGTTTTTGAAACGTGGTTTTGTGCTGGTTGACCCGGATTGGTTACCCGAGGCCCGCAAACGCAAGTACAACTGGGATCGCAAAAGCCAGGTGCTGGTAAAGAAACTCGGTAACGTTTGAGGGCCGAGAAACTGGCGAGACTCAATGATTTGAATCGGAGCCGACGGGCCTCTTTGTTGATAGCACAACGGGGCGACCGACTGACCGCCAGATCAGCGCCAGCGACAGCATGACGACGAGGCTGAAAACCACAAATGACCAGTTGGCAATGGAGCCACCCATGAAAGTCCAATCAACCTTGCTGCAGTCACCACTGCCCTTGAATATCATGGGAATGACGCGCTGTAGCGGAAAGGTCTCGATCATTCCATAAAAATCACGGCCACAACTCGCCACTTCGGGCGGATACCACTGCAACCAGCTTTGCCGGGCCGCCACATAAGCGCCAAACCCGGCGACGGTGAAGATCAGCATAGCCCCCCCGACATGCAAGCTTTTTTTGCCACTAGCCCCCGTCAACGCTGCGATGATAGCTATCAAAACAAGAGCATAGCGTTGGACGATGCACATCGGGCAAGGCTCCAGGCCCGTCACATGCTGCAAATATTGACCGAACGCCAACATACCGATGCTCGTCAGGCTGACAAGCGCGAAGATGCGGCGCGGGAAATGGTCCAACCAGCCGGTTACTACCTTAAAACTCATCACTGTCCTTCAACTAGAAAATCTTTGGACGAAACACCCGCTGATTTGGGGTTGTTTGTGGAAGCGAGTTCCCCTGTCCCTGGAATTCCGGCAGGATTTCGACGTTCAGCCAGCGGCCTCGTCGGCCGCCTTGCAAGAGGGTGAACACACCGCCTGGGATTTGCCGAGTATCTTGCGCGTAACCATCAGTGAGCGAGCGCGATGCTTGCCACACAGAAAGCACGACATGGTCGCAGCCCCGAACGACGTTGCCGCCGTGAAGGGAGAACCCGATACTTTGGATTTGTAACGCAGGCCATCGGCCAGCATTTTGGTTTTTGTGTCAGCTTTTGCCATAAATTACATTTTACTTCAATGGCCGATGGCACAGTTGCTTGCCCTCGATTCTGACCCGCCCAAAGCAGCGGGCACTGAAAGCTTGCTAAAGTCGTGACTTCGCAAAAATTCGGAAAATGACTCAAATGGCACGCACTGTGAACTGCATCAAACTCGGCAAGGAAGCCGAAGGACTGGACTTTCCGCCCTACCCTGGCGAGCTCGGCAAGCGCATCTGGGAAAGCGTGAGCAAGCAAGCCTGGGCCGACTGGCTGAAGCATCAGACCATGCTGGTCAATGAAAATCGCCTCAATTTGGCGGATGCGAGGGCCCGTCAGTATTTGGCGCGTCAGATGGAAAATCACTTTTTTGGCAGTGGCGCCGACGCCGCCCAGGGTTACGTGCCGCCCAGCGCTTGAAGCAGTTCACGCATGGCTGAACTTGCTGCGGCCAGTTGGCTGCATGGATGCGGCCTACCGCAGGCTTGGCGTGGGGAGGAAGCCTGGCGCATCATTGAAACCCACTTTGGCCAGGGGCTCCATTTTCTGCACACCTGGCAGGCGTGGCGAAACGACCCGCAGCGGCCCAGAATGCTGCACTATGTTGCCGTGACGGGCGCACCGCCTGGTATCGATGAATTGCTGGCCGATACGGCGTCGTCCCCTGAACTGCTCATGCTGGCCAAGGAGCTGGCGCCACAATGGTGGGGTCTGTTGCCTGGTTTTCAGCGTTTGACTTTCGATGATGGTCATGTCTTGTTGACACTGTGTGTGGGCGACTTGACCGCAATGTTAAGGGCGCAGCAGTTTGTAGCAGATTCTATTTACCTGGTTGCCGAACCTGCGCTGCTCACTGGCTTGAGGATTTGACCCACTCTGGGTTTGAGATGGCGCCCGATCAGGTGGGCCTGTCGGCAGACACACAAGCAACACCTCCCAGCGCTGCATTGCGCGCGCAGTTCAGTCCTCGCTGGACCCTCAAAAACACCCAAAATACATGGCCCGGTCGTGCCCTGTCGGTCGGCAACTGTGCGGTCATTGGCGCGGGCCTGGCTGGTGCCAGCGTGGCCGCATCACTGGCCCGGCGCGGCTAGCCCGCTATCTGGCACTCGCAGGCCGCCTGGCTCAAGCCAGCCCAACTGGTACGTGCCTGGCTGGCGCTGCCCGGAATTATTTTTCAGAGTGACGCGAAAGTAGCGGCCCTTCGTCAATGCGGGGAGGAATGGGAGTTGCTGGACGCCCAAGGCGGTGTGCTCCACCGTGCCAGCCGGGTAGTTTTCGCTAACGCGGGTGGCGCCCTGGCGCTGCTTGAAACGCTGCAAGAAAACCTGCCAACCTTGAACCTTGGCGCCAGTCAACTGCCTGTCATGCGAGGTGTACGTGGCCAGGTGTCTTGGGCCAGGCACAGCGAGCTGACGGATGCGGCGTTTGCGCCTTTTCCGGTCAATGGCGCAGGCAGCATAGTGCCTTGGGTACCGATTGAGGCGGATGGTGCTCAGGGCTTGGCCTGGTTTGTTGGCGCCAGTTACCAACCCGACAGCCAGCCAGCCGCGCCAGAAGAAAAAAATCATGCAGCCAACCTGGCCCGTTTGCACAAGCTGAACCCGAAGCTGGGACAAGCATGGCCAAGCAGTTTGTCGCAGGTGCGGTCAACGCCTGAAAAAACACGCGTTGCGTCACCGCTGACAGGTTGCCGATGGTGGGTCCGCTCAACCAAACTGATCACCCCAGCCTGTGGTTATGTGCTGGCATGGGTTCCCGGGGTTTGAGCTTTGCCGTGCTCTGCGCCGAATTGCTGGCGGCACGCTGGAGCGGTGAGCCACTGCCGGTTGACGCGGCATTGGCCCACACACTCGAAGCAAGACGTGGCACTGACTGTCACCGAATTCGACTTGACAGATCGCTTGAACTGCCAGTATCCTGCCCGCCATGAGAATTTCAGCCACCCTTACGATCCTTATTGCTCTTTTGTTTGTTGCCAGTGCGCAGGCCAGTCCGTCAGGGGCGAGTGATGACATGGATAAACTCTTGATCGACAAAGGTTTGCTGACACGCATTGATCAGGTCCGACAGTCGGTGGGCTTGAAAGCCTCTGAATTGGTCTTCACGGCCATGGGGTTTCTGGGTGTGCCCTACCGGCGCGGTGGCAACACGGCAGAAACCGGCTTTGACTGCAGCGGTTTTGTCCGGGCTATGTATCAACAAACGATTGGTTTGATCTTGCCGCGCAAAGCGGAGCAGCAAGCGGCAGCCACCGAAAAAATTGAACGCACCGACCTGCAACCCGGCGACTTGGTGTTTTTTAACACCATGCGTCGCGCCTTCAGCCATGTGGGTATTTACATCGGTGGAGGAAAATTTATTCACTCGCCCAAACCAGGCTCTCAAGTGCGGGTGGAAGACATGGGCTTGGCTTACTGGACCCATCGTTTTGACGGGGCCCGTCGCGTGCAGGCCACCTTGCCCGACACGCCAACGCTTGAGGCTTTACCCTCACTTGAACCCACCTTGCGCTGAAAATTTATTCCGACCAAATTGTGTCAAACGGCAACTGTCGCAGCGCCAGATTAGTGCGCATTTCGCGGCACGGCACGGAATTTACTCCGTAAATCTTTTTTAACGTCCAAAACGCACGCAGTCAGGGCAACGACATGTGCTGCCCACTCCATGGCGCCGAAGTGCTCGGATAAACCCGAAGTCGGTCTGAACCAAATTAATCTACCCGATGCCCATGGCCACCCCCAAACTTTCCATGACTCAAATGCTGCTGTGCGGCGCGGCGATCGTGACGATGTCCATGGGCATACGTCACGGTTTTGGCCTGTGGTTACAGCCGATCACGCAAAGCCAGAACTGGAGCCGGGAAACTTTTGCCTTCGCCATTGCCATCCAGAATCTGGTTTGGGGTTTCACTGGTATTTTTGCCGGCATGTTGGCTGACCGGTTTGGCGCCTTCAAGGTCATTGTGGCAGGTGCCGTGTTGTATGCGCTTGGGCTGGTGGGCATGGCCACTGCCAACACGCCGCTGGGTTTTATCTTGACCGCTGGCGTGTTGATCGGCATGGCACAGGCTGGCACCACCTACGCCGTCATTTATGGTGTGATTGGCCGCAATATTGCGCCCCACAAACGCTCCTGGGCCATGGGTGTTGCAGCGGCAGCGGGGTCGTTCGGGCAGTTTTTGATGGTGCCGACCGAGGGCTTTTTAATCGGCAGCTTGGGCTGGCAAGAAGCCTTACTGGTGTTGGGTGCAGCCTCCTTGATGATGGCACCATTGGCGTGGGGTTTGCACGAGCCGGCATTGACCGGCAGCTTTGCCACGCGACGTGAACAAAGCATTCTTCAGGCCCTGAAAGAAGCTTTCAAATACCCGAGCTTTCAATTGCTGATGGCAGGTTATTTTGTTTGCGGCTTCCAGGTGGTGTTCATCGGAGTGCACATGCCGAGCTATTTACGGGACAAAGGTCTGTCACCCCAAGTGGCCGGTTACGCACTCGCGCTGATTGGATTGTTCAATGTTTTTGGTACCTATGCCGCCGGCGTGCTGGGGCAGCGGATGCAGAAGAAAAATATTTTGGCGTTCATTTACCTGGCCCGAGCAATTGCCATCAGCGTGTTTCTGTTGCTGCCATTAACACCCTTGAATGTCTATGTTTTTTCCAGCATTATGGGGCTGCTGTGGCTCTCCACGGTACCGCCGACCAACGCCACGGTGGCGCAGATTTTTGGTGTGACCCATCTGTCCATGCTGAGTGGTTTTGTTTTTTTCAGCCATCAAATCGGCTCGTTCATGGGTGTCTGGTTGGGCGGGTACTTGTATGACCGAACGGGCAGCTATGACCTGGTCTGGTACATCGCCATCGGACTCGGCGTGCTGGCAGCAGTGTTCAATCTGCCAATCAAGGAAGCCTCAATTGTTCGCAGTCCAGCCCTGCAGCGCGCTTGAAACCATCTGAAAGAACCCGAACACTTAAGGCATCATGAAACCCGGCCGAATATTTTTGCTCTATGCGGGCGCTATTTGCCTCCTGTTGGCCGTATTTGCGCTGTACACCCGACCTGATTTTTTATTCACATTGGCCAGTCAGGTTTGGGGCTGTTTTTGAAAAAATCCATCATTTTTGCTACATTTTCAGCCGCCACAACGCATAGACTGACGCCTGCATCAAGTTGGGTGCAACGCTGGTCCCACCTCGTTGCGCACCCTGGCTCGGTACTGGACATCGCTTGTGGTCAAGGCCGTCACCTGCAATGGTTTGCCGAACAAGGCCACACGGTTACTGGCATTGATTGCTCACCCGATGCAATACGCACAGCGAGCGATTTTGGCGAGGCAGTGCTGGCCGATATCGAAAACGAACCCTGGCCACTGATGCACAATGGTCAGGCCCGCCAATTTGGTGCCGTGATTGTGACCAACTACTTATGGCGGCCGCTGTTTGAGCTTATAGCTCAAAGCGTCGCGCCCGGTGGCGTGTTGATCTATGAAACATTTTCCCAAGAGCATAAAACCGTGGGCAAGCCCTCCAATCCTGAATTCTTGTTGCGGCCGAACGAGCTGTTGACAGCATTCAAAAGCATGCACGTCGTGGCTTTTGAAGACGGTTTTTTAGATCACCCGCCGCGCTTCGTGCAACGGATTGCCGCTGTGCGACCGGATTTAGGTGAAGTAACCCGGCAGACACCAGCGCGATACACGCTCTAGGTAGAATGCAGATTTACCGTTAACTACCGCTCTTACATGACATCCTCATCCAGCCAAATCACGGGCAGCATCGTGGCGCTTGTCACTCCCATGCTTGATGATGGCAGCGTGGACTACCCCACCCTGCGCAAACTCATCGACTGGCATATCTTGGAAGGCACCGACTGCATTGGCGTGGTCGGCACCACCGGTGAATCACCTACGGTCAACGTGCAGGAGCACTGTGAAATCATCCGCGTCGCGGTTGAACAGGCGGCGGGACGCGTGCCGATCATGGCCGGTTGCGGCGCCAACTGCACGGCCGAGGCGATCGAACTAACCCAATTCGCCAAAAAAGTCGGCGCAGATTGCCAACTGCAAGTGGTGCCCTACTACAACAAACCGACCCAGGAGGGTCAGTACCGGCACTTCAAAGCGATTGCTGAAGCGGTTGATCTGCCCATGATTCTTTATAACGTTCCCGGTCGTGCCGTGGCAGACATGGCTCACGACACCGTGCTGCGACTGGCCCAGGTGCCTGGTATCGTTGGCATCAAGGAAGCCACCGGCCAAATTGACCGAGCGCAGTGGTTGATTCGCGAAGCGCCCAAAGGCTTTGCCATTTACTCCGGTGATGACCCAACGGCGGTTGCCCTGATGTTGTGTGGTGGCCATGGCAACATTAGCGTCACGGCTAACCTTGCCCCCCGACTGATGCACGAGCTATGCGTGGCCGCGATGAACGGTGACACAAAACGCGCCATGGAAATTCAGTTCAAATTACTGCCTTTGCACAAAAATTTGTTTATTGAGTCCAACCCGATCCCCGTCAAGTGGGCGGTGGCGCGGCTTAAGCTGTGCGGCGGTACCCTGCGTCTGCCCATGACACCTTTGACCCCCGCAAACGAAGCGGTGCTTGAGGACGCTTTGCGCGCCAGCGGTTTGCTTTAATCGACGCGGCCTGCCACTATTTATTACCATTGGGAACCTATTTGTGAATCATTTTTCCAGACTCTCACTCTTAAGCCTTGCACTGACTCTGACCGCATGCTCGGTGCTCGATGGCGACAAAATAAACTACAAAAGCGCCAGTAAAGGCATATCGCTTGAAGTGCCCCCAGACTTGACCCAACTGTCGCGCGAAACCCGTTATGCAGTGCCTGGTGCCCCCGTGTCGGCGTCGAGCTTCCAAATGGCTCAAGTAAACCAAACTGTGCCGACCGCAACAAGCTCCCTGGGTGATGTGCATATTGAACGAGCGGGTAATCAACGCTGGTTGGTGATCAACCGTTCGGCTGACAAACTTTGGGAGCCGGTGCGCGATTTCTGGCAAGAAAATGGTTTTCTTCTGGCCATTGACCAAGCCAATCTGGGCATTATGGAAACCGACTGGGCCGAAAACCGGGCCAAAATTCCACAAGACTTTATTCGCAATACGCTGGGCAAGGTACTTGATTCCCTGTATTCAACCGGTGAACGCGACAAATTTCGCACGCGACTGGAGCGCAATGCGAACGGTGGCACCGATATTTTCATCAGTCATCGGGGCATGATTGAGACGTACAACAGTAGCGCCAAAGACACAACAGTATGGCAACCCCGCGCCGCTGACCCCGAGCTTGAAGCCGAGTTTTTGCGCCGCCTGATGGTCAAGCTGGGGGTGAGCCAGGAGCAGTCCAAGGCATTGTTGGAGGCGGGTGTCAACCCGAGCAACTCGCGCGCTACGGCAGTCAACGGGCAACCTGTGGTTCAAATCGACGACGGTTTCGACCGCGCCTGGCGCCGTGTTGGTTTGTCGCTCGATCGTACTGGGTTCACCGTTGAGGATCGAGATCGCGCCCAGGGCATTTACTTTGTCCGCTATGTCGCCCCTACCGCCGACAAGGCAGAGCCAGGCTTCCTGAGTAAACTTTTTGGCGCATCGAAAGCCGATGAAGCGCCATTGAAATACCGCATCGCGGTCGTCAGCCAGGGAACATCAACCACCGTATCGGTGCTGGACGCCAGCGGAAAGCCCGATACATCGGCCAATGCGCAACGGATCGTCAACGTGATCGCCGCCGACCTCAAGTAAAGACAGCGCCGCAGGATTAACCCGCGATTCGATCAAGAATCCAGCCTGCGGCACACTGACCAAAAGTAGCAGTCACGCTGACTACCGAGCCGTACCCATGACAATTGAGCGTGCCATCACCTTCGACTGCACAAGAGGCATCGGGCGCCTTCACCGCCTCTCGACTGAAAACGCAGGTCACCCCCATTTTTCTGCCTTGACGCGGCGCATCATGCGCCCTGCGTAAACGGTAGCGCAACTGGGCCAGCAAAGGGTCGTGGGTTGTCTGCGCAAGATCATCAATATCAACCAGATGCGCTTGACGCTTGCCCCCGGCCGCACCGACCGAGATAAAAAGGGTTTGGGTGTCTTGCGCCCACGCCGCCATGGCCGTTTTCGCCTTCATCTGATCACAGGCATCAATGACGGCAGTGACACCCCGAGGTAACAGCGTGGGCCAGTTCCCCGGCTCCACGAATTCCTCAACACACGTTACCTGGCAGGCCGGATTAAACGAATGAATGCGGTCCCGCATCGCTAACACCTTGGCTTGCCCTATGCTTGCCTCAACCGCATGAATTTGACGATTGATGTTGGACTCGGCGACGTGGTCGAGATCAACCAGCGTCAACATCCCCACCCCGCTACGGGCCAGCGCCTCCGCGGCCCAGGATCCGACACCGCCAATACCAACCACGGCCACGTGTGCGTCAGCGATGCGTTGCGCCCCCAAGACACCATACAGACGCGCCAATCCCGCAAAGCGTCGATCCATAGTCATGCCAGACCTTATCTCCTGTCGCAACGTTATTTAAGACGCAACAGTCGCTCTTTGGCGGCCATGGCCGCCTCTGACTGAGGATAGGCCTTGACCAGATCGTCGAGTGTTTTTCGGGCACCGCGCGTGTCCTTGAGTTCAATCTGGCAGTTGGCGATGGACAACACTGCCTCGGGCGCCCGCACATGCTCGGGCTCCTTGGCAATCAGGGAGCGAAAGTTGATCATGGCCTCTTTGTAATCGCGAGTCGCATACTGCGCATTGCCAAGCCAAAACAACGCTGACGTGCCATACCCCGATGTTGGATAACGCTTGATAAACTCCAGAAAAACGCTTTGTGCCGCAGAAAAATCACCTTTTCTGAACATGGCCAATGCTGCTTCAAAATCACGTTTTTCCGCCGGTTCAGCCCTAAACTCTCGACCGTCAACGGTGACTTTGGTGGGCTCAAACTGGCGCAGGCGATCATTCACCCCTTGGGCTGTGTCCTTCTGTTGATGCTGCAACTCCGCGACATCACGCACCAATTGTTCATTCGAGCCCCGCAGCGTTGCCACATCGGCACGAAGAGTTTCCATCTGGCTTTGCAGGTCAAGCAGGCTGCGCCGAAACGAAGCCGTGTCTTCGTTGACACGGCTCACACCTTGCGCTGACTCCATGCGAACGGCGTCGATACGCTGACGCAAGTCGAGGATGGCTCTGCGCGCCTCCTCGTCATCGAACAAGCCCGCAGTGGCCGCTGTCGCGCCTAAGCCAAACAAGACAAGCGCAAGCACTCGATGAAATATTTTCACAGTATCAGTCACAAAAACGATTAACGATATCTAATTTCTGCACGCCGATTTTTGGCCATTACAGCCTCATCGCCGCCTTGAACGGCTGGCTTCTCCTTGCCGAAACTGACTGCTTCAACCTGGCTGTCGGCAACACCGAGCAGACCCAGCGCACTGCGCACCGCCTCGGCCCGCTTCTGCCCCAGCGCCAGGTTGTATTCCCGACCACCGCGCTCATCGGTGTGTCCCTCGATCGCCACTTTTTGACCCTTGTCAGCCTTGAGATAACGGGCATGGACCTCGATCACAGACTGGAACTCAGGCTTGATCACATAGCTATCGTAATCAAAATAGACCACCCGCGTCCCCCCAACAATGGCCACATTTTGCGACGCAGCACCAACATCCACTGTGGTCACATCGCCCTTGCCAACCGCGCTCCCGGCACCATCAGCGCCAAGCGGCAGCATCGACGTCCCCGTCTTGTCCACAACCGGCACCTCGTCAAGGTTTGTGGTGGTACCACAGCCCGCCATCAAGGCGGCGACAGCGAGAATCAAAAAAATACGTTTCATCAAATTGTCCTTATTCAATTATTGCTTCTGAAATGGACCCCAGTCCGGCTCTCGAATATCGCCATTTTGGCCCGCCAGACGCGCTTTGAGTTTACCGTCCACTGTTGTCGTCATGAGTGCCTCCCGGCCCTGGCTCTGGGTTGCATAAACAATCAAGCGACTGTTCGGTGCAAAGCTGGGACTTTCGTCTGCCGTCGTGTCGGTAATCGCGGTCACCGCGCCGCTCGCAAGCTCCATGACATGCAGTTTGAAGGCACCACTCACCCGGGAAATGTAGGCCAGCCAACGACCGTCGGAGCTGATGGCAGGAGAAATGTTGTAAGTACCGGTAAAAGTCACTCGCTCCGCAGCGCCGCCGGTTGCTGGCATTTTGTAGATTTGCGGTGCGCCGCCTCGGTCGCTGACAAAATAAAGGCTTTTCCCGTCGCGTGTAAAGACCGGTTCGGTGTCGATACTGCTGTTTTGAGCCAGTCTGCGCGGCTCTCCGCCGCCAGCATCGATGGCGTAGAGCTGGGAGCCACCGTCGCGGCTCAGCGTGACGGCCAGCGTGCGCCCGTCCGGCGACCAGGCCGGCGCACTGTTGGAACCCTTGAAATTGGCAATCAGTCGGCGCTTGCCCGTGGCCACGTCGTGGGTGTAGACAACCGGCTTGCGCGATTCAAACGACACATAGGCGATTTGACTGCCGTTGGGCGACCAAGCTGGCGAAATGATAGGCTCTGGGCTGGCCAGTGCCGACTGGGCATTTTCACCATCAGCATCAGCCACCCACAGCTGATACTGCTGGGCGACCTTGGTTACATAGGTTATACGCGTTGAAAACGCACCCTTGTCGCCAGTCAGTTTTTCATAAATATAATCGGCGATGCGATGCGCTGAAAGACGCAAATCTGCTTGGGTCACTGCGTAGCTCTGACCACCGAGATCCTGTCCCCGCACGACATCCCACAGGCGAAAGCGCACGTCGAAGCGACCATCGGCCAAGCGGCTCACGCTGCCAGTGACCAAGGAATCCGCCCCCTTTTGACGCCACAGACCGACATCGGGTCGGGTGCCCTCGTCGAGTGCCGCCCCAGCCGTATCAACACCGCGAAACTGCCCGCTGCGCTCCAAGTCGGCCTGGACGATGGCAGCAATTTTTTGCGGTACGCTGTCTTGACCGCGAAAGGCCGAGACTGCGATTGGCAACTGCGTTAGGCCTACACCGGAGACTTCGACGCGAAATTGTGCCAGGACCGGAAGACAAGTCATACCCACCAACAAACATAACAAAATCCGCTTTTTCATCATTTGTATTTTATCCCAGCCTCACAATGACAATATCGTCATTGACACGCGTTTACGAACACCTTGAAGCAGCTACCTGGACCCCAGTTCCAGACCTCATGGCCATCTTAAACTAGACTACCACAAGTCATCTCGCCTAACGCGGTCTACTTACGTAGCCCAGTCGCAACTATCTTCAAGTACAACCAACGCCAATGAGCAAGATATCTGTATACATAATTGCCTACAACGAAGTCGAAAAAGTCACAGCGACCATTGAAAGCGCTCGTTGGGCAGACGAAATTGTGTTGGTGGATTCCTGGAGTTCAGACGGTACTCCTGAACTTGCCACCAGTCTTGGTGCCAGGGTAGTTCAGGTCGACTTCAAAGGATTTGGCGATCTACGCAATCAGGCCATTGCAGCCTGTTCTCATGAATGGATATTCAGTCTCGATGCAGACGAGAGATGCACTGAAGAAGTCGCAATGGAGATTCGTCGCCTCATGAGCGATCCGAATTCAGCCGACGTTTATCGTGTACCCCGGCGCAATTTTTTTATGGGACGCTGGATCAAACATTCAGGCTGGTACCCCAACTATCGTCAGCCACAGTTGTTTCGCAAAGGTCACATGAGCTACGATCAAAAGGCGGTGCATGAGGGCTACCTGCTCAACACGTCAAAGCCCGTTGGTCATCTCAAAAGTGCGATTTGGCAATTCCCGTTCAAGAATATGAGCGAGGTGATGCACAAAGCCAACCGCTACTCCACATTGGGGGCACAGCGCATTGCGGAACGTCGGCTATCGATGGGTAGCGCCTTGTCTCATGGCATTTGGGCGTTTGTGAAGCACTACCTATTCAAGCTTGGATTTATGGATGGCTGGGCCGGTTTTGTCATCGCACTTCAAAGTTTCGAGGGAACTTTTTATCGCTACGTGAAAGCCGTCGAGATTCAAAAAGGCGCCCAATGGCAGGCGCCCAGGCAAATCGACAAATGACAAAACCGATTTCTCTGAGTAATCGTGCCTTGTATGCCCGGTTGCTGTCATATGTGCGGCCCTACTGGAAAGCAGTTTTTCTAGCGGTCATAGGAATGGTGGGAACTGCGGCTACTGAGCCTGTGTTTCCGGCCATCATGAAATACCTTCTGGACAACGGTTTTCAAGCCAAAGACGCGCGAATGGTTTGGCTCATACCCATGGGCATTGTGACTTTGTTCCTGGTGAGAAGTGTCATTGTTTATTGCACCGGCTACTTGATGATGTGGATTTCAAGTCGGCTGGTCACCGACCTGCGGCGAACCATGTTTACCAAACTCCTCGCGCTGCCGACCCATCACTATGACGAGCATTCGGCGGGACAGATGATCTCGCGGCTGGTGTACGACGTGAGCAACGTAACCGATGCGGCTACCAGCGCCCTGATTACGTTGGTGCGGGAATCACTGACGGCCGTGGCTCTGATAGGATATTTAATCTACCTGGACTGGAAGTTGACGCTCATCACTTTGGCCCTCGGACCCGTGATTGCCTTCACCGTTAAATCGTTCAGCAAACGAATGAGGGCGGCAAGCCAAAAAAGCCTGCAGGCGATGCGCTTCATCTCGCACACCATTGAGGAAACAATTTCGGCCCAGCAGGTGGTCAAGATCTTTGGGGGGCAGGAGCGGCAACAAAAACAATTCTTTGAGGCCACGGAACAATTCCGCCGTGCACAGATGCGTGAAGCCATTCCTGCGTCGGCGATGACGCCCATCACGCATATCGCTGCATCGGTGGCGATTGCGGTCATTGCTTTCCTGGCTTTGAGCCAGTCTACGGGTCAGGCTGGCGCATCAGCGGGTAGCTTCATCTCGTTCATCACAGCCATGCTGATGCTGATTTCCCCAGTCAAGCAACTCGCGACCGTGAACCCGACAATCCAGCGCGGCCTGGCCGCATCGGAGAGCATCTTCGAACTGCTGGACGCAGCGCAGGAAGACGACTGCGGCAAGCGGCAGTTGCTGCGCAGCAAAGGGGACATCTGCTTTGACCATGTCAGCCTTCGTTACCTGAGCACAGAGCGATTTGCCTTGAGTGACATCAGTTTCCGGATTATTGCAGGCCAAACCGTGGCACTGGTTGGCGCTTCTGGCGGCGGCAAGAGCACGATCAGCGCCTTGATTCCGCGCTTCTACCCTGTCACATCAGGCCGAGTCTTGGTTGACGGTATTGACATCAATGACTTCACGCTGGCCAGCCTGCGCCAAAACATCGCGCTAGTCAGCCAGAATGTCATACTTTTTAACGATACCGTCGGAGCCAATATTGCCTACGGATCACTCCAGACCTGCAGTCGGGATGATGTGATCAGGGCCGCGCGCGCGGCCAACGCGTGGGACTTTATTGAGCAGTTGCCCAATGGCCTGGACACGCCCATCGGCGAAAATGGCGCCAAGCTCTCCGGCGGTCAACGTCAACGCCTAGCGATTGCACGTGCCTTGCTCAAGGACGCGCCCATTCTGATACTCGACGAAGCCACTTCGGCGCTCGATACAGAATCCGAACGTCAGGTGCAGGCCGCACTCGCCGTCCTCATGAAAAATCGAACCACACTGGTCATCGCCCACCGGCTCAGCACCATTGAACACGCTGATTGCATTCTGGTACTGGACCAAGGGCGCATCGTTGAGACCGGCACCCACACCGAGCTGCTGCGTGCTGGCGGCTATTACGCCAACCTGAGCAGGTTGCAGGGATGAGCATTCCCCATCCTTATGTACCTCCAGATTGATATTGAGGGTGGTGCTGTGGCGATTCTCTCTGAGACAACGTACGATGGCAATTGTGTTGACGATGATTTAAAGGTGATCTTTATGCCCAAAGGGCACACTTGGCTGCATCGGATGATGTGTGATTGGCTGCCACTTACAATCAAGACTCAACAAAGGGTGGGCAATTGAAACTCAATATCGACTTTTGCGACTTCCCAATTGGCTTTTCAAAAACCGACAATTATTTTGTGCGGCTTCTTTCGAAGCGCTTCACGGTTAATCTTTGCGACAAGCCGGACTATGTAATTTATTCCGATTACGGCCATATTCACCGCCTGCATAACTGCGTAAAAATTTACTACACCGAAGAATGCTGGATGCCAGACTTTGACAGGTGTGACTATGCACTTTCGTTTCACTATCTCGAAAATGACCGTCATTACAGATTGCCCAACTATGTCACCTTGGCCGATCCAAATTCGCTATTGAAGAAGGCTGAAGATGCCACAGAGATCGTTAAATCAAAAACCAAGTTCTGCGCCTTCATCACTGGCTACGCAGACAAAACGGTAAAAAAGCGGGTCAATTTTTTCCACAAACTCTCTAGCTATAAACATGTGGACTCCGCCGGCAAAGGACTAAATAACGTCGGCGGACCAATTCCGCCGGGCTACGATAACAAAATTGAATTTCTTCGGCCGTATAAATTTCATATCTGCTTTGAAAATAATTCGGTGCCTGGCTATACCACTGAAAAACTCGTTAATGCCATGCAAGCCAGAACACTCCCTATTTATTGGGGCGACCCGCTTGTCAGCAACAACTTCAATCCGGACAGCTTTCTAAATCTTGCCAACTTCAATTCAGATGAAGCGCTCATCGAGAAGATCATTGAACTTGATCAGAATGAAATTAAATACACAGAAATGATGCGCCAGCCCTGGATAAGACAGGACCAGCCAAACCCACTGTTTGAAGAAAACAAGCTGCTTAATTTTTTTGAGCGCATTGTTCAGTCCCAACAGCACCCGATTGATTCTAAAAAAAGTATTTTTAGGTTCAACCGATGGCGGCTTGCAAAAGCAGATAAGCACTTTGACAGAACTTAATCTTGCCAAGCTGTGATCGTACTTGATCTGTGCGGGCATGTCAGTTGTAGTCGCGCGCCGGCTCGCTACCGTGCACCACACCCGACGAATTGTCGTCATGAACGCGGGTCGCATTGTTGAAACGGGAACACACAGCCAGTCGACCCAACCTATTGACCAATGCGCACGACTCTACGAGCTTGAGTTGCACGAAGAACCTGTCGCAACGCAACTGGCGGCCTTGCATACGGAAAAATAAATCTCTTCTTGCTGGCGAGCTATCGCTGGCCACTGATGCAAACGAGCAAAAGCTACTGAGGCTTCACCTAAACGGTGCCGCAGTAAATCATCTTGAAGCAGTTGATCCAAGGCTCTTGAAAGTTTTTTTGTGTCTTTAGGGTCGTCGAGAATCAACGCGTTCACTCCGTTCGTCAGAAGCGCCGATATTCCGCAATGCCGCTCGTCACTCACAACGACAGGCAGTCCGTGTGCCATGGCTTCGAGCACCACCATGGCAAAGGTGTCTTCAAGCGTCGGATGTGCCAGGCAATCCGACGCAACATAGGCGTCGTGGACATCATTCAAGGCGCCCAGAAAAATAACCTTACTCTCAATGTCAGCCGCCTTCGCTTGCGCCCAAAATTCAGGAATTTGCGAAGCATTACCCACAACGGCCAGCCAGGCGTTGCTGGGTAGCTGCCGCAATGCCCTGAACAGAGTCTCCAACCCCTTCTTCCGATAATCATTCCCCACAAACAGAATGCCGTACCCAGTTTCGGGCAAACCCAATCTTTGACGCGCCGCGAGTTGCAGTGCCGGTGTCGCCCTATCGCCTACTATCGCGACACCTGGCGCCACAACCCTCAGTGCGCGAGCGGTTACAGGATACGTGTTGGCCATCTGGGTCATCAGAACGTTGGATGTGACGACGATGCAGCGACTGTGCCGGCCTGAAAAACGCACATGTTCCAGCCAGAGATAGGCCAGCAGACGCGGGCTCGTCAACACCTTCATCCAACGCATCACCAATCGCCAACCTGTTCGCCCATGAAACAGGTTGTACTTCACTGGCAAAACATGCACGGTCTGAACCTGCCCGTGCCACGTATTCTCATGCGAATGCACGACATCAAAACCCTGACGCGTGGCCAACCACGTCGCTGTGGCATACCAGAGCTGGTTGATCCAGCGCGGCTTGAGAAATGGTGCAGAAATCCGATGGTAGGTGACACCCGGCCATTGATGGTCGATCTGCTGGGCAAAGACATGAATTTCGTGGCGTTGCGCCAACTGCTCCACCAATGCGATGGAGTACCGCTCCGCTCCACCACCGGTAGGTGAAAAAACCCGATTCAGCACGGCGATACGCAGGCGCTTTTCAACTCCAGGCGGCACCGCTGGCTCAGAAACTGACTGGCACGGCGTCTCGCTGCGCCCCTGTGCCGTCGATGTCACACGCGCCGCCGATCTTCGTAGCGTGTCGCCACCTTAAGCCACAGCAAGAGCAGACTGGTGGAACGAACGACCGGTATCCGCGGCAATTGCATCGTATCCTCCTGCGCCTGGCAACGGCTGCGCTGCGTAGTGGTCACGGAGTCAAAACCAGCCGCGCGCGCCATTGCCATATGATCTGCCGTGTAGTCGCCATAGGGATAACAAAAATGCCGCACGGGGGAATCCGTCATACGCTCCAGTTCCGACTTGCACAGGGTAATTTCCTCCATGGAGGTCGACATATCGGTTTGCGTCAGGCGCACATGATGACGGGTATGCGCCCCCACTTCCTGCCCACCCGCCACCCACTGCCGCAGGTGCGAGGCATTCATGAGCGGTGTTTGCGCGATGCCAACCTTGCGGTCCCACTCGTTGGTCTTGCCGAGTTGCTGGCTTACCGCGTAACAGGTCGACGAAAAACCGTGTCGACTCAGAACCGGCAAGGCATTGGTCAAATTGTTCAGGTACCCATCATCAAACGTGAGGCCCACCACTTTGCCCGTCTGCTTACCCATCAAATAGGGCATCAATTCCGACATGGAAAGGCCACGGTAGCTCAGCAGGTCCAATAAAGCCATCTGGCGGGCGAAGTCGCCGGGTGAGACGTACAGGCTTCGAAAGACGGCACCCTTGGGCGGCGCAGTCTCAATCTGGTGGTACATCAGAATGGGAATTGACGACAGATTGGCGGTGAGAAGATTTGGCATCAGACAATAAGGCCATGCGGCCTACAAAAGCACAATATCGTATGGCTCTTTCCCCATGGCGCTTTCACTCTGCGGTGACACCGACTTGCTGATGAAAAGCGAAGTCGGTGGCGACTCTGTAAACCCCAGTGCAACACCTTGAACACGAATGCCGTCACATCCAGTCCACGAACGCACCGTTCGTGATCTGTAATGAGCCAGCGTCTGTCACCGTCTCCAGGCCCTGCCCGGTGCGACAGGCGGTGTACCAGTCGGCGGCGCCATGACCATGCAGGCTGACCTTCGAGAACTCCGGCTGAGATTTAAAAATTTTGTGTGCCGGTGGCACGAAAATCTGGGTGGGACGCCCAAGCATGTTGGCCGCATAGTGAGTGAAAGTAGAACAAGGTGAACCGATCAGCGTGTCGCAGCAGCCAAGCGAAAACAGGTCGGCAGCGGGGTGACGGGCTGAGACATGGCCAGCGCCAAAATGTGTATATGGAGATTCAGCGGGCATGTCAAAGATATCAAAGTTTTTCTGCAGGTTGGGGAAAGCGTCGAGGCTTCCTGAACACGACACAAAAAAGACCACATTGGGCACAGCCTGCTGAATCTGCCTCATCACATGCTCGTACCACCAATCGGGCACGGCGGGCCAGGCGACGGCATTCACATCGAACATGTCCGGGCTGATCAATGGAAAGTCGCCACGCCGAATGTGCACACCCACCAGCGGACGGTTCTCGTACCGGCTGAACGTGTCGCGTATCACTGCGATCAGGTCCGGGCGCAGCTTCACGCGCTGGGCCGTTGGCAGGTACAGTTTGCGCAGCAGATGGTGCGGACCGTGATGGGTGCGCAGGTTAACGTTGGCGTGATTTTGGATGCGGTCGAAGCCTTCCGAGGCGTCACCGAGTAGCTTGAGGCTGTTAAGCCGACCCAACAACCCACGACCGCGTCTGCGCGCTCCGACCACGTGCAGCGCATCGAGCTCACGCCAATCGAGGCATACCTCATGGCCAAAATACTCCGAGATCATGAAGGCCATTGCCAGCGCTTCCAGCCGTGTGCTGAGGCCAACATACTCGGTAATAAAAACTTTTTTCATGAATTAGGATTACGTTATTCGGTAGGGTTTTTTTGATCTTCGATTGTCTCCGGTACCCATAGTGGGTAAGCCGCTTTCTTCTGGCCCAGTCAAAGCAGCACAATATCGTACTGCTCCTGCCCTATCGCACTCTCGCTCTGCAACGACACCGGTTTACCAATGAATTCACTCAAGCCCGCCAGGTGCTGGCTTTCTTCATCCAGAAACAGCTCAATCACCTTGGGTGACGCTATCACCCGAAATTCGCGCGGGTTGAACTGGCGAGCCTCGCGCAAAATTTCGCGAAAAATGTTGTAGGCCACGGTGCGCGCGGTTTGGACGATGCCTTTGCCGGTGCAGGTGGGGCACGGTTCGCACAGCATGTGCGCCAGCGATTCACGGGTGCGTTTGCGTGTCATCTCGACCAGGCCGAGTTGCGAGAACCCGCCAGCCATGGTCTTGACGCGGTCGTGCAACAACTGTTTACGAATTTCCGCCAACACCGCCTCCCGATGGTCTTCACGCACCATGTCAATGAAATCCACGATGATGATGCCGCCCAGGTTGCGCAGCCTCAGCTGCCGTGCAATTGCCTGCGCGGCTTCCAGGTTGGTCTTGAAAATGGTCTCGTCGAAATTGCGCGTTCCGACAAAGCCGCCGGTGTTCACATCCACCGTGGTCAAGGCTTCGGTCTGGTCCACAATCAAATAACCGCCTGACTTCAGCTCAACCCGGCGCCCCAGCGCCTTGGCAATTTCTTCGTCAATCGCATACAGGTCAAAGATCGGTCGTTCGCCCTTGTAGTATTGCAACTTCCCGGCGGCGGCCGGCATGAATTCAAGACCGAAGGACTTCAGCGCTTCAAACTGTTCCCGTGAATCGACCTTGATGGCTTGGGTGTTTTCACCCACCAGATCGCGCAACACCCGTTGCAACAAATTCAAATCCTGGTGCAACAGCGACAAAGGGGGCAGCCGCACCGAGGCACCCTTGATGCGAGCCCAGGCTTTGCGCAAATAGCCAATATCCTCCGACAGCTCAAGGTCAGACGCGTCTTCTGCATTGGTTCGCAAAATAAAACCACCGCCTTCGGCGCCCACCAGCAGCTGCAAGCGCGCGCGCAGTTCGTCGCGCTGGTTTTGCGGAATTTTTTGCGACACCCCGACATGGTCATCCTGTGGCAAGAAAACCAGCATGCGCCCGGCAATGCTGATCTGCGTGGACAGCCGCGCGCCTTTGGTGCCAATCGGGTCCTTGATTACTTGCACCAGCAGCGCTTGGCCCTCAAACACCTGCTTTTCAATCGGAATTTGCGGCTGCGTGTTGCGCACCATGCTCGGGGGCTCACCTTCGGGTTGGCGGTGCCAGACGTCGGCGACATGCAAAAACGCAGCGCGCTCCAGTCCGATGTCGATAAACGCCGACTGCATGCCCGGCAACACGCGAGCGACCTTGCCCAGATAGACATTGCCCACCAGGCCACGCTCCAGCGTGCGCTCAACATGCAATTCCTGCAGGGCACCGTTTTCAACAATGGCAACCCGGGTTTCCTGTGGCGACCAGTTGATCAGTATGTCTTCTTGCATAGGGCTTAATTAGTTGAATACAGGGCTACGCTCGCTTCGGACTGTCCCGCAAGCTTACATCCATACCGAATGATTGCAGCAACTTTGCCGTCTCAAACATCGGGAGGCCCATGATGCCAGAGTAGCTGCCGCTCATGTGCGCGATCAACGCCGCCGCCCTGCCCTGCACGGCGTAGGCACCGGCCTTGCCCAGGGGCTCACCCGATGCGACATACGCTTGAATTTGACCCGCACTCAGGGCCGCGAAAGTCACGCGCGACGCGCACAGTACCTGCTCACGTTGACGAGCCGTGCCCAGCGCGACAGCGGTCAAGACGCGGTGCGTCGTGTTGGAGAGTTCCTTCAGCATGCGCACGGCGTCTGCGGCATCCGCCGGTTTGCCAAAAATCCGGCGCCCCAGCGCCACTGTGGTATCCGAGCAAAGCACCGGTGCGGGCGGCAAACCCCGGCGCTTCAATCGCTGCAACGCTGCGTCCAGCTTCAGTTGCGTCACCCGTTTGACGTAAGCGGTGGGCGCCTCGTTGGGCAACACGGCCTCCAGCGCTTCGGCGTCTTCGTCAGCGTCAGGCAAAAGCAGCTCATGGTGCACTCCCAACTGCGCCAGCAACTGGCTGCGCCGTGGGCTTTGCGACGCCAGGTAAATGAACTTACTCACTGAAACTACTCACGATGATAGGGATGGTTGGCATTGATCGACCAGGCACGGTACAACTGCTCGATCAGCAGCACCCGCACCATGGCGTGCGGCAACGTCAGGTCGGACAGGCGGATGCGCTCATGGGCGGCCTGTTTCAGCGCCGGGTCCAGTCCATCCGGCCCACCAATGACCAGCGCCACGTCGTCGCTCTCCAATTGCCAGTGCTGCAGCTTCGCGGCCAGCGCCACCGTGGTCAACGCCGTGCCGCGTTCGTCCAGCACCACCATGCGGCAACCTTTGGGCAGTGCTGCCTCTATGCGCGCACGCTCGGCCGCCACCAAAGTCTCCACCGTCTTGGAGCCACGCGGCTCGGTCTTGACGGCTTTGAGTTCAACCTTGATCTCGTAGGGAAAGCGCTTGGCGTAGTCGTCCCACGCCGTTTGCGCCCAGTCCGGCACGCGCTGGCCGACCGCAACAATCACCAGCCGCACAAAAATCCGTCAGGCTTTGCGCACGGCCGTCTTTTTGGCCGGTGCTTTTTTAGCGGGTGCTTTCTTGGCGACGGTGGCTTTGAGCGGCACTTTTTTCACAGTGACTTTTTTTGCCGGGTCGTTGACGATGACTTTCTTGACCGCGACTTTTGACACCGCTTTGGAAGTGGTCTTGGGAGCCGCCTTGGGAGCGACTTTGGGCTCGACGACTGGTGCGCTCACTTTGACGGGCGCTCTCTTGGCGGCTACTTTCTTGGCAGGTACTTTTGCTGCCGCCGACTTGGCCGCCAGCGCCGCTTTTTGCAGTTGCGCTTTGGAGGGGAAAGCCTCGGCCACGCCCTTCTTGGCGGCGTTGGAGCGCCTGATATCCGCTATCGGTTGAGCCGCTGACTTAACGGTTTTCACTTCTTTGACCGGCTTGACTGTTTCTTTCACCACCGGTTTCACCGCGCCAAACTTGAGACGCACTGGCTTGTCGCCCCACAATTCTTCGAGGTTGTAGTACTGCCGAAAATTGGGTTGCATCACATGCACCACGGCTTGACCGCAATCCACGATGATCCACTCGCCATTGGTCTCGCCTTCCATGCGCGGCTTGGCAAAACCGGCATCGCGCACGGCATCACGCACGCTGGCGGCCAGCGCTTTGGTTTGCCGATTCGACGTGCCCGAGGCAATGATGACCCGCTCAAACAAGGCGGACAGGTGTTCGGTATCGAACACCACAATATCCTGAGCCTTGACGTCTTCGAGGCCATCAACAATGACGCGCTGGAGTTTTTGGATGTCTTTTTTGACGATAGTGGAGGAGGTAGTGGTAGTCATCAAGCAGTTTGGTAAAGGTGGTGGTGGGCAATATAACGCGCAACCGGCTGAAAAACCAGATCGGCAACGCTTAGATGTGCAGCAATTCGGGCCCGAATATCGGTCGCGCTGACATCCAAAGCTGGCATCGGCAATCGCCGAAATCTCGATTTATGCGTAGTTTCTAGATCAAATCTGGCTCTAGCCCCCGTCGTATAAGCGCGAGTAGCTACGCAAATTATAGCAAGTTCCAAAATCGCTTGCCAGTGATGCCAATGGGGTAGCGCTTGCGCCTGGTCTTCGCCCAGAATCAAAAAAAAATCGGCCGTTGGCCACATCGCCTTGAACTCACGCAAAGTGTCCACGGTGTAGCTCGGGCCAACGCGCTCGATTTCTCGCGCATCAACCACCACCTGGGGCAGCTCAGCAAAGGCCAGTTGCGCCATGGCGAGGCGGTGCGGCGCTGGGCTCAGAGCCCGCGTCTTGTGCCAGGCTTGGCCGGTCGGCACCACACGCAGCTCATCAAGTTGCAACTCGGCCAGCGCCGTCTTGACCAGCGCCGCATGGGCCACATGCGGGGGGTCAAACGCACCGCCAAAGACACCGATGCGTCTCACCTCAAACCCAATCCCGGCGCACCAGAAAGCGGGTGTACAACTCTGCCTCTGGCGTGCCTGCGGCGGGCACGTTCTGATACGACCAGCTGGCCAGCGGGGGCATCGACAGCAAAATGGATTCCGTGCGTCCGCCCGATTGCAGGCCAAAGTGCGTGCCACGGTCCCACACCAGGTTGAACTCGACGTAGCGGCCGCGCCGATAAAGCTGGAATTCGCGCTCGCGCTCGCCATAAACTGTATCTTTGCGACGCTCGACAATCGGCAAGTAGGCCTTCAAAAATGAATCGCCGACGGCCTGCATCATGGCCAGACTGCTCTCAAAACCGAGTTCCGAAAAATCGTCAAAGAAGATGCCACCGATGCCGCGCGGTTCGGCGCGGTGTTTTAGATAAAAGTAGTCGTCACACCAGGTCTTGAAGCGCGGGTATTTGTCGTCACCAAACGGCGCCAGCGTGGCTTGGCAGGTGGTGTGGAAATGCACCGCATCTTCTTCAAAACCGTAATACGGCGTCAGGTCCATGCCGCCGCCAAACCAGCACACCTGCCTACCGTCAGCCGCTTTCGCTGCCAGCATGCGCACGTTCA